>CALRXG020000213.1:0-11109 GCA_943372075.1 Bordetella parapertussis | reverse complement strand
GAAGCTCGAACGCGGCCTCAACGCAACCTGGAGCAAGGGTGGATTGATGTACGCGATCCCGTTCAAGTGATGACCTGAGAATCCAACTGTCCCGTCATTGCGAGCGGAGCGAAGCAATCCATCGCGCCGCAGATATAGCGAGATGGATTGCTTCGTCGCTATCGCTCCTCGCAATGACGAGTTGATAGATTTGTGATCTCGCCCCGCTCGCGGGGAGAGAGCCCCTCACCCCAACCCTCTCCCCGCGAAGAGCGGGGAGAGGGAGAAGAGCAGCGACCATGCGCATCACCCTCATTCACGCCCTGAAGCACTCGATCGTGCCGATCGAAGCCTCGTTCGCGCGGCATTGGCCGGAGGCGCGGCTGATGAACCTGCTTGACGACAGTCTTTCGGCCGACCTTGCGCGCGACGGCAAGCTCTCCGAACGCATGACGGAACGCTTTCTGGCGATGGGCCAATATGCGGCCAGCACCGGCGCCAACGGCATCCTGTTCACTTGCTCTGCGTTCGGCCCCTGCATCGAGGCGGTGGCGCGCGCCCACGCGCCGATGCCGGTCTTGAAGCCGAACGAGGCGATGATCGAGCAGGCCGTCGCCAAGGGCAAGCGGATCGGCCTGCTCTCCACCTTCCCGCCGACGCTGGTGTCAATGCCGCCGGAGTTTCCGTCCGAGGTCACGCTGGTGCCGAAGCTCGCCGAGGGCGCACTGGCGGCGCTCGATCGCGGCAACCGCGCCGAGCACGATCGCATCGTGGTCGAGGCAGCCAGGGATTTAGACGACTGCGACCTGATCGCGCTTGCGCAATACAGCATGGCCCCCGCGGCCGAGCGCGTCACTGAGACCACCGGCAAACCGGTGCTGACAACGCCCGACAGCGCGGTGCTCAAGCTGAAGGCGATGCTCGGCGTCGGTTAGGGCGCGCTGCGGTTCACCTGTCCCGCCTTGTATCTGAGTTCATCGATCAGCTGCGAGGCAGGCGCCGCCTCGCCGGTCTTGGCGTCCACCGGCGATGGCGCAAGCGGCACGATGAGGTCGCCGGTGCCCGCCGTCTTGTGCAACCAGAGAGCGGTGACATACAGGGCCGGAACGCGGAGAATCCGAAGCTCGTAATCGTCCTTGCTGACCTCGGGCAAGTTACGAACGGTTCGGATCGCGTCCGCGGTTGCCCCGACAGCGCGTCCTTCATTGAGCGCGGACACCACTTGTTCATCGCCAGTCCCGGTAGGAACCGCTTCCGCGGAAGCGACGGTCTGGTTGCTGTCCTGCACGAGAAACAGCCATCCGGTCGACTTGGCCGCCGGCAAATCGCGCTTGGCCAACAGATCGTCGAGACCCAGCGTGAACACCTGAAGAGGTTCGACAGCCTGGAGCGGTCCGGCAGCGTGGCGCAACGACAGGGACCTCAACGCTCTATGGTTCGCGTCCTGGAAGATCGATTGAACGGCCTCGGTCGCCTGTTGTGGCGGGGACGGAGTAAGAACAGCCATCAGAACCTCCTCAGTATTTGGTGTAGTAGGTGTGCGTCCAGGTACCACTGCCCTGATACTTGGTCTGCAACGTAGCGTAGTTGACGTTCGAGCGACCATAGATCGGATCGTCGACCGTGATCCAATCGATCCCCCCGGCGTTGTAGTGGCCCATGATGCATAGGAAGTGAGCGCCGCCGCCAGACCAGGCGACCCTGATCCCGAGCGGGCGAGCAAACGTCACCTCGGTCTCGACCTGCGCGACGCTCGCAATGCCTCCCACCCAATGGTCGAGATGGCCGACGATGGAAAGCGCCTGGTCGAGATAGCCAGTCACGTTGCATGGCCCGGATGCGCCCGCGCCGCAGCAGTCGTTTCGGCCGAGCTCCTGGTTGGCAACCTGGCACTGCGTCCAGCCGCTCGCCGGCTTGTAGAACAGCGCGACGCTGGTCGAAGTTGCGGCCCAGCACCAGTTGGACTGCTGCTGGTGTTGCATCGAGAAGTACATCTCGTCGAGCCACCAGATCGTGTCGATGTGGTCATCAGTGCCAACGACGAAGACATCCAGGATGTCCGGGTAGCGGCTCAGCGCATTGATCGACGTGTTCGGCGCGACAACGCCCCCGGCGATCTGGAACCAGTTGCTCCATCCGGTGCTGCCGTCCCACCATACGCTGTAGACGCCGTGATCCGTGCCGACCGCAAAGACGTCGAGATGGTTGGGATAACGGGAAACGACGCTGATCGATGTGTTGGGAGCCGCGGCACCGCCGCTGACATTGAACCAACTCGCTGCCCATCCGCCATTTGCGTCCCACCAGATGCTGTAGATCTTGTGGTCGGTTCCGACAGCGAACAGATCCATGTGCGTCGGGTATCTTGCGACGGCCGCAATGGAAGTGTTCGGCGCCGCAGCTCCGCCCGCGACCCTGAACCAGGGTGCCCATCCGCCGTTGACGTCCCACCACGTGCTGTAGATGCCGTGATCCGATCCGACGGCAAACAGATCGATGTGGTTGGGGTTGCGTGTCAACGCCGTGATCGACGTACCAGGCGCTGCAACGCCGCCGCTGACGTTGAACCAGCTTCCCGCCCATCCACCGTTCGCATCCCACCAGATGCTGTAGATCTTCATGTCCGTTCCGACAGCGAACAGATCCAGATGATTGGGATTGCGAGCGATGGCCGCAATCGAGGTACCGGGCGCTGCGCTACCGCCGGCGACCCTGAACCAGCTCCCGGCCCAGCCGCCATTGGCGTCCCACCAGATGCTGTAGATTCCGTGGTCCGATCCCACGGCGAACAGATCGAGATGGTTGGGGTTGAGGGCGACCACCGTGATGGTCGTCACCGGGGCAGCGACGCCGCCAGCGACCCTGAACCAGTTCGACCATCCCGTGGAGATATCCCACCACGCACTGTAGATCCCGTTGTCGGTGCCGACGCAGAAGACATCGAGATGCTGCGGGTACCTGGCAATCGATGTGATTGACGTCCCTGGCGCTGCAACGCCGCCGCTGACGCCGACCCAATTCGGAGCCCAACCCATTGTGCACTCCTTTCAAATTGATGAAGCTACTGTTTCGTTCGTCACACTGGAGACCGTTGCCGTCATCACGGCAGAGAAACGTGTGCCAGCCGCCCCGCGGCTACGCACGTTGACGCGCTCGCTTTGGCTCGGTCGCTATTTGCAAATGTTGGCGTCATATATCCGGCTCATGGCCCTTCTCCAGGCTGTCATGCCGGAGGCTCCTTCTGGAGCACGCGGGATCGATGAGCGGGTCTTTCCAATGACAACAGCATAAGCGCCGAACGGATGCGTGTATGTGAAATATGCCACAACTTCGAAATCACGTTGGCGTTTGCAAGCGATGAGAGCGCGGCCGAGGGCAAATGCAAACGATGGATGCAAAAGATTTCGGGCCGCGCAAGGCGCGGCCCGGTGATAAATGCTGGCGTCCACCACGACACGCAGGTGGACTATGTCGTCGCCTTCGCTCGTGGAGCTACAAGAACCGGTTGCCCATCCGGCTCTTCCAGCTAACCGCTTGCATCGCTCACATTGAGATCGACGCCCTGCGGATCCTTGATCGTCGACACCGTGATCAGCGAGATCAGCGCCAGCACCGCGATGTAGACGCCGACGCGCCAGGACTCGCCGTAGGTGCCGATGATCCATTGCGCGATCATCGGCGCGAATGCGCCGCCGAAGATGGCGCCGAGTGCGTAGCCGATCGAGACGCCGGAATAGCGCACCTTGGCCGGAAACAGCTCGGCGTAGAGCGCCGCCTGCGGGCCGTAGGACAGGCCAAGCGCGACAGTGAGGCCAACGGCACTGATGAAGAACAGCAGCAGATTCTTGCTGTCGATCAGGAACCACATCGGCACCGCCCACAGCACCATCAGGGTGTAGCCGATCTGGAAACAGCGCACGCGGCCGATCTTGTCGCCGAGGATGCCGCCGACCAGCGTGAAGATGAACCAGCTCACCGCCGCGAGCGTGCCGATCAGCAGCAGTTGCTCGGACGGCATCTTCAGCGTGTTGGCGCCATAGCTGATCAGGAACGCGATCAGGATGTAACCGGCCGCGTTGTTGGCCATGAAGATCAGCGCGGTGCGGAAAATCTCCTTGCTGTGATTGCGCATCAGATCACGCAGCGGCGCGGAGGATTCGCGGTGCCGGCGCTGCATCGCCTTGAACACCGGGGATTCCTCCACCGTGCGGCGGATCACGATGCCGACGACGATCAGGAGGATCGACAGCAGGAACGGGATCCGCCAGCCCCACTCGATCATCGCCTGCCTGCCGAGCGTCGCGGTCAGCACCCACAGTACGCCGGTCGCCAGGATCATGCCGAGCGGCGTGCCGATCTGCGGGAACGAGCCGAAGAAGCTGCGCCGATCGACGGGCGCCGATTCCACCGACATCAGCGCGGCACCGCCCCACTCGCCGCCGGCCGAGAAGCCTTGCAGGATGCGCAGGAGAATAAGCAGTGCCGGCGCCCAGGCGCCGATCTGCGCGTAAGTCGGCAGCAGGCCGACCAGCGCGGTCGCCGCCCCCATCAACAGCAGCGTGACCACCAGCATGTTCTTGCGCCCGAAGCGGTCGCCGAGATGGCCGCACACGATGGCGCCGAGCGGACGGAAGAGGAAGGACAGGCCAAGCGTCGCAAACGAAACCATCTGTGCCAGCAGCGGATTGTTCGCGTTCATCGGCGCGAAGAACAAGGCGCCGAACACCAGGCCGGCCGCCTGGGCGTAGACGAAGAAGTCGTACCACTCGATGGTGGTGCCGACGAGCGTTGCGGTGAGGACCTTGCGCTCCTCATCCGACAGTTCAGCGCCGCGCGAGCGCGCGGACATTTCGATGGACATGTGGCCTCCCCAAACCCGTTCTTGAAGCAGTTCTTGGCCGTGCAGGCATGATCGGCGCGATGCGCCTGCCCCCGCACGGGTGCTGGTACCCGGGATAGCAGAGGTTTTCGCGCGGCACGAGTTAAATAGTTGCAGCAGCAACGATAATGCCCTGGCCAAGGCCCGCGGTCCGGTTCCATGACCCGACTACCTCAGCCCTCGCCGACGGTCTCCTATCTCGAAACGCCGATTGTGCAACGCAGCAACGCCGTTATGATCATTGCTCTCCAAGAGGTCATAAGTGTCTGACATCAATGCCGATGCCTGGGTTTCCTCAGGCCACCGCCCGATGGGCTTTCCAGAATTCGTCGTCGTCATCGCATCCATCATGGCGCTGAACCCGCTGGCGATGGACATGATGCTGCCGGCGCTGCCGAACATCCGTTCCGCATTCCAGATCGCCGACGCCAACCGGCCGCAGATGGTGCTGTCGATCTTCCTGGTCGGCTTTGGCGTCGGTCAGTTCGTGATGGGCCCGCTGTCGGACCGCTTCGGCCGACGCCCGGTGCTGCTCGGCGGCATGACCGTCTACACCATCGCCGGCCTGCTCGCGATCATGGCGCCGTCGTTCGAGACGCTGCTGCTGGCGCGCGCGCTGCAAGGGCTCGGCACCGCGGCGACCCGCGTCATCGCGACCTCGATCGTGCGCGACTGCTACGCCGGCCGGCGGATGGCGAGCGTGATGTCGCTGGCGATGATGGTGTTCATCGCGGTGCCCGTGATCGCGCCGTCATTCGGCCAGGCGGTGATGCTGTTGACGCACTGGCGCGGCATCTTTGTGCTGCTGATGATCTACGGCGTGATCGCACTCGCCTGGAGCGCGATGCGGATGCCGGAGACGCTGCCGCTTGAACTGCGCAAGTCGCTGGCGATCCCGGAGGTGCTGTCGGCGTTCCGCCAGACCGTCACCAACCGCCAGACGCTCGGCTATGCACTCGCTGCCGGCGGCGTGCAGGGCTCGCTGTTCGCCTTCGTGTTCTCGTCGCAGCAGATCTTCACCGAGATCTTCAAGCTCGGACACTATTTCCCGGTCGCCTTCGCGGCCTGCGCGGTCGGCGTCGCGATCGCCGGCTTCCTCAATTCGCGGATCGTCGGCCGCATCGGCATGCGGGTGATCTCCCACGCCGCGCTGACCGGCTTTGCCGTGGTCGCCGGAGTGCTGTTCATCACCGTGAAAACCGGCATGCTGTCGCTGCCGCTGTTCATGGTGCTGGCGGGCCTGATGATGTTCGCGTTCGGGCTGATGATGGCGAATTTCACCGCGCTCGCGATGGAGCCGCAGGGCAAGATCGCCGGCACCGCCTCCTCGCTCTACGGCACCATCACCACGCTGCTCGGGATCGGCGTCGGCACCACGATCGGCCAGGACTACGACGGCACGCTGGGGCCGTTCGCGACCGGCTTCTTCCTCTGCACACTGGCCGCGCTCGCCGTGGTGCTGGTAACCGAGAAGGGCCGCATGTTCCGGCCGCATCATCATCCGATTTAATCTTGTGGGGTGGGTTAGCGGCAGGCGTAACCCACCAACTTTCTTTGTCGCGGACAGAACGGCGGATTACGCTTCGCTGATCCGCCCTACAGAACCGACATTGTTCCGCGTCTGCAGCGGCGCAGCACGACGCCGCGTCGCCGCAAATCCCTCCATCCCGAGCTGCCATTGCAGGCCGACGATCGCGCCCTTGGTCGGCTGCAACAGCGCCAGTGCGCTGAACAGCGTGAACGGCAGCCAGATCGCCAGTTGCAGCCAGGCCGGCGGCGCGTAGGTCATCTCCATCCAGAGCAGCGCCGGCACCACAACGTGGCCGACCACGACGATGACGAGATAGGCCGGAAAATCGTCCGCGCGCTGCGGCGTGAAGTCCTCGCTGCACACTTCGCAATGCTCGGCGACCTTCAGGAAGCGCCCGAACAAATGGCCGCGCCCGCAGTTCGGGCACTTCATGGTGAAGCCGCGCCACATCGCCTTTTGCAGGGAAACCGTCTCGGTCATTGTCGTCGTCCTTGGTCGTTGTCCTTGACCTGATCTGATGATCCATACAATATGCTTAATAGAGCATACAATCAAAGACAAAGCGTCAGATTGCATGGATTGGATCCCTACGGTTTCGGAATGGCACGGCCCGATGTTCCTGCGCATCGTCGATGCGCTCGCCGCCGATATCGCCAGCGGCAGGCTGGTCCGCGGCCAGCGCCTGCCGACGCATCGCGCGCTGGCGACTGCGCTCGACATCGACCTCACCACGGTGACGCGCGCCTATGGCGAAGCGCGGCGGCGCGGACTGCTCGACGCCCGCGTCGGCCAGGGCACCTTCGTCTCGGAGACCACCGCGCGCGCGGCGTCCGACCTGCCCACGCCGGTCAATATCGACCTGTCGATGAACCTGCCGCCACAGCCGGTCGAGGCCAATCTCGACCTGCGCATCGCACAGGGACTTGCCACCATCCGCTCCGAGGCCGGGTTCTCCGCGTATCTCGGTTACACCCGTCCCGGCGGCACCTCCGATGAGCGCGAGGTCGGCGCGGCATGGCTCGCGCCGCGCGTGCCGAACGCATCGGCCGATCGCATCGTGATCTATCCGGGGTCGCAGGCGATCATCTTCAACGCCCTGCTGGCACTGACATCGCCCGGCGACATCGTGCTGACGGAAACGTTGACATTTCCCGGCATCAAGGCCGCGGCGGCGCGGCTCGATGTCCGCCTGGTCGGCGTTGCGATGGACGCCGAGGGCGCGCGGCCCGACGCGCTCGACGAGGCCTGCCGCAAGCACAAGCCGAGAGTGGTCTATCTGATTCCAACCCAGCAGAATCCGACCACGGCGACGATGAGCGCCGTCAGGCGCAAGGCGATTGCCGAGATCATCAGGAAGCGCGGCTGCGTCCTGATCGAAGACGACGTCTACGGCCCGCTCGAACCGCAGATGGCGCCGATCGCAACCCTGATCCCCGAGCGCACCTATTACGCCGCCAGCATCGCGAAATGCATCGCGCCCGCCTTGCGCGTCGCCTATTTGCTGGCGCCCGATGCGAGCGCCGAGCAGCGCATGCGCGCCAGCATGCAGGCCACGATGCAGATGCCGCCGTCGCTGATGGTGGCGCTGGTGACGCAATGGCTGCGCTCCGGGGTTGCCGCCGACATCATCCGCGCCATCCGCAACGAGGCGGCCGCCCGCCAGCAGCTCGCGGCGCGCTTCCTCAAAGGCGTCACCTACGCGGCGCGGCCGGCGAGCCACCATCTCTGGATGCCGCTGCCGAAACATTTCGACGGCACCGACCTGCTGTCGCATCTGATGCGCAATGGCCTTGCCGTGGTCGGCGAAGATGCCTTCACGGCGGGAGACGCCGCGCCGCGCGGCCTGCGCGTGTCGCTGGGCGCCGCGCGCAACCGCGCTGAGTTGAGCCAGGCGCTGCAAGTGCTGTCGAATGCGGTGCGGACGCCGGGCGGCGCCACGCAAATTGTATGAATTTCGACCATCGTTAGGGAATAAAGTCGCTCGAAAATGATTATGGTGCGGGGGCGCTCGCGCTAGGAGGCGGCGTTCAAGGCATCAGGCAGGGGCGGCTTTCAATGTCATGTGGATATGATCGGGCGATCCACCCTACCGTGCGAACGCTTCGCATAGTGACGACCGCGATCCTGTGTCTTGCATTTGTCACATCAGGCGCGGCCCGCGCCACCGACGCCCCTGCCCCGTCGCCGGAGAAGCTCGAACGCATCACCGCGTTCTTCGACAACGAGGTCGCGACAGGAAAAATTCCAGGTGCCGCTATCCTGATCCAGCAGCACGGCAAGCCGGTCTATCTCAAGACCTTCGGCTATCGCGACGTCACGACCAAATCGCCGATGCGGCCGGACACCATGTTCGCTCTGCATTCGATGACCAAGCCGATCACCAACACCGCCGCCATGATGCTGGTCGACGAAGGGAAGCTGTCGCCGCAGGACCCGCTGTCGAAATACATTCCGGCGTTCGCCGACGTGAAGGTCGGCATCGAGCCGGATGGCGGCAACGATCTGAGCAAGCTCGAGCTGGTGCCGCCGATCCGCCCGGTCACGATCGAGGACCTGATGCGACATACCTCGGGCATCACCTACGAATATATCGGCGCCGACTGGATCCAGAGGCTCTATCGCGCGGGGCATCTGTTCGACGGCAAGTTCGACAACAAGGAATTTGTCGCACGGCTGGCCAAGCTGCCGCTATCGCGGCAGCCAGGCACGCTGTGGCGCTACGGTCACTCCACCGACGTGCTTGGCCGGGTGATCGAGATCGTCTCGGGCAAGTCGCTCTACCAGTTCGAGAAGGAGCGCATCTTCGATCCCCTGAAGATGAACGACACCCGATACGTGCTCGATGCGGAGACCGAGCGGACCCGGCTCGCCGAGCCGCTGCCCTCCGACACGATCCTGATCGACGGGGAGAACGACCGGCGCGCGCATCCGGAGTGGGAGTCCGGCGGCGGCGGCCTGGTGTCGACCATTCTCGACTATGCGCGCTTTGCGCAGATGCTGCTCGATGGCGGCGAGCTCGACGGCAAGCGCTATCTGAGCCCGGCGGCCTTCAAGGACATGACGAGAGATCATATCGGGCCGGGCTCCGGCGTCGGCCGCGACTACTGGTACTTCCCCGGCGACGGCTTCGGTTACGGCTATGGCATCGCCGTGCGTACCGATCCCGGCATCGCCAAGCCGCCGCCGCCCGGCTCGATCGGCGAATTGAAATGGGACAGCGGCAGCGGCACCTATTTCGGCGTCGATCCGAAGCTCGACATGATCTACATCATGCTGGAGCAGACCCAGAACGAACGCCAGCGCATCACACCCGCGTTCCGAAAGCTGGTGTACGAGGCGTTCAGCCCGGACTGAGTTGCGTCTGTTATCACTTCGCGCCGCGCGCAACGACGCGACACTCGGTGGTGTGACACCAATTCCCGTTGCATGGCGCGCGCTCCTGCCATCGCAGCTTCCCTCTCGCTATATACTATCGTATATATCGTGGTGACAAGGCAGGCGGTGACAATCCGGCCGGGAACCCTGCACACAACAACCATCGGCCGGAGACGATCGCCTCACAATCCTGCCTGGTCCAACCAGGTTCATTGAGGAAACGCGATCATGATAAAAAACAAAGGCGACGCGGGCTGTCCGCGCGCAACGGGAGAAACGCTCGATAGCCGCCGCGCAGCAATGGAGCGTTTTCGCGCGAGATGGATACCGGTTCGCGTGAAGAAAACGCGAAAAAATAGAAATCTGGCGAGCGCTGCGGCTGCCATCCTAGCGCTCGGCATGGCCGGCGCGGCCCGCGCCGAAACCGCTCCGGTCGGCGTTCCCGACAAGAGTTTTCCGGAGAGCGTGACCTCGACCTCCGACGGGACGCTCTACGTCGGCAGCTTCAATCATGGCGGAGTGACCAAGATCTCGGGCGGCAAGGCCGAGCAGCTGGTCAAGCCGGGCGCCGGCGACAGCCGCTCGACGCTGGGCGTGCTCGCCGACGAGAAGAGCGGCACGCTCTATGTCTGCTCCAACGACATCAGCGCGATGGGCGTCGCGGGGCCGGGTGACAGCAAGGGCGCCTGGCTGAAGACCTTCGATCTCAAGAGCGGCGCGCCGAAGGGCAGCTTTGCCCTGAGCGATCCGAAATCGTTCTGCAACGACATCGTGGTCGGCGTCGACGGCACCGCCTATGTCAGCGATTCCTTTGCGCCGTTCGTCTACAGCCTGAAGCCCGGCGGCACGGCGCTTACGACCTTCGCCACCGATCCGCAACTCGCGCCGGCCAAGGACGGCGTCGGGCTCGACGGCATCGCGATCGGCGCCGACGGCAATCTCTATGTCACGACCTTCATTCCGGCCAGGCTGTTCAAGATCGAGGTCAAGGACGGCAAGGCCGGTGTCGTGACCGAGCTGAAACCGTCGCGGCCGCTCGACCACGCCGATGCACTGCGCGCCCATGGCGGCGACTTCCTGCTGATCGAGGGCAACGGCAAGCTCGACAAGGTCACGGTGAAAGGCAACGAAGCGACGATCGATACCATCAAGGACGGTCTTGCCGAGCCTGTCTCGGTGACGCAGATCGGTGACGTCGGTTGGGTCGCCGAAGGCAAGCTGTCCTACCTGATCGGCGACAACAAGGGCAAGGACCCCGGCCCGTTCAAGCTGACACCGGTCGCGCTCCCGAAGTAGGGACCAGCCTCGTCATTGCGAGGAGCGACAGCGACGAAGCAATCCATCT
>CALRXG020000212.1:0-11128 GCA_943372075.1 Bordetella parapertussis | reverse complement strand
GTCGCGCAGTTGCTGTTCACGGCGCGCTTCCTGGTGCAGTGGATTTCCAGCGAGCGCGCCGGGCAGAGCGTGGTGCCGATGGCGTTCTGGTTCTTCTCGATGGGCGGTGGTCTGATGACGCTGATCTATGGGCTTGCCAAGCGCGAGCCGGTCATCATCATCGGGCAGGGCCTCGCCACATTGATCTACATCCGCAACATCATGCTGATCATGAAGAACCGCGGCCGCGCCTCGAAGACGCTCAACAACTGATTCTCTCGATCGTTGGCACCGCGAGCGGTATGGTGAGCCTCCTCGCCAGTATCAATTGCGACTGAATCTGATCGAAGGTCAAACAATCGCCCCAAGCTCCATGGCATCTACGGTCTGCCGTGGGCGTGGCGGCATCTGAGACCGTGCCCCAGGGAATGAGGGGCGTTGATGACTGGCCGCGGCGAAGTGACGAGAACGGATGGTCATTCATCGAGCGTTCGCGATGTCGCCTTGCTTGACGAGCCGCCACTGTCCGGCGCGGGCGGGTTGCCGGACCGGCGTGCAGTGAGTGTCCGCTGGATGGCGGCGACGGTCCTGATCGGGACCGCTGCCGTCGCGCTCCTTGGTAGCGCGCTGCGCGGAACGTTCGGCTATCACGCAACATTTGCGGTGTCGCCGGTGGTTTTGGTTCCGCGTGCCACGGGACAGGTGGTTGATGAAGCGCGGCGCGGTGACCGGCTTGACCACAAGCTCGGCTCGCAGGACACTCCTGCCGCGCTCAAGATCGAGCAATTGAGCGATGCCGGATCTGTTCGCCCCTTTACTCGTGTGTCGGCACGGCTTGCCGAGATCGATCCCGGACCATCACAGGACGATCGCCGCGAATCGGCGGACGGCAGCAAGAACGACCAGCGAGTTGGCTCGCAACATTCGTTGCTGTCGGAATTGCCATCGATCATCCGGACAGGCCGATCGCGCGGCGAGTTGCCTAGCGGTACCAGCGCTTATGCCGATGATGGAGAAGGAGCGCGTGCGCCATCGCCGATTGGCGAACCAGTCAATGTAACGAGCCTTCCGAAGTCGCCTGCTTCGACCGGTCACCATCGACACGTGGTGATCGCCAGAGCTGGTGACACGCTCGCCGCTATCCTGCACGCCGTGAAGGCGGCGATCGACGATGCGCCGTCCATCCTGGCTGCCTTTCCGTCATCCGGTGACCGGAAGACATTGTCCGGCGGCGAGAAGATCACGATCATCGAGCAGAACGACGGCGGCGTTTCATCAAGCGCCCATGTCGCGAAGGTGTCGATCGAGCTGGCGGATTCAACCGTGTCGGCGGTCGGGCGTACCGACAATGGCCAATACCAGGCGATCGTGCCGGAACAGCCGGCTCCCGCCGGGTCGAACGAGAAATTGCTGCGTCAGACGATCGACACGCATTCGGTTCCCGGCGAGTCGCTGCGCGACGGCCTTAACGCACTCGCACGGTCCAATCATGTCGACGAGGGCATTGTTGCCGAATTGCTGCGTCTTTGCGGCCGCGACTTCGATCTCGACGAACCGCTCGGCGATGCCGATGTTGCCAAGATCATCTATGCCCCCAACGAGATTGGCCAGCCGGAGTTGGTCTTCATCGACCTGACGGCGGGCGGGCAGACCCGCCGATACTACCGGTTCACGGCGCCTGATGACGGCAGCTCCGATTTCTACGACGAGGGTGGGCAGTCCATCACCAAGTTCCTGTTGCGCAAGCCGGTCGTCAGCGGTCGCCTCGGCGACGGGTTTGGCTGGCGGATTCATCCGATCCTGGGCGATCGCCGCTTCCACGAGGGCGTCGATTATGCCGCGCCGTATGGTTCGCCGATTGCGGCCGCCGGCGCCGGTGTCGTCGAGACCGAAGGATACGAACACGGGTACGGCAAATACATCCGGATCCGCCACGATCGCGGTTACGAGACCACATACGCCCACATCGCGAGCGTCCCGCCCGAGCTGAAGATCGGAGACCGCGTTCGTCAGGGCGAGACGATCGCCTATGTCGGATCGACCGGGCTCTCGACCGGACCGCATCTCTACTACGAAGTGCGGATCAACGGCCGCAACATCGATCCGCTCCGCATGAAACTATCCGGCGGCCGGCTGCTGCAAGGGGACCTGCTTGGCGCCTTCGATCGCCAGCGTGACAGCATCGACCAACTGGCCGCTGCATCAGCGTCTCCACAGCGGCGCCTCGGCTCCGAGCACCGGCCGCCGACATAGCGCAGACCGCAGTTTGGTCGATCAAAGCCGCGCGGGCGCCGGCAGCTCGGCCGCGTCCACGGCTTTCTCGCGATCGGCCGCCGTCTCGCCGGCGGCATCGAGCACGGGATAGGCGACCGAGCAGATGTGCGAATGGATGCGGCGCAGGTCGCGCAGCACGTCGAGATGCAGCGAGGTGGTCTCGATGGTCTCGGGCCGTCCCTCGCGCAGCCGTTCCAGATGGCGTTCGACGGCGGCGAGCTCGGCCGCGCGCAGCGCCGCTTTCTCGGTCAGCAGCTTGCGCGCCTCGCCGGCGTCACCCGACATGAATACGCCAAACGCGATCCGCAGCGAGTCGATCGTGCGCTTGTGGAACGCCGACAATTCCTCGGCGCCCTCGGCGGAGAATTGCAGGCGGTGCTTGATCTTCTTGGTCGCGAGCTCGCTCAGGTTCTTGTCGACGATATCGCCGATATGCTCGAGGTTGATCGCGAACGCGACGATCTCCATGGCGCGATGGCCCTCGCGCTCATCCAGGCTGCCGCGGGTGAGCTTGGTCACGTAGAGCTTGATCGCCTCGTTCAGCCGGTCGACGGTGTTGTCCATCTTCGACACCTGGTCGACCAAAGCGCGATCGTTGGTCATCATCGCCGCCATGACCTTGCGCAGCATGGCCTCGGTATGGTCGCCCATATGCAGCACCTCGCGCGCGGCATCGGCGAGCGCGAGCGAGGGCGTCTCCAGCGCGCTCTCGTCGAGATAACGCGGCCGCGACGGATCGGTCTCCTGCGCCCGCTTCGGCAGCAGACGCTCGAGCAGCCGCGCCATCTGGTCGAGCACGCCGATGAACAGCAGCGCGGTCGCGACGTTGAAGGCGATGTGGAACAGAGCGGTCGCCTTGGCGAGATCAGGTTGCCAGGCGTGGACGGCCTCCGTGATCGGGCGCAGGAACGGCACCACCAGCAGCACGCCGACGATGCGGTTGACGAGGTTGCCGACCGGCAACCGGTAGCTCGCCGGATTGTCGCGCCGCGCGCCTTCCATCAGCGGATTGATGGCGCTGCCCAGATTGGCGCCGAGCACGAGCGCGAACGCGGCATAGGGTGAAATGAACTGGGAATAGGCCAGCGACATCACCAGCAGCACGCTGGCGACGCTGGAATGGACCAGCCAGGTGACGATGGCGCCGATCAGGATGCAGAGCACCGGATCGCCGGTGATGGCGCCGAGGAACACGCGCACGCCCGGGGCATTCTCGGCCGGCGCCATCGTGTCGAGCAGGATGTGCAGCGCCAGCAGCATCAGGCCGAGGCCGATCGAGACCCGGCCGAGATCCTTGATCCGGGAGCGCGGGCCGCTGCGGAACGCGACGAGGCCGGTGATGAACAGCACCGGCGCCACGGCTGCCACGTTGAACGACAGAACCTGCACGATCAGCGTGGTGCCGATATTGGCGCCGAGCATGATCGCGAGCGCAGGCACCAGGCTGACGATCTCCTCGGCGGCGAACGAACTGGTGATCAACGCGGTGGCAGTCGAGCTCTGGAGCAGGGCGGTCAGGCCGAGGCCGGCGCCAAGCGCGGTGAACCGGTTGCTCAGCGCCCTTGCCAGCAACAGCCGCAAATCCGGCCCGAAGGCACGCAAAATTCCACTGTGGACCATATGCAGGCCCCACAGCAGGAGCGCGACGCCCCCCATCAGATCGAGCAGAACTAGACTTCCCATACGTCCTGGATATCCCGGCAAATTCGAGTCGAAGGATTCACGCTATCGCCAAATGACTGCGGATCAACCCCTTTTTGTTCCCATCGCAACGGGATTGCCCGGTGAACGAATTCCGAAAATGACCGTTCAATTGCGAGCGGTTCCGCTAGCTAGTTCCCAATCTTTGCCGGCTATGACGGTAGGAACGAGAGAGCTGTCCAGCCAGCAAGCTGTCCAGAAAGGCGTTGGGGATCAGTATGTTTGTGAATCGCCGCAAGAGCGAACGCCGGCCCTGCCGGAGCGTTGCAAAAATTCAGCTGGGCACGGGGTCGTTGCCTCGCGATTGCATGATCACCGATATCTCGGCCGGTGGCGTCAAGGTGATCGCCGAATATCTGGAGATTCCGCCGGAATTCACCATCATCCTGTCGAGCGGGAGCCCGCGTCAGTGCCGTCTGGCCTGGCGGATCGGGCACGAATTCGGCGCCCAGTTCGTCGACTGACCCGGCCACCGGCCCACGCGCTGAACCGCATCTGGGCCAGATGACGGCGACATGATGGCATCCTTAACCGGAACTTAGGGTTAAGCTGTGAGCATCCCGGAACCTTCGCTGTTCCGAGTCTCGTTGATGTCAGAGAAACTATCCCGACCAATTGGCCGCGCGCGCCGGTTCGCTGGCTCGGTGTCCGCCGCAATCCTGCTGATCGGGCTGTCCGCCTGCCAGACCTCTGGCCCGTCAGACATCACTGGGTCGCTGGGCGATACCGCGGAGGCCACGCCGGCTCCCGCCGATCCGCGGCGCGATATCGCGACCTATCAGGAACGCGTCCGATCCAATCCGAAGGATGTCGATGCCGCGCTGAAATATGCCCGCGCGTTGCGCGCCACCGGCCAGCGTGCGCAGGCGGTCGCGGTGATGGAGCAGGCGGTGCTGGCGCAGCCCAGCAACAAGGCGCTGCTCGCGGGCTACGGACGTGCGCTCGCCGACAATGGCAATTTCCAGCAGGCGTTCGACGTGTTCGGGCGCGCGCACAGCCCGGAAGATCCGGACTGGCGCATCCTGTCGGCCCAGGGTGCGGTGCTCGACCAGCTCGATCGTCACGACGAGGCCAGGCAGTATTACGCGAGCGCGCTCAAGATCGTGCCGGACGATCCGTCGGTGCTCTCCAATCTCGGCCTGTCCTACCTGCTGTCAAAGGATCTGCCGAAGGCCGAGGAGACGTTGCGCCGTGCCCAGGCACGCGCACCCGGCGACATGCGGGTGCGAACCAACCTTGCCGTCGTGGTCGGCCTGCAGGGCCGCCAGTCCGAGGCCGAGACCATCATGAAGGCCGATCTGCCGCCGGCGCAGGGCTCAGCCAATGTCGCGGCGCTGAAGCGGCTGTTGGCGCGCAGGGATGCGAGCCGGACCGACAAGGACAAGATTCCGGTTGCCACCAGCCGTCGCGACTAAGGCGCGGCGGGATTGCGGGTGACCTGAGACCGATCGCTAGCCGGCGGCGCGGCGCGACTGCAACTTCTTGAGGATCGGCGACAGGAATGACTCACGCGCCTCGGCGAGATCGGGGCGGCCGGTGAGGCGTTGCGCGATCTGCAGGAAGGTTTTTGTGGTGCGGTGCCGCGCCGAGACTTCCGCGATCATCTGGCCGTTGTTGGCGGCTTCACCGAACAGCCTGCAATCGAACGGGATCGCCGCGATCGGTTGGCTTTCGATCGCCTTGGCGAAATCCTTGACCTCGATCTCGGGACGCTTCGACATGCCGACCTGGTTCAGGCAGTAGAGCGGCGGCCGGTCGTTGGGACGCGCGGTCCGCAGCAGGTTCATCATGTTCTTGGTGTTGCGCATGTTGGCGAGGTCGGGCTCGGCGACGATCAGGATATCGTCGGCGCCGACCAGCACGCGCTTGGTCCAGGCGGTCCATTGATGCGGCACGTCCAGCACGATGCAGGACGTGGTCATGCGCATGGTATCGAAGATGGCATCGAAGGCTTCGGCGCCGAAATCGTAGACTTGATCGAGGCTAGCTGGCGCCGCCAGCAGGCTGAGATGATCGCTGCACTTGGCAAGCAGGCGATCCATGAAAGCGCTGTCCGGACGTTCCGGTGAGAACACCGCGTTGGCGATGCCCTGGGCCGGATCCTGGTTGTAGTCGAGGCTCGCGGTGCCGAAGGCGAGGTCGAGATCGACGACGACCGAATCGAGCCCGAGGTCGCGCGCGATGGTCCAGGCGACATTGTGCGCGACGGTCGAGGCCCCGACGCCGCCCTTGGCGCCCGCAACCGCGATCAGGCGGCCGACCGAGACCGCTTCGGTGGCCGAGAAAAGGCTGCAGATCGAGCGCACGATATCGAGCACCTTGACCGGCCCGATGACGTAGTCGTTGACGCCACGCCGCACCAATTCGCGATATGGCGCGGTCTCGCCGGGCGTGCCGAGCACGACGACACGGGTGCCGGGATCGCAGACCGTGGAGAGTTCATCGAGACCGGCGAGGAAGTCGTTGTCCGGCTCGGTCTCCAGCATGATGACGTTGGGCGTCGGCGCCTTGTGATAGGCGTCGATCGCAGCGGCGATGCCGCCCATGTGAACGGAGAGGTGCGCCTTGGCGAGCCGGCGGTCTTCGGCGGCGGCGCGCGCTGTCGTGGCGGTGGCGACGCTGGCGCAGAAGGCCTGCACCGAAATCCGCGGCGCCGGCGCGATGTAGTCGTTGGCGGTCTGCGGCTCGTCTTGCGGTTGGGCGGTCATTTCGCGGCGTCGCTCAGCTTGGCTTTCTCGGTTTCCGGATAGGAGGTCGCGGTCGATACGCCCTTGCGGTATTTGTCGAAAGCGATCGAACGGCGCGGCGTGTAGGCGGCGGTCTCGCTTCGCGGCTGCTCCAAGTCGGACGGATTGGCGACCATCGCGGCAAGGTTGCGCTGGGTGGCGCAGCCGAAATTGTCGTACTGCTTGTTCTGGTTGTAGCTCGGATTGTCGATCGAGGGGCCCAGGTCGGTCGGCCACAATCCGCACGGGCCGGCGACGGCAGCCATTTTCGGGTAGCTGAGGCGAATGGTGGCGAGCGCGCGCGGATCGTCGGTTTGGTAGGAGCGCCTGGTGATGGCGTGGCCGGGCACGCCCATCGATCCGAGCAGGCCGCGGATCTCGTGATACACCGCCTGCGCCGAACGCGAATTCGGGGTGTCGGCCGGCACGTCGATGGCGATCGCGCCTGTGCCCTCGCGCCGCCACGTGCGCGCCAGCCCCATCACGTCGTCGCGCTGCGTCTCGGTGAGATTGCCGCGGGCGCGGCCCACGAACACGACGATCGACTGCTCGCCTTCGGTGACCGCGATCGGGTGCCGCAGCCGGTAGTCGTCGGGCACGGTGCCGGTGACGACGTCGTTGTTCGTCAGGTTGCAGCCGCCGAGCGCGATTGCTGACGCGGCGAGGGCGCCGAACAGCGACAGCGCCCTGAGGTGACCGGCTCGTGTGTTGCGTGTCATCATAGGATCCCCCAATCCCTCAGGTCCGCGTCAGTCGATGATGAAGCCGAAATTGACCGGCGTGGCGCCGATCGGCTCGCCGCGAGCGGCAACGCCGTAGATGCGATTGACGCGCGCCAGCAGCGCCGACTGCGCGTCGGAGGCCGGTGCAAATCCGTCGTCGGGACGCGACAATTCCTTCTGCGCAACGGCGCGCACCACATAGGGCGTCACGATGACCATGAGCTCGGTCTCGTTGTTGACGAAGTCCTGGCTCCTGAACAGCTGACCGAGCACCGGAATCTGATCGACCCCGGGCATGCCGTTGACGGCCTGCTTGGTCTGTTCCTGGATCAATCCCGCCATCGCGATCGAGCCGCCGGACGGCACTTCCAGCGTGGTGTCGGCGCGGCGGGTCTTGATCGAGGGAATGGTCGTGCCGCCCTGGCCGCCGGTCAGGGCGTTGTCCATCGAGACCTCGGAAACCTCGGTCATCACCTTCAGGCTGATGCGGCCCTCGGTCAGCACCACCGGGGTGAAGTTGAGCGAGATGCCGAACTTCTTGAAGCTGACGGTCTGGACGCAATTGCCGATCGTGCCCGAGGTCGTCGTCTGGCAGGTCACGCCGGTCGGGATCGGAAACTCGCCGCCGGAGACGAAGGTCGCGGATTCGCCCGAGATCGCCGTGAGGTTGGGCTCGGCGAGCGTCTTCACCACGCCCGCGCTCTCCATCGCGCGCAGGGTTGCGGTGACTGTCGGCACGCCGAGCTTGTTCACGGCCGCGCCGGTCAGCGAATTGGCTGCGAGCGGTCCGTTGTTGGCGGTGAAGGCGTTGGCATTGTTGAACACCACCGCGGCGGTGCCGTAGTTCATGTTGGCGCTGAGATCGACACCGAGCTGCTTGACGACGTCGCGGCGCACCTCGGCGACGGTGACCTTGAGCATCACCTGGTCGCGGTCGCGCACGACGATGGAGTTGACGACCTTGTCTGCGCTGCCGACCAGCTTCGCGGCGATGTCGCCGGCCTGCTGGGCTTCCACCGGGCTCGACACCGTGCCGGTCAGCACCACGCTTTCACCGACGCCCTCGATCTGGACGCCGGGCAGCATCTGCTTCAGCGCCGCGCGCATGCCGTTGAGGTCGCGCTTGATCGCGATGTCGTAGGAGGCGACCTGGTTGCCGTCGGCGTCGAAGAACACCACGTTGGTTTGGCCGACCGCTGCTCCGATGATGTAGGCGCGCTGCGCCGATCGGATCACGGCATTGGCGATCTTGGGGTCGGCGACCAGAACGTCCTTGGCCTCGCGCGGCAGGTCGACCACCACCGACTTGCCGACGCCGAGCGAGACGGAGCGCGTCTTGGCGGCGATGCTGCTGGTCACCGCGACGTCGGCGTTCTTGTCGGGATCGGCCGCGCTGGCGAAAGCCGGGATCAGCATCAGCGCAGTGACCGCCGAAACGGACAGCGAGCGGGCCAGCGTGGTCCGCGTTGCCAGTTGTCTTGCACCCTTTGTCATATCGAAGCCCCCATCACTTCTGTGTCGTCTGAGAGCTCAGGATGCCGAAGCGCACCACCTTGATGCTCTCGCCCCGCTTCGGGGCATGCTCGTTGGTCTCGTCGACCTTTTCGTTGACGTCCGCGATGCTGCGCAGCGCGAGCGCCAGAGTGCCTGTTTGCCGCGCGCGCGCGAGCGTCTCGGCCTGTTCGGGCTTGAGTTCGAGGGTCACGGTCTTGCCGATCAGGGAGTTGTTGCCGTCTTTCTCCTTCGGCGCCTGGTCGATCGCCAGCACGCGGACGTTGGACAGCAGGATCTCGGTGGTGACGATGTCGCGGCCGCTCAGCTGATCTGGATTCTTGTCGCGTCGCGACAGGATCACGTCGACGCGGTCGTTCGGCAGGATGAAGCCGCCGGCGCCGGTCTCCGGCGAGATTTCCGTGGAGATCGCACGCATGCCGGAGGGCAGGATCGCGGCCATGAAGCCGCTGCCATTGGCCTTGACCAGTTTCTGCTCGCGGATCGGTTCGCCGATGATGAAGGGGGCGCGTGCGATCGAGCCGATCACTTCGTTCATGGCATCGGCATTGGTGTCGTGGCGCAGGAAGGCGCTGCTCGCGGTCTCGGCCGGCCAGCGCTGCCATTGCACATCTTCGGCCTTGAGCGCCTGTCCGAGACCGATGTCGGACTTCGCCACCAGCACCTCGACCGTGGGAAGCTGCGGCGTGACCGGCTGCGCTACCTGCGCGGGTTTGTGATCACCGATGCTCGCGAGATACATGGCCGCGAGGCCTGCGACGCCGGCGATGCCGAGGACCACGATGCGTGCCGTCTTCATGGAATTGTCTGAATGCCCTTACACCGGGCGGTCGCGTCCTTGCGGCAATGACAGCCCTTCCCAGCAGCATCACTACGGCCGCAAAAGTATAAGGGAACTTGCCAGAAGGTCCGGACAATTAAGGGATTGGTGGGGATGGTGAACGGCGAGTTATCGGCGCCGTTACATCTCCGCAGAATCCCGGAGATCGTGCGTGCTCAACGTGCACGACAGCGATCGCAGCGCGGAGTCATGTTCGCGTCCGTCGTGGTTAAGTATCGTCTAACGCGCGCGACGCGGAGCGCTCAGGACGCGGACTTCAATGCCGCAAATCCGCGATCGAGATCGGCCTTGAGATCGTCGAGGCTCTCGAGCCCGATATGCAGCCGCAACGTCGGGCCGCCCGGCGACCATTTGGTCGCGGTGCGATAGTCGCTACAGTCGAACGGGATGGCGAGGCTTTCGAAGCCGCCCCAGGAAAAGCCCATGCCGAACAGCTTCAGCGTGTTGAGCATCGCATCGACGGCACTCTGCGGCACCGGCTTCAGCACGATGCTGAACAGGCCGGAGGCACCGCTGAAGTCGCGTTTCCAGATCGCGTGTCCCGGATCGGTCTCGAGGGCAGGGTGCAGCACCCGATCGACCTCGGGCCGCGCCGCCAGCCAGCGCGCCATGTCGAGCCCGGAGCGGTGGTGCTGGGCAAGCCGCACCGACAGCGTGCGGAGCCCGCGCAGTGCGAGATAGACGTCATCGGGACCGGCACAGATGCCGAGCAGCCCGATCGCTTCCTGGATCATTGGCCAGGTCTTGGCATTCGCCGCGATGGTGCCGAACATGATGTCGGAGTGGCCGCCGATGTATTTGGTGCCGGCCTGCATGCTGATGTCGACGCCCTGATCGAGCGACCGGCGATAGAGCGCCGTCGCCCAGGTGTTGTCGTCGATCACCAGCGCGCCGCGGGCATGCGCCACGGCCGATATCGTGCGCACGTCGGGCATCTCGAAGGATTGCGAGCCGGGCGCCTCGACCAGCACCGCCCGGGTGTTCGGCCTGAACAGCGGCTCGATGCCGGCGCCGATCAGCGGATCGAAATAGCTGGTCTCGATGCCGTATCGCTTCAGGATCTTTTCGCAAACATTGCGGGTCGGCCGATAGGCGTTGTCGCACACCAGCAGGTGGTCGCCGGCCTTCAGCACCGCGAGCAGCGTGGTGCTGATCGCGGCCAGTCCCGATGGGGTGAGGCCGACGCCGGCGCATTGCGGGCCCTCCAGCGCCATCAGCGCGTCTTGCAGCGCCCGGGTGGTCGGGCTGCCGTGGCGGCCATAGGTAAATTCGGCGCGATGGGCGTGGAGATCCTCGGCGGTCGGATAGAGCACGGTCGAGCCGTGAAACACCGGTGGATTGACAAAGCCCCGCTGGGCCTTGGTGTCGCGGCC
>CALRXG020000211.1:0-11137 GCA_943372075.1 Bordetella parapertussis | reverse complement strand
TCCGACCGGTGCGGCACGGACGGATCACGCCCCAGCCCGCCAGCCTGCCGTCGCGCAGCAGCGCGCGTCCGACATGTCCTGGTGTGTCGATCCAGGCGCGCAGGAAGGCCGGACGCGGCGCCGGAAACACGGTGGCGTCATCCGCTTCGACCAGTGCCATCGGCACGTCGGTTAGCGCAACGATACGCCCGTTCGGTGCCGACGGTGCCGCGACGATGCCGCCGTAGCGCACATTGGCGTAAGCGAGCGCAAAGCCGGACTTTTGGTAGTTCGCCTGCTGCGCCACCACGCCATCGAGTCCGATCACGCGCGGCTGCGCATGCGCGATGGCTGCATTCCAGATCTTCAGGCCATGGCCGCGGCCACGCAGATCGGGACGCACGATGTAGAAGCCGAGGAAGGAAAAGTGGGCAGCGTAATTGACGCAGGAGATCACCGCGGCGGCCCGCCCTTCGAGTTCACCGATGAAGAATCCCCGTGGGTCCTCGGCGGCGAAGCAGGGCGCATCGCTGAGCCCGGGATTCCAGCCTTCCGCCGCGGCCCAGTCCACCGCGAGCGGAATCTCGTCGGGACGCATATGCCGGACTGTGAGGTCCTTCATGGCGGATGATCACCTCGAATTGATGTCGCACTCGCCATGGTAGCGCGCCAATGCGTCCCTGTCTTCGCGAGGACCGGAGCGACGAAGCGATCCGTCTCCATATGACGCGAGGGATGCCGCGTATCGTACGTTACCGATGAACCTGCGGCCGATACGCCGCGAAAAACACCCGCATCGCGCTGTCGACGACGGTCGCGATCCGCACCGGCGAAGGCGAGGGGCTGGCCTGGAAGATGAATGCCTGGAACAGCGTCGCCTGGCACATCTGCATGAACTGCGAAGCCGCGAGTTGATAGTCGTCGATCACCAGGTCGCCGAGCGCCGTGCGCGCCTCGAGATAGGCGGCGAAGCGGTTGACGGTGTGGAAGATCACGTTGGTATAGAACCGGCTGCCGAGCTCGGGCATCCGCTCGGCGATTGCCATGACGGTGCGCATCGCCGAGCCGCCGCCGGGCCGGCACAGCAACGCGACATAGGCGCGGCCGAATTCCGAGAGGGTGGTGTCGACGTCGCGCGTCGGATCGAAATTGAACGCGACCTTGCCCTGCTCGAGCTTCTCTTCCTCGACGATTGCGGCGAACAGCCCGGCCTTGTCCGGAAAATAGACATAGAGCGTGCCCTTGGACACGGCGGCAGCGCGGGCGATCTCGCCCATGCTGGCGCCATCGAAGCCGAGCTCCAAGAATACCTTGCGGGCGCCGTCCAGGATCTGGCGACGTTTCGAGGATTCCTCCTCGCCGACGGCGTGGAGGGTGGTTCGGGGTGCTGCAACCATTGATTTAGCTTCTCGCGAAAGAACTCAACCGAAAATGCGCACGCGAAGAATCGAAGCCTTATAATCCATGGGACGGGAATATAGATTGACCGAACCGTTCGGTCAATGGTATTGGTGGGAGTGACGATGCGCCGCACGGCCCTTATTTCGCCATTGCGGGCGTCGAGATTTTTTATGGGGAGCCTCGGCTATGGCCGCAGCACGAGACCAGGCTGCACGCATTGTTCGGTCCGAGCCTGAGATGGCCGAGGACGTGATGGCGCGCGAGGCATCCGGCGATCTCGGAGAGCAGGGCCGGGCTGACGAGGCCAAGCGTCCCGCTGAGGCCCCGCCCGCGTCTGAGCCGGAGCAGACGGCCGCGGCGCCGGCTGTCGCGGCGCCGAAATCCAGCAAGCGCAAATACGTGATGATCGGCGTGATCGGCCTGCTGGCGATCGCCGCCGCGAGCTATGCCGCCTATTACGTGTTGGTCGGGCGCTTCTATATTTCGACCGACGACGCCTATGTCCGCGCCAACAACACCATGCTCGGCGCACGCGTCGCGGGCCACATTGCGGCGATCTTGCCCCGTGACAATGCGCTGGTGCGCGCCGGCGATGTGATCTTCCGGATCGATGACGGCGACTATCGCATCGCGGTCGACGCCGCCCGCACCAGGATCGGGACTCAGCAGGCGACGATCGATCGCATCGGCCGCCAGGTCGCGGCGGCGGTGAGCTCGGTCGAGCAGGCGCAGGCGCAGCTGGTGTCCGCCGAGGCCGGTCTGAAGCGTGCAGATCTCGATTACGATCGCCAGCAGGCACTGAGCACCAAGGGCTTCGCCTCGCGCGCCACCTTCGAGGTGTCCGAAGCCGGTCGCGACCAGGGCGCGGCAGCGGTGCGCTCGGCGCAGGCGGCCTACGATGCGGCCAAGGACAATGTCGAGGTGACGAAGGCGCAGCAGGCCGAGGCCCGCGCCCAACTCGCCGAGTTGCAGACCCAGCTCGCCAAGGCCGAGCGCGATCTCGAATTCACCAATGTCCGCGCGCCGGTCGACGGCAGCTTCTCCAACCGCCTGGTCAATACCGGTGACTACATCAATGTCGGGCAGCGGCTCGGCAATGTGGTGCCGCTCGACGGCGTCTTCATCGATGCCAACTACAAAGAGACCCAGCTCAAGCGCATCCGTCCCGGCCAGCGGGTGACGATCAAGGTCGACGCCTACGGCTTCCGCAAGTTCACCGGCATCGTCGACAGCATCTCGCCGGCAGCGGGCTCGGTGTTCACGCTGCTGCCGCCCGACAATGCCACCGGCAACTTCACCAAGATCGTGCAGCGCCTGCCGGTCCGCATCCGGGTCCCGAACAGCGTCGCGAAGCAGGGCATGCTGCGCGCCGGCATGTCGGTCTACACCACCGTCGACACGCGCGAAGGCGCGGCCGACGCCGACGCCGATACCGACCTCGACGCGCCGATGATGATCCATCCGCAGTGATGCCTTGAAGCTTCGAACCGACGGTTCGAAGCGCGGAGCCTGATGAGCCCATGGCCGACGCGACCACTGCCTCGCCTTCGATGATGACCGGTGCTTCCGAGTCCGAGCGGCTCCAGCCCAAGCGGGTGGTCGCCTTCATCATCATGGTGTTCGGCATGTTCATGTCGATCCTGGACATCCAGATCGTCTCGGCCTCGCTCACCGAGATCCAGGCCGGCCTGTCGGCGTCGTCGACCGAAGTGTCCTGGGTGCAGACCGCCTATCTGATCGCCGAGGTGATCGCGATCCCGCTGTCCGGCTTCCTGTCGCGCGCGCTCGGCACCAGGCTGCTGTTTGCGATCTCGGCGTTCGGCTTCACCGTGTCGAGCCTTTTGTGCGGCTTCGCCTCGTCGATCGAGCAGATGATCCTGTGGCGCGCGCTGCAGGGCTTCCTCGGCGCCGGCATGATCCCGACCGTGTTCGCCTCGGCCTACACGATATTCCCGCGCTCCAAGTTCTACATCGTGGCTCCGATCATCGGGCTGGTCGCGACGCTGGCGCCGACCGTGGGCCCGACCGTCGGCGGCTACATCACCGACCTGATGTCGTGGCACTGGCTGTTCTTCATCAACATCGTGCCCGGCATCATCATCACCATAGGTGTGCTGGCGCTGATCGATTTCGACCAGCCGAACTTCGCGCTGCTCGACCGCTTCGATTGGTGGGGCCTGATCTTCATGGGCGGCTTCCTCGGCTCGCTCGAATATGTGCTGGAGGAAGGCCCGCAATATGAATGGCTGCAGGACACGTCGGTGGCGATCTGCGCCGCGATCTGCTTCGTCTCGGCGATCGCCTTCTTCTGGCGCGTGCTGACCGCGGAAGAGCCGATCGTCGATCTGTATGCCTTCTCCAACCGCAACTTCGCGGTCGGCTGCGTGCTGCAGTTCTGCATCGGCATCGGGCTCTACGGCCTCACCTACGTCTATCCGCGCTATCTGGCCGAGATCCGCGGCTACAGCGCGCTGATGATCGGCGAGACCATGTTCATCTCCGGCATGACGATGTTCTTCATGGCGCCGGTGGTCGGCCGGCTGATGCAGAAGGTCGATCTGCGTTACATCATCGCCTTCGGTCTCGTCACCTTCGCGCTCGGCTCCTGGCAGATGACCTGGATCACCCGCGAGTACGACTTCTACGAGCTTCTGGTGCCGCAGATCCTGCGCGGCATCGGCATGATGTGCGCGATGGTGCCGACCAACAACATCGCGCTCGCGACGCTGCAGCCGGACCGCGTCAAGAACGCCTCGGGCTTGTTCAACCTGATGCGCAACCTCGGCGGCGCGGTCGGGCTCGCCGTTATCAACGAGGTGCTCAACGACCGGACCGATCTGCATATTTCGCGGCTGCAGGACCGCGTGACCTGGGGTAACGCCACCGCGGTCGAGACGCTGAACAATTTCACCCAGCGCCTGCAGGGCATGGGCGATGCCGCCACCATGGCGATGAAGCAGCTCTCGCAGCTCGTGCACCGCCAGGCCCAGGTGATGAGCTATGGCGACGCCTTCTTCATGCTGTCGCTGTTCTATGTCGCGCTCAGCCTGCTGGTGCTGTTCGTCAACAAGCCGCCACCGATGACGGCGGCCGCCGGCGACGCGCACTAATCGCACCGACAGCGCGCGCGGTGTGCACCCGTTGGCGTGAACAGCGTTGCACGATCGACACATTGACGCACTCACGCGCTTGTCATCTTGCCAATCGCGCGTGATGCATTTATAAGCAGCGGCATCGTTTCACGAACCGGGGAGATGCACATGATGTCGTTTGTTTCGCAGACCGTGCGCCCGCGTTCGTTGCTGCTGGGCGCTCTCGCGCATTAGGTCCCAGCGCTGATCGGGCTTGATGCCCGATCATCCAAACTTCCCAACACCTTACCGATTGTTTTCAGCGACGCTTGCGGCCGGATTCCGTCTGCACGTCGCCTCAGATGGAGCCAGCCGGCGCAGCGCATGCGTGGCTGGGAACGTACCATGACCTCTCTGACGTCAAAGCGACCGGCCGCGATCCGGATCGTGCTGCCCTTCGTGTTCCGACATTGGCTGCAACAGCCATTCCGCGCCTCTGCGGTGACGGCCGGATTCCTCGGCGCGACCGCGGCCGACCTGTTCATGCCGATATTTTCCGGTCATCTGGTCGACGCGTTGACCGCGGGTGCCGGTGATGCCGTCGCACGCCATGCAGCGATGCTGGCGTTCGGCGCCATCGTCGGCCTCGGCGCGCTGTCGCTGCTGCTGCGGCTGGTCGGCATCCAGACCATCGTGCCGTTCACGCTGAAGACCATGTCCGACGTCGGACAACAGGCCTTCATGCGGGTGCAGCGCTTCTCGACCGACTGGCACGCCAATTCATTCGCGGGCTCCACCGTGCGCAAGATCACGCGCGGCATGTGGGCGCTCGACCTGTTGAATGACACCATCCTGATGGCGCTGCTGCCGTCACTCATCGTGCTGGTCGGCTCGATGATCCTGCTCGGCATGCATTGGCCGCAGCTCGGTGCCGTGATCGCAATTGGTTCGGTGATCTATGTCGTCATGACCATGCTGTTCCAGGTGCACTACGTCGCGCCGGCGGCGCGCGTCTCCAACGCCTGGGACACCAAGGTCGGCGGTACGCTGGCCGACGCGTTGACCTGCAACGCGGTGGTGAAGTCGTTCGGCGCGGAGACGCGCGAGGACATCCGGCTCGACGGCGTCATCAGCCGCTGGCGGCGCCGGGTGCGGCGGACCTGGCTCCGCTACAACCACACCTCGACGGCGCAACTCCTCGTGTTGCTGTGCTTCCGCGCTTCGGTGATCGGCGGCGCGATCCTGCTGTGGACGCAGGGCCACGCCACGCCGGGCGACGTCACCTATGTGCTGACCAGCTACTATATCATCCATGCCTATCTGCGTGACGTCGGCATGCACATCAACAATCTGCAGCGCTCGGTGAATGACATGGAGGAGCTTGTGCAGATCCATGACGAGCCGCTTGGCATCGTCGATGCGGAAGGCGCCGCGCCGATCGATATCCAGGGCGGCCGCATCGTGTTCGCCGACGTCACGTTCCACTATGGCGGCCATCGCCGGCCGCTCTATGACGGGTTGTCGATCGACATCGACGCCGGCGAGCGCGTCGGCCTGGTCGGACGCTCCGGCTCCGGCAAGACCACCTTCGTCAAGCTGGTGCAGCGGCTGTACGACGTCACCGGTGGCCAGATCCTGATCGACGGCCAGGACATCGCGCAGGCGACACAGCAATCGCTGCGCAGCCAGATCGCGATCGTGCAGCAGGAACCGATCCTGTTCCACCGCACGCTGGCGGAGAACATCGCCTATGGCCGGCCCGGCGCAAGCCTGGAGGCGATCGAGCAGGCGGCGCGGCTTGCCAATGCGCACGACTTCATCATGCGTCTGCCGAAAGGCTACGGCACGCTGGTGGGCGAGCGCGGCGTCAAGCTGTCGGGCGGCGAGCGGCAGCGCGTCGCGCTGGCGCGCGCCTTCCTGGCGGATGCGCCGATCCTGATCCTGGACGAGGCCACTTCCAGCCTCGATTCGGAATCCGAGGCGCTGATCCAGCAGGCGATGGAGCGGCTGATGAAGGGTCGCACCTCGATCGTGATCGCACACCGGCTGTCGACGGTGCGCAGCATGGATCGCATCCTGGTGTTCGATCGCGGCGAGATCGTCGAGCAGGGCACGCATGAGGCGCTTGCCGTCCGTCCCGGCGGCACCTACCGCGGCCTGTTCGAGCGGCAGGCGACCGAGTTCGGCCGGGAGGCCGCGGCGGAGTGATGCAATGGCGCGTGGCTGATGTCTTTCAGCCACGCGCCAATTGATACTGAGACCGGATTTGAGAATGGAATTGTAATGAAAGACCTCACGCGCGGTTCCATCGTGAGCCACATCTTGACCATGGCGCCTCCGATCGTGGTCGGCATGATCACGATCATGATCTGCCAATTGGTCGACCTCTACTTTGTCGCCGGTCTCGGCGACGCCGCCGTTGCGGGCGTGGCGGCAGCCGGCAATGCCGGTTTCCTCGTCAACGCGCTGATGCAGGTGCTTGGCGTCGGCACCGTCGCGCTGATCGCACATGCCGCCGGCCGCGAGGACCGCGCCGACGCCAACCTCGTGTTCAATCAGTCGATCGTGCTGTCGGTGCTCTGCGCTCTGCTGACGCTTGGTGCCGGCGCCGTGCTGGCGCGCCTCTATATGCGCTCGATCGCGGCCGACCAGGCGACCGTCGACGCGGGCACCACCTACCTGTTGTGGTTCATGCCGGCGCTGGCGCTGCAATTCATCATCCAGGTGATGGCGTCCGCGCTGCGGGCGACCGGCATCGTGCGGCCCAGCATGCTGGTGCAGGCGGTCGCTGTTATCATCAACATCGCGCTGGCGCCGGTCCTGATCGCTGGCTGGGGCACCGGTCATGCGCTCGGCGTTGCCGGGGCAGGTCTCGCAAGTTCGATCGCCGTTCTGATCGGCGTGCTGATGTTGTTCGCGTATTTCCGTAAGCTCGAACGCTATGTCGGCTTCAATCCCGCGCAATGGCGTCCACAGCTGCGCCAGTGGATGCGGATCCTCAATGTCGGCTTGCCTGCGGGTGGTGAGTTCGCGCTCATCTTCGCGTGGATGGGCGTAATCTATTATGTGCTGCGCGATTTCGGCCCGGCGGCGCAGGCCGGTTTCGGCATCGGCACGCGCGTGCTCGGCCTGATCCAGATGCCGGCATTGGCGGTCGCGCTCGCTGCCGGTCCGATCGCCGGACAGAATTTTGGCGCCGGCAATGGCAAGCGTGTGCAGGAGACCTTTGTCAAGGCGGTGTCGATTGGCACCGTCGTCATGATCGTCTTCACGATTCTCGCGCACTGGAAACCGGGGCTGCTGCTCGACGGCTTTTCGAATGATCGCGAGACCATGGCCGTCGCCGCCCAGTTCCTGCACTTCGTCTCGCTGAATCTCGTCGCGCAAGGGCTGGTCTTCACCTGCAACAGCATGTTTCAGGGCCTCGGCAACACCAGGCCGGTGCTGGTGAGCTCGATCGTGCGCCTTGTCACCTACGCGGTGCCGGTGATCTGGCTCTCGACGCAGCCCGGCTTCCGGATCGAGCACGTGTGGTACCTGTCGATCGTGTCGACGACGCTGCAGGCCGGCTTGAGCGTGTGGTTGCTACGCCGCCAATTCAGGAAACGTCTCGCACCGCCGGCGCGCGAGGTCGCGCCGGAACGCGCTGATCTTGAGCCGGTCGGATGACCGGCTCAGCCAACGTGTCGTGGCGATCCATCATCGCGGCGCCAACCCGTTCCACACCAGCGCGACGCCGGATAGAAACAGCAGCACGAGCACCACGTCGGCGAAGTTGCGGTCGCTGAGCGCGTGATACAGCCGCGCGCCGAGCCAGGCGCCGAGCAGCGTCCCCGGAAACGCGCAGGCCACCAGCCAGATCAGTTCTGGCTTCACCAAGCCGCTTGCGATCTGGACCAGCAGCGCCGCCGCCAGGATCGTGAAGTTGAAGATCTGTAACACGCCGCGGCGCTGCTCCTTGCCCCAGCCGCGCAGGCTCGCCCACAGGATCGGCAGCGGACCGGACAGTCCGGCGAGGCCGCCGAGAATGCCGCCGGCAAATCCGATCACGGCGTCGGCCCATTTGCCGCCGAAGCTGATCGACATCGGCTTGCGTTGCAGGAACAGCAGGGTCGGAAACACCAGCAGGAAGATGCCGATCGTCAGCTTGAAGACGTCAGGGTCGGCACGGGCGATCAGCCGGATGCCGATCGGCACGCCGGCCAGGCCCGCGATGACGAACGGCCAGACCAGGCGGAAATCGATGTGCTTCCAGATCGAGGGCAGCGTCGAGAGCTGCGCGATCACCGAGCAGACCAGCACCAGCGGCACCGCCAGCGTCGGCGGCAGTACATAGAGCCAGATCCCGAGCGCCATCAGCGCGGTGCCGAAGCCGGCGAGACCGGAGACGAAACCACCGGCTAGCGCGCCGAAGAACAGGACCGCGTAGCTTGCCGGGGTCATCCTTATCTCGTTGTTGTGATCGTTGCGGCGACGTTTACACCACGCGAGCGGCGGGTACACTTCAAAATCGCCGCTCATCAACGACAATCGGAATGGAATATCCCCATGACTGCGAGTTCGAAAACCTTTCTGGTCTGTCACGGTGCCTGGTCGGCGGGATGGGCGTGGAAGAAGATGCATCCCCTGATGCAGGCCGCCGGCCACCGGCTGATCACGCCGAGCTACACCGGGCTCGGCGAGCGCGCGCACCTTGCGCATCAAGGGCTCGACCTCGAAGCGCATATCCAGGACATGCTCGGTGTCATTTCATATGAGGATTTGCGCGACATCGTGCTGGTCGGGCATTCCTACGGCGGCATGGTTGCGACCGGCGTCGCCGACCGGGTACGCGAGCGCATCGCGCGGATCATCTATATCGACGCCTTCGTGCCGCGCGATGGCCAGTCGCTGTTCGATCTCACCGAGGTGGCGATCGACAAGATGCGGGAAGCGGCGTGCAATGGTGACGGCTGGCGCATTCCGCCGATGCCGACGCCGCCCGATACATCTCCCGAAGACGTCGAATGGCTGACCGCCCGTCGCGTCGACATGCCGGTCAAATGTTTCGAGCAGAAGCTGCGGTTGCAGCATGGCGAGACCAGCCTGCCGCGCAGCTATATCTATGCCACGCGCATCACGCCGGCGGATACGTTCGGCCAGTTTGCCAGACGCACGAAGCACGAGGCCGGCTGGCGCTATCGCGAGATCGATGCCAGCCACTCGCCGAACGTCACAGCGCCGGAGGCGCTGATGGCGATGCTGCAGGAGATCGTGGCTTAACCTCTCGTCGTCATGCGCCGCGCGCGTCGCGTACGGCCTGGGCGACTTTCGTCGCCTGCGATACGCGTCCGACCTTCGCGCCGGCGATGATCTTTCTCCGGCGCTCGCTCGGCTTCGACGCGATGCCTTCGCTCGCGTTGGCGCCGGAGGCGGGGCGCGTCGTGAAGCTGGCGGCCCGGTGCATCGCGAGGGCTTTCCGAGCTGCCTCGATATGCGCGGTCCGCGCTGCCAGGTCGTGCTGACGCTTGATCTCCGTGTTGACCCGCTTCAGTGCCGCGGCGAACACCTGTTTGCGTTCGGAGGCATGCGAGGCGGTCCCTGGAAAGCTTGCTCCGCGTGGCTCGCCCTTGCCGCGGCTCTCGCGCTGCTTGTGCCGGCTCACCGTGCGCTCCTTCGCGCGCATCTGCCGCAGGCGGGCGCGCATGGCCTCGAGCTCGGCGACCACGACGTCGTAGATGGCGGGGTGATGCGTCAGGCGGATCGCCTCATATTCCTCATGGCTGAGAATGCTGCGTTCGTATTTGCAGGCGACCGACATCTTCACTCCTCCTCTTGATTGCTTGAATCGCGGGCAGAAGGACACGTCCAGCTCCGGCCCATCATAACGCCGATGCTGCTCGATGGCTAATCTGGCGGTGTGTTCGGGTTGAGCTCAGAACACGTCTGCGATCAGGCCAATCCCTTGCTGCAGGTCAGGGGCCGGATTGGGGGCGTCCCAGCACGCCGGCTGCTACTTCTCCGCGTCGTCGTCCTTGAGGCGAATTCCCTCGGTCCGCAGCGCAGCAAAAAGAGCCGCGATGTCTTCAGGCTCCATCCGGTTCGGGCACAAGCCGTTGAGTTGTTCGGTCGTGATCGTCCCAGTGCTCCTGGCGACGTCTCGTGCCTTCGCCATGATCTTCTGAAGGTCCATCTGCGATCCCTCCGCGAGCGCAGTCTAGCAAATCGAATGCGATCGTGCCGGCCGAAATGGCGAGGGGCCCGGCGTGCTGCGCCGAGCCCCTCATACTCCAAGATATCAGCCGGCCTGTAAGCCGGGTTCTGTAGGGCACCATTCTTTCGAACGGTACGTGACGGCCATTCCTCTGGGACAAGGTTTGCACCTTGCCTCGAGCAACCTACCCGGACAGCGGGCCTGACATCGCCCTGCGGTGTTATCGCGCGTGCGCGAACTAACCGCGTTGCCGTCCCTATTCGGTTTTGCTCCCGGTGTGGTTTGCCATGCCGTCGCCGTTGCCGGCGACGCGGTGCGCTCTTACCGCACCTTTTCACCCTTACTTCCTCCGGAGAGGGAGCGGTTCGTTCTCTGTGGCACTTTCCCTGGGGTCGCCCCCGCCGGATGTTATCCGGCACCGCATGTCGATGGAGCCCGGACTTTCCTCCCCCGCGGCCTTTCGACACTAGCGGGAGCGGCCGTCCGGCCGACT
>CALRXG020000210.1:0-11141 GCA_943372075.1 Bordetella parapertussis | reverse complement strand
AATGCCCCGGCCCTTCCAGCCCCTCGATCAACGATCGCGTTAGGTCGCGGCGTTAACGAACAGCTTCACCGCGCCGCCGACATCGACGAGGTTGCCGCCGGAGCGCATCCAGGCGAGGAAGCCAACCTGACCGAGCTTGGTGAACGCCGAATCCGTGAAACGGAACATGGTCACATCCATGACGTCACGGATCTTGTAGTAAGAGAAGTCGCCATAGGCGATCGACTTGGCGCTCGCTGCCATCGGCGCGACGTCCTGGTTGACCTGAATCGGATCACCGAGGATCGAATCCGGCGCGCCCTTCGGCGAGCCAACCTCGTAACCCGGCACAAAGATCGGGCGCCCCTGCCCGTCCTTGATCTTGCGGATCACCTTCACCGACAGATCGTGCATCATGAACTTGCAGTTGCCGGCAGCCCGATACGCCGGATCTACCGAATGCTGCAGGTCAACCAGACTGTCATACACAATCGCCGTCACCTGCGAGGAGCCGTTCGCTGCGGTAACGCCAACCGTTGCGGCGGTGATGACGCCATTCGGCTCATTCGAGCCGTCGCCCGCACCAACCGTAAACTTGGTGTTGGTGATGCGACCGAGGCGCGTGATCAGCCGCTTGGTAACGAAGGCTTCGACATCCACGCTCGAGTCCTGCAGCAGTTCGAAGGGGACCGCGACGAACTTGGACGAGAACTTGTAGACGTTCAGCGGCAGGGTGCCGAACGCGACGTCTTGCCCGGTCGCCGTGGTGTTTTGACCGATGATTTCGCCGGTCTCCGAGGTACCATCGGAGGTCGGATACTGCATCGGGTTGCCGCCGGCGGTTGCGAACACCTCCGCCACCGCCCGCATGCCACCGTAAGCCTTGAGGGCGTCGAGCACCTGCTTGGCGACCTCGGTCTGGACGGTGTAGCCGCCCTGCGAGCCTGTCGTGGTCGACATCGTGTTGAGGACATTGCTGTCCTTGCGATACGCAACCCAATCCTCGGCCGAAAGCGCCTGGTCGCCACCGCGCAACCATTTGGCGAAAATCAGCGCCTGCGGCGACTTTTTGTCGTGCGCCACGCGCTCGGCGACGACGGCGATCGCGTCGCGCTCGAGCTGCTCGGCCGCCATCGCGTTCATCTTGTTGATGCGCGCGATCGCGGCGTCGACGTCGTCGAGCTGAGCGAGCAGCTGATCCCACTCGGCGCCATCGGTTTCCTTGTTCCACTTGTCGGCCGGCTTGTCGGTCAGCGCGCGCATCTTGGCCGCGATCGCGCCACGCTGTTCTCGGAGTTGCTGAAGGCTCATGTCTTTCCTCATGATGACATGGTTGGAGAACGCAGCGGCCCGAACGGCCGCGGCGGCAGGTCTGCTCGGCGCGGCGCGCTAGGCAGCAGTGACGAGCTGCAGCAGCCGTTTGCGCTGTGCGTGCTCGGATTCGGCGACTGCGGTCGCAACGGCCGCAGCCTGCGCCGCTGCGATCGCGGCGGCGTCGGGATTACTCTGGCTGGATAGCGCCGGCCCGCGCTTGAACGCGGAGACGTCCCATAGCGCGCGAGCCTGGCTGGCGGCCTTGTCCTTTTCGGGCGCCAGCTCATCGCACAAGCCAGCGTCGATCGCTTCCTGACCCGTGAACCAGGTCTCAGCGGCCATCATGGCGGCGAAATCGTCGAGCGACGTTTTGCCGGCGGCGCGGGCCGCATACTGCTCGGCGAGCTGGCCGTCGATCTTTTCGAGCAGTCCGGCGGTCGCGAGGAAATCATCCGAATTCCCAACACCCCAGCTCCAGGCCTTGTGGATCATCATCATCGCGCCAGGCGCCATGATGACCTTGTCGGCGGCGATGGCGATGATCGAAGCTATCGAGGCCGCATATCCGTCAACATGCGCGACGATGTCGCCGTCGTATTCACGCATGTACTGCGCCATCGCGACGCCGGCGAACACGTCGCCACCAGGCGAGTTGATGCGCAGATGCACCGTTCCGGACATCGACTTGAGAGCTCTGGCAAAACCCTGCATGGAAACGCCGCCGTACCACGCCGCCTCATCTTCCGAGGAGCAGATAAAATCGTACAGCTCGATGGAATTGCTGGACGCGTCCGCGCGGAAACTACCGCGCTTGGCGTTCGCCGAAAGCAGATTGAACAGGCTATTGCGCGGCTTCATGCGGGTTCCCCACTACTGGATTGATCGTCGTTGGCAGGCTTGGCCGGCGCGGCGCCAGCATTGACGCCGAGCTTTGCGGCGTCGCCCTTCATCGCCTTGAGCCGGAGCCGCGCGCGCGCCTCATCAGGCGTCATGATCCGTGGCTCTCCAGCTCGGCCAACGGCCGACCGCAACGACTCGTAGAGCGTCTTGGTGTCGGCCTGCTCGAGGTCGGAGGTGTCAAATTCGACGATTCGCGCGGCCGTGCGAAACAGCTTGCGGTTCAACTCCACCTGGAAACGGTTCAGATGCGGCCGCAACGTGTAGCGCACGAATCCGATCGACATCGCCTCGACGCCGGAGCCCCAAGACGTGGTCTTTTCGTTGTGGCCGATCATGAACGGCGGCACGCCATAGGCGCGCGCGATCTCCTCGACCTGAAACTGCCGCTGCATCAACAGCTGCATGTCCGCCTGGGAGACCTGCAGCGCAGTCATCTTCAGCCCCGAATGCAAAAGCATCGGCCGGTGCGCGTTCTCGACGGCGCGATGCCGCTCGTCGATCAGGTTCTGGATTTCCTTCACCTTGGTTTCAGCGAGCTGCTGATCGGTCGACAGCGCGTAGTCCGGCCGGGCACCGTTCACAAAGAAGCGGCCGGCGAACTCTTGCGCCGCATGGGCGATTCCGCCCGCGTTTCGCAGCGAATAGCGTAGCGGCGACATGCCGCGCAGGCCGTTGAAGCCGAAACCGGGCACATGGACGATGTCGTCCTGGTCGTAAATCTCGGTCTCGCCGACGATCGAGCCATCCGGCAGGAACTGCGGCGAGATTCGATAGACCATCCGCTTGGTGGCCGGCACGATCGTGTTCTGCACGCGGAGCGGATGCACCGGCTCGAGCCCGACCGGGCGATACCCGTTCGCCCGATCGCGCTTGATGATCGCCACCGCGTCACCCTCGTAAAGCATCGAGCCGACCAGAAATTCCCAGCCGACCGACGCCGGCCAGAGCGGCGACATCTCCTCGTTGAGGACCCAGCGCAACTCGTCAGTCACCAGCGGCGACCGCTCTCCGGTCGGGATGTCGACGCCCATGATCGACGCCGGCAGCGTGGCCGTTACGCCCGAGATCAGGTTGACGCAGGCCGTTATCGATGTGACCGAGCGCGCCGCATGCTCGGTCAGCGGCGGCAGACCTTGATGCGGACCAAACAGCTCATGCCATGCCTGGCTGCCATAGCGGAAATCCGTCAGCGGCGTCTGCTCCAGATTCTTCGGCGGCTCGAAGTGTTCCGGCACGGTCACGGACGGCGACGACGTTCCGAGGAGCGAGGAAAGCCAGCTCATAGCAACACCAGGGCGGCAGTCGGCCCGGCCGGCGCCATCGCGATCGCCTCGGCCATCACGGCCGCCACGATGCCGTCGATCGAGTCCGCGGATCGCTTTTTCGCCGGGACATAGTTCATGTTCTCGTCAAACCGCACGTTGCAGTGCCCCACCATCCAGCGGGCGACAGGATTGCCGCCGTGATCCATCTCCGAGCCGAAAACCTTCCGCTCGAATTCCTTTGTCCCTTGGCCGAGGGACTTGGTGCCGAACCGCATTTCGAGGAACAGATCCTCGGGCTGACCGGCCTTCACCATGCGGTTGTAAAATTCCAGGGCATTCCAGGAGTCCCAGCCGATGCGGGTGACGCGGTAATCGGCACAGGCCTGCAGCGCGGCCTTGACGGCGTAATCCAGCTCGAAAACCCCGCCGGGGATCGGCGTGATGGCGCCGGCCGCGACCCATTGATCAAATGGCGTTCGCTCGGCCTTGATGCGCTGCTCGATCGTGTCGGTCGGCAGCCAGAAACGCCAAATGAACTTGGTCAGCTCGCCCGGCTCGATCGGCGGAAACCGCAAGCACATCGACGCCAGGTCGAAAGACTTGGTCGAGTCGAATGTCAGGATGCACTCGCGGCCCCTCAGCTCGTCCGGCCGCTTGCGCCAGGCTTCGCGATCCGGACAGGCCGCGTCCCATTTGCGCAGCGATATCCAGCGAGCGAAGTCCTCGACCCACTGATTCAGATGATAGCGCCGGAACGCTGCCTCGGCCGCCGGCGTATGCGCCCTTGCGATTTCGCCCTGCAGGAACGCCACGGTCGGCGACAGACCGAGCGATGGGTTCGCGGCGCGCCAGGCCTTCGGATCGCGCCAGTCCGCATCCTCCGGAGCGGCGAAGATCACAACCAGGATGGTCGGATCGTCGATCCGACCGTCGAGTATCTTCTGGCTTTCGTCCCAGAGGTGGTAGCCGGTTTTCTGCGACTTCAGCCCGGCGGTCGACGCATACAGCCTGATCGGCTGCAGCGACGTTCCCTCGCCCTGGCGCAACGTGTCGGCCAGCTCGGTCGACACCCATTCGTGCATTTCGTCGCCGACCGTGACGAACGGCGCGCGGCCGTGCGCGCCCTTTGCTTTGCCGGGCATCAGCACGAAGGGCGAGCGCAGCTCCGCATTCCAGAGCTGCTTCGCAAAGACCTTGATCGCCTCGCCGGTGACCCGTGAACGGAAAACCTGCGGCGCATAGGCGATCATGTCGCCCATCTTGTTGAAGACTTCGCGCGCCTGCTTCTCGTCGTGCGCAAAGCAGAAGCCGGCGCCGCGGCGCTGGCCCTCGATTGCCCAGAACAACAATGCGAGCGCGGCGAGGAATTCCGACTTGCCGTTCTTGCGCGGCACCCACAGCCGCAGCTCGCGGAATAGCCGGACGTGAACCTGCGTCGGCTTCAGCGTTTCCGGGTCGATAACCTCCGTCGGCGCTTTCCAGCCGACGAGCAGCCGCACGATGATTTCCTGCCACGGCCCAAGCCGAAACGGGATGCCCGCGAACCGGCCGACCGTCAACTTGAACCAGGTCGGCCATCGCTCGACCACGGCCTGCGCCTTCGCCGCATCGAACCACGCGCCGGGCACCGCCGAGGCACGCTGCCATGCCAGGCGCGCCCACGCATAGCCCAGCTCGTCGGCGGCGTGCGTCAGCCATTCCGGCTCCGGATACAGCGATGGCCCCGCGGCCGCCGCGATCGCCAGCGCGGACACGTCCGACTGCGGTTGTGGTTCCTGCATGCATTGTCAATTCGGCTTCATGCCAGGCGGGACCGAGTCGAAGCCGGCAAGCGAACCGATCGCCGACCCTTCCGCGACCGGCGCGGGGACCGGCTCCTCGGCCGGCGCGCTTTCTACCTCGGCCGCCGCTGGCGCCGGCCGCTGCACGGCGCGGCCGAACAGCGTCTCATCGTCAAAGTGCATAGCACCGGCAGCGAGCAACCGATGACGATCCTGCGGTGACAGGCCGAACCTGCTCGACAGGTCGATGGTCATTTTGGCGGCAAAGTCGCGGCGCGCGACCGCAGGGTTCTCGCGAGGCATCTTGTCGCCCGACACAGTCTTGACCAGGACCGAATAGCCTTTGGTCAGGATATCCTCGTTCGCCGCGACGAATTCTGCCGCGTAGATGCAGAACATGCCGAACAAGTGCAGGTCGAGCTGCGAGAGCAGATGCAGCCGATCGAGCCGTGGCGCGTAATCGTCCCACATCGCACTCGCCGGCTTGAGCCGCGCATCGTGCAGGTATCCTGGCTTTCCCTCGGACGGCGTCGACGCGCGCGCAGCGACGAGCAACGACGCCAGGCGCTCGGCCTCGGCGATCGCCTTCTCCGTCTTGCTCTTTCGCTTACCAGGGAAGCCCTTGGCAGCCTGATCGAGCGGATTGTCGGGATGACGGCCCATAAAAAAAATATTCCGGAGAATTTTGCGGCAAAAAATGCCGGACTAGACAACCGGTCCGGGAGAGGGGGTCCTAGACTTTGACCCCCCTCCCCCTACCCCAGCGGCAGCTCGGCCATGGTCAGCCGGATGGCGACCGAGCTATCGAGCCACAGATCGGCGACGGCGATCTCGCCGTTGCCGAACATGATCTCGAGTCTCTGCTTGACGACGTCGTGGTGCCATCTGCACGCGGACTGCCACATCTCGGCGTCCCAGAACTTATGCTGGTCGCCCTTGTGTGGCTCGACGTGGTCGGTCACCTCAGCGGCAGTGACGCGGCCGATCGCCTCACAACCAAGGCATAGCGGGTGCGCGCGCCGATGGCCCTTGGCGGCAGCATCCCATCGCGTGGTGTAGCCACGCTCGCGCGCGGAACCTCGGTCAGCGTCATAACCAGCGTTCAGTTGCTGACGCGCCACTCGCCGCCGTGCCTGGAACTGTTTCGGACGCGAGGGCATTGAACGCTTTCCGCGAAGGCCGAGACATTGTGCCGCAGGCCTCTGTCGATCGACGGAACTAAAGGCGATCGCGATGCATGGCCGCTATTCGCGATACGGGCGATATGCCCGTATCAGTCCGGTGCAATCCACACTGGCGAGCTGCTAGTAGCTCACGCGCGAGCATCGGCCAAGCCAACCACTCAGCACGGGACGCAAGGTCGGTGTTCGGCTCGCGTCGCATCACCTTTGGTGAAGCGGCGCGAGCTTCAGCAACGACAAAGCCCAGCACAAGTGGCTGGGCTTGGAACCATCGAGGCGCGCGGCGCGTGGTCACCTGAATCAGGATCTTGCGCTAGGGCTACCCCTACGTCGATCCGTCTTTGCACGCTTGCGTACAACGACCGGCTCGATCTGCGTCTCGGCTACATCGGCTGAGACACCGCGCATCACGGCGTCGAGAAAGACCTTGAGTCGCCCATTCGAGTCAAGGCGCTCGATCTGACCAACAAAGCCAGCGAACGGACCGTCGACGATACGGATCAGTTGGTTAAGCGTGTACTTCCGCTGGCTGAGCGGCACATTGTAGGCCTGCGACAGCAGCCGCACGAGTTGCATGTCCTCGACCTTCAGTCGCGCCAAGCACGGGCCAACCTTGAGCAAGCCGCTGACGTTGTCGACGGCTTCGATCTTGTCGAGATTGCACAGCTCGAAGTTTGGCAGGAAAATCAGGCCGGGCAGGAACGCCTTGATGATCGTTCGTCCAAGATGCGACCTGCGTGCTTCCCCGCCAGTTCTCCGATCAACCGTGCGGGCGACGGTTGGCCAATACGCGCTGACATGCCGCTGCCGGAGTGCCTGCATCACCGGGGCATCACGTCCAGGCGTGACCTGCAGGATGTACCAGCTTGTCGGCAATGGCACGGAGATTGGCCGTTCGTCGGCGGCAATGTATCCGACAAACTGCCCGATTTCATACGGCATGTTCACGCGTCCTCGCCTGCGTCGTCGCTCGACCACGTTCCATTCTTGCGCGGCGGCCAAGGATGCGGCGCCATGAAGCCGCGACCGAGATCGGCGCGGCGTCCATAGATGTGCGCATTGAGAAACTCCGACCATCTCGCAAGCTGTGCCGGCGTCTCGATCCGGCACCAGGCTCGCTCATCCGGCAATTCGGCGAACGCGAGGACGCGCGCCGTGATCTGCAGCGGATAGGTCACCCTGCCGCGATGCTCGAACAGCGAACCGCGACCGAAGCGATAAAGCGCAGTGATCGCCCGACCTTCGTGACTATCGATGCGGTAACTCCTTCGGCCAGCCTTCGGCACCTCGTCGAGCGACGCTGTCGGGAATTCGCGAAAGCCGCGGCTGCGAACGTAGATGTTCAAATTCGGGACGTGGTCGCGCTTAAGGTCCTTCAGCATCGCCAGGAAGTGCGGGACCGATGCCCGGCACAGCCTCGCCTCCTCGGCCGTCAACTTGCGGAACTCGGCGAGCGCCAGATCGCGACGCAGCTTCGCCGGCCATGCATCCCATGCCTCGGCGAAGTGCTCCGGCTCGCTTTCATCCTGATCCTGCGACAGCTCACTCGCGCCCCCCAAGGGGGCTACGGGGGAACCTTCCGGTTCAGGTTCAGAGATTAGGCCCTCGCACGATTGCGAGGGTCGGTCGAGTCCCAACCGAGTCCCAACGGGAGGGCCTGACCCTCGCAATTTGCTAGGGTCAGATGCCCTTGAAACAACATCGTTTTCAACGTCGACCATCTCGCCGGCCGCTCGCGCCTCGATCGCATCGACATCGGCCTCGAACAAAAGCCGGATCTTGTCCGTCGTGCGGCGGCCGCGCTGTTGCCCATTGCGGGCACCGTACTCGTCGATCCATTGCGCCTCGCGCGAGATCGCGCCGACCATCTCCAGCCAGGCCAGCCGGCGGCGTATGGTGTCCGGCGACATCTCCAGGTCATCGGCCAGCGTCGGGATGCTAACCCAGCAGTAGCCCTCGCCGTCGACATAGATCGACAGACTTTTCAGAACGTCCTTCGCCCCGGGATTCCGCAGCCGTAGATGCCGCGCCCAGCTGTGCGCCTCGTCGGCGGCGATGCGGCGAGGTCGCCGTTTCGCGCTCGTCATAGCTTCAATTCCTGATTCAAGGTTTGTGGGGAACGCAACGCAACGAAACGCAAATTCAAGCCAGCGGAGGCGCCAGGTCGCGCCAGGTACGGCGCCGCCGTGGCGGCGGCGGGCTTCTGATCAGCTGGTCGAGAGCGGCATTGAGGCGAATTGTCTGCGCGCGCAGATCGTCGACCACGCGCATGTGCTGGTGCCAGGCCTCAGAATTGGCGTCCCATGGCTGAGACGCCGGCAATTCGCGCAAGGCATCCTCGTTCTGGCGTATCAGCAGCCGGAGCAGCGGTTCGCTGGCCGAGGTCATGCCGTCACGACCTCGAGTCTCGCATCACACGGCGGCGTCTTGCCCGGCTCGCAAGGGATACGGTCGCCATCGCGCCAAAACTCGGTCCAATAGAGATCGCGCCCAGCCGGGCATTCGTGGCGGCCGACCTTCACGATGTCGCAGCGCGTGCAGCATTGCTCGCTCTTGTGCGCGAGAGGAAAGCGCAACTTCTCGCCCCAACGATGCCGCGCCAAGGTCATTGATGCCGCCGCGCGCGCATCTCGACATCGGAGTCGAGGAATTCTCGGGACGGCAGCAACTGCGCGAGGCGATCACGATGACACCAGCCGAGCGCATAGCCGAAACTGAACAATCCGAACGCGGTGACGGCGACCGAGGCGATCTCGAGCCCCGTCATCCGCGCACCCGAGTCAATTGATGAAAGCGATCGAGAAAGAGAGTCTTGGCCGCGTAGGGCGGACAGCAATCAATCAACACATCGAGCGGCTCAGCATCTATCGACCAGACGTCATCGGTCGGTCGCATGACTTGCGCACGCTCGGCCACAAGCAGCGCCATGTCCGCCCGCTTAACCGCCGGCGGTGTCACGGGATCGAGGCCGAACGCTTCGAAGACCACGCGCTGCAGCCGCTCCTCGGCCGCGCGGTAGTCTGCCATGAACCGCTTTACCGGCCGAACCATGTCGAGCAGATACGCTTCACTGCCGTCATGCAGCAATCCCGCAAGCGCATCCGCCTCGCCGCAGTGTTGAGACACAAGGATGGAGTGCTCCGCTACGCTGTAGAAGCGTAGACAATGGCCGCCGAACCTACAGACTAGAGAAAGGGCGTGCGCGATGTCCTCGATCGAAACATCTTCCGGCCGAGGATCGAGTGGCCAAAACTTGCGGCCAGAATAGGTTTGCATCCAGTCGCCTCGCCTCATTGGCCGATCACTCCCTTAATGCGCGCCTCATTTTGCTGCAGCCAGCGCAGCGTGTTCGCGGCGGCCTCGAGGCCGTCGCGTTGGAATTGGGCTTGAGACCTGCTCAGCTTGGTGCGAGTGCCGCTGCTGCGCTCTTTCAGCTCGGTCTCGACGGCAGCGATCTGTCGGGTCAGGGCAACCTTGCTCGTCATGCGCGGGCCTCGACCGTTGCCGTCGCAGGCGGGACCAACTTCGCCAGCCATTCCCGGCCCTGATCGGTCACCATGACGCGTGTGGTCGTCGCATGCGCGTAGCCCGCGCCGATCAGCTGGCGCACGACCGTCCAAGGCACCTCCTCGCCGGCATCGAGCGCTCGCAAGCCAATCTGCAGCTCGACCTCGTCATCGGTCAGCGGCAGCCGGGTTTGCAGGCGATCGTCGACGACCTCGGGCGGCGCGCGATCGATACGCGCGAGATCCATCTCGGTCTGCGCGACCGGCTTTCGGCGCAGGAACGCCGGAATGTCGAGGCCGTCGTCAAAATCAGCTCCAGGTCGGTTCGCCGGCGACACGGCTGGTTCGGCGCGGGCTGCGGGCGCAGCGGCATCCGAAACGACTTCCCCACGCACGACCGAGGCAACATCGGTCGGCGGGGCTGGAGGCTCGACAGCACGCATCACGTCGCTGCCGTTCGCAATCTCGGAGGCCGCGCCGCCATGACTCGGCGCGGCCTCGCTCGCGGTCGCTTCTGCACCCGCCGGCGCGCCCTCTTGCGCCGGACCGTCGACCGCATTCCCTATTGAATTCTCGCCGGCCTGGTTGCCGCTGGCCTGCCAATTCGGCGGCAGCGGATGCTCGGCATCGACGCGCGCGAACATCTCGAGCACCGACAGCGGCTGGCCTTCCTTATCCTTGCCGACCATCGTCGCGATCATGTGCCGGTAGAAATCCGGCTTCCGCGAATGTTCCCGCGCACGTTCGCGATGGTTGGAGCCGAACTTTTCCGAGCCCTCAGGCTTCGGCAGGCCACGGCCGCGCTTGAACAGCAGCAGCAGCTCGTCCTGGTCCCATGCGATCAGACCGGAGCCGCTGTCGTCCGGATGCTCCTCATCAGTCTTTGTCCAGACGAAGCAGGTCGAATAGCTGTCCATCCCGAGCGCATGCGCCACGGCGTAGCCGAGCGGCATCATGACCTTGGCGAGGCCGACCTCGCCCGTCGCCGACATCGTGACCTCGATCTCGATCTCGACCAGGGCGAGCAGATGCGCGCGCGGAATCCAGATGAACGCCCAGCTGTCCGGCAGCAGCACGTCGCGCATGCCGCGCAGATAGGCGAGGATCTCCGGCCAGGTCATGGTCGGGTAGTGGTTCTCATAAGCGCGATTGCCGAAGCCGCCATTGCGGCGCCAGGGCGGGTCGATATAGGCGCAGGGGAAGCGGCGCCCGATC
>CALRXG020000209.1:0-11145 GCA_943372075.1 Bordetella parapertussis | reverse complement strand
CGCCGGGCAGGCCTTCACGCATGATCGAGACGTAGTAGAGGCCGAGCACGATGTCCTGCGACGGCACGATGATCGGCTGGCCGTTCGCCGGATGCAGGATGTTGTTGGTCGACATCATCAGCACGCGCGCTTCCAGCTGCGCTTCGAGCGACAGCGGAACGTGCACGGCCATCTGGTCGCCGTCGAAGTCGGCGTTGAAGGCGGCGCAGACCAGCGGATGCAGCTGGATCGCCTTGCCTTCGATCAGCACCGGCTCGAACGCCTGAATGCCCAGCCTGTGCAGCGTCGGCGCGCGGTTGAGCAGCACCGGATGCTCGCGGATCACCTCATCGAGGATATCCCAGACCTCCGGACGCTCCTTCTCGACCAGCTTCTTGGCCTGCTTCACCGTGGTGGAGAGGCCCTTGGCGTCGAGCCGCGAGTAGATGAACGGCTTGAACAGCTCGAGCGCCATCTTCTTCGGCAGGCCGCACTGGTGCAGGCGCAGCTCGGGACCGACCACGATCACCGAACGGCCCGAATAGTCGACGCGCTTGCCGAGCAGGTTCTGACGGAACCGGCCCTGCTTGCCCTTCAGCATGTCGGCGAGCGACTTCAGCGGGCGCTTGTTGGCACCCGTGATGACGCGGCCGCGGCGGCCGTTGTCGAACAGCGCGTCGACGGCCTCCTGCAGCATGCGCTTTTCGTTGCGGATGATGATGTCGGGCGCACGCAGCTCCATCAGCCGCTTCAAGCGGTTGTTGCGGTTGATGACGCGGCGATACAGGTCGTTGAGGTCCGAGGTCGCGAACCGGCCGCCGTCGAGCGGCACCAGCGGACGCAGGTCCGGCGGAATCACCGGCACGACCGTCATGATCATCCATTCCGGCTTGTTGCCGGAGACGCGGAAGGCCTCGACGATCTTCAGACGCTTGGCGAGCTTCTTGTGCTTGATGTCGGAGTCGGTCTCCGCCATGTCGGCACGCAGCGTCGCCTCGAGCTTCTCGAGCTCGAGGCCCTTCAGCAGCTCGCGGATCGCCTCGGCGCCGATCATGGCGGTGAAGCTGTCCTGGCCGTACTCGTCCTGCGCCTTCAGATACTCGTCTTCCGACAGCAGCTGACGGTCCTTCAGCGCGGTCAGACCCGGCTCCAGCACGACGTAGTATTCGAAGTACAGGATCCGCTCGAGATCCTTCAGCGTCATGTCGAGCAAGAGGCCGATGCGCGACGGCAGCGACTTCAGGAACCAGATGTGGGCGACCGGCGCCGCCAGCTCGATGTGGCCCATGCGCTCGCGCCGGACGCGCGACAGCGTCACCTCGACCGAGCACTTCTCGCAGATGATGCCCTTGTACTTCATCCGCTTGTACTTGCCGCACAGGCACTCGTAGTCCTTGATCGGCCCGAAGATGCGGGCGCAGAACAGGCCGTCGCGCTCCGGCTTGAAGGTGCGGTAGTTGATGGTCTCGGGCTTCTTGATCTCGCCGTACGACCAGGACAGAATCTTCTCCGGAGACGCGATCGAAATCCGGATCTGGTCGAAGACCTGGGCCGGCGTCGTCGGATTGAAAAGATTCATAATCTCTTGATTCATGGTCTTCTCCTCGCGTGCCGATCGTCACCGGCAGCAAATTCGAAACTTTTAGTCAGCGCGCGCGCCACTCAACGTCCGAGCGGAGCGCGAAGGCCCGGCGCGTTTTCGCGCCGGGCATAAATCAAAGCGTTACTCGGCGGCTTCCGACGTCGGCGCCGGTCCCACCTTGGAATTGTGCAGGTCGACGTTGAGGCCGAGCGAGCGCATTTCCTTGACCAGCACGTTGAACGATTCCGGAATACCGGCCTCGAAGGTGTCGTCGCCGCGCACGATCGCCTCGTACACCTTGGTACGGCCGGCGACGTCGTCCGACTTCACGGTCAGCATCTCCTGCAGCGTGTAGGCGGCGCCGTAGGCTTCCAGCGCCCAGACCTCCATTTCGCCGAAACGCTGGCCGCCGAACTGCGCCTTGCCGCCCAGCGGCTGCTGGGTAACGAGCGAGTACGGACCGATCGAACGCGCGTGGATCTTGTCGTCCACGAGATGGTGCAGCTTGAGCATGTAGATGTAGCCCATCGTCACCTTGCGATCGAACGCATCGCCGGTGCGGCCGTCATAGACGGTCGACTGGCCGGAGGCGTCGAAGCCCGCGAGCTTCAGCATCTCCTCGATGTCCGCTTCCTTGGCGCCGTCGAACACCGGCGTTGCGATCGGCACGCCGTGGCTGAGGTTGCGGCCGAGCTCCAGCAGCTCGTTGTCGTTCAGCGACTTGATGGTTTCATCCTCGCCGTAGATCTTCTTCAGGGTCTCGCGCAGCGGCTTGAGATCCTGCCTCTGATAATAGGCGTCGATGGTCTGGCCGATGCGCTTGCCGAGGCCGGCGCAGGCCCAACCGAGATGCGTCTCGAGGATCTGGCCGACGTTCATGCGCGAGGGCACGCCGAGCGGGTTGAGCACGATGTCCGCATGGGTACCGTCCTCGAGGAACGGCATGTCCTCGATCGGCACGATCTTCGACACCACGCCCTTGTTGCCGTGACGGCCGGCCATCTTGTCGCCGGGCTGGATCTTGCGCTTCACCGCGACGAAGACCTTGACCATCTTCATCACGCCGGGCGGCAATTCGTCACCACGCTGCAGCTTCTCGACCTTGTCGAGGAAGCGCTGCTCGAGGCCCTTCTTCGACTCGTCGTACTGCTTCCGCATGGCCTCGATCTCGGCCATCAGCTTGTCGTTCGGCGAGGCGAACAGCCACCACTGCGACTTCGGATACTCGTCGAGCACCGCGCGGGTGATCTTAGTATCCTTCTTGAAGCCCTTCGGACCGGCGATGCCCTGGCGGTTCTCCAGGAGCTCGGCGAGGCGGTTGTAGACGTTGCGGTCCAGGATCGCCTGCTCGTCGTCGCGGTCCTTGGCCAGACGCTCGATCTCCTCGCGCTCGATCGCCAGCGCACGCTCGTCCTTGTCGACGCCGTGGCGGTTGAACACGCGGACTTCCACGATGGTGCCCTGCACGCCCGGAGGCACGCGCAGCGAGGTATCGCGGACGTCGGAGGCCTTCTCGCCGAAGATGGCGCGGAGCAGCTTCTCTTCCGGCGTCATCGGGCTCTCGCCCTTCGGCGTGATCTTGCCGACCAGGATGTCGCCGGCGCGAACTTCCGCACCGATGTAGACGATACCGGCTTCGTCGAGGTTCTTCAGCGCTTCTTCCGAGACGTTCGGAATGTCGCGGGTGATTTCCTCAGGACCGAGCTTGGTGTCGCGGGCCATCACCTCGAACTCCTCGATATGGATCGAGGTGAAGACGTCGTCCTTCACGATCCGCTCGGAGAGCAGGATCGAGTCTTCGAAGTTGTAGCCGTTCCACGGCATGAACGCGACCAGCACGTTGCGGCCGAGCGCGAGCTCGCCGAGATCGGTCGACGGACCGTCAGCGATGATGTCGCCCTTCTTGACGATGTCGCCGACCTTCACCAACGGACGCTGGTTGATGCAGGTCGACTGGTTCGAGCGCTGGTACTTCATCAGCCGGTAGATATCGACGCCCGACTTGGTCGGATCGAGATCCTCGGTGGCGCGGATCACGACGCGGGTGGCGTCGATCTGGTCGATCACGCCCGAGCGGCGCGCGGCGATCGCCGCGCCCGAGTCACGGGCGACCACGCCTTCCATGCCGGTGCCGACAAACGGCGCCTCGGCGCGAACCAGCGGCACCGCCTGGCGCTGCATGTTCGAGCCCATCAGCGCGCGGTTGGCGTCGTCGTTCTCGAGGAACGGGATCAGCGCCGCGGCGACCGAAACCAGCTGCTTCGGCGACACGTCCATATAGTCGACCTTGTCCGGCGTCACCGGCAGCACTTCGCCGGCGTGGCGGCAGACCACCAGATCGTCGGTGAAGCGGCCCTTGGCATCGAGCGGCACGTTGGCCTGCGCGACGCGGTAGCGGCCCTCTTCCATCGCCGACAGATAGACCACCTCGTCGGTGACCCGGCCGTCCTTGATCTTGCGATAGGGCGTCTCGACGAAGCCGTATTTGTTGACGCGGGCGAACGTCGCCAGCGAGTTGATCAGGCCGATGTTCGGACCTTCCGGCGTCTCGATCGGGCAGATCCGGCCGTAATGCGTCGGATGCACGTCGCGGACTTCGAAGCCGGCACGCTCGCGGGTCAGACCGCCCGGGCCAAGCGCCGACAGGCGCCGCTTGTGGGTGATCTCCGACAGCGGGTTGGTCTGGTCCATGAACTGCGACAGCTGCGAGGAGCCGAAGAACTCGCGCACTGCGGCAGCCGCCGGCTTGGCGTTGATCAGGTCCTGCGGCATCACGGTGTCGATATCGACGCTCGACATGCGCTCCTTGATCGCGCGCTCCATGCGGAGCAGGCCGATCCGGTACTGGTTCTCCATGAGTTCGCCGACCGAGCGCACCCGGCGGTTGCCGAGGTGGTCGATGTCGTCGATCTCGCCCTTGCCGTCGCGCAGGTCGACCAGCGTCTTGATGACCGCCAGGATGTCTTCCTTGCGCAGCGTGCGATGGGTGTCGGGCGCATCGAGCTCGAGGCGCATGTTCATCTTGACGCGGCCGACCGCGGAGAGGTCGTAGCGCTCGGCATCGAAGAACAGCGACTGGAACATGGCCTGCGCCGAATCCAGCGTCGGCGGCTCGCCCGGACGCATCACGCGGTAGATGTCGAACAGCGCGTCCTCACGCGTCATGTTCTTGTCGGCCGAGAGCGTATTGCGGATGTAGGCGCCGACATTGACGTGGTCGATGTCGAGCAGCGGCAGGTCCTTGTAGCCCTGCTCGTTCAGCACCTTCATCGACTTCTCGGTGATCTCTTCGCCAGCTTCGGCGTAGATTTCACCGGTCTTCGGATTGACGAGGTCCTCGGCGAGATAGTTGCCGACCAGCTCCTCATCCGACATGCGCAGGGCCTTGAGGCCCTTCTCCTGCATCTGACGCGCGCTGCGCACGGTCAGCTTCTTGCCGGCCTCGAGTACCACCTTGCCGGTGTCGGCGTCGATCAGGTCGTTGATGGTCGAGTAGCCGCGGAAACGGTTGGCATCGAACGGCACGCGCCAGCCTTCCTTGGTCCGCTTGTAGGCGATCTTCTTGTAGAAGGTCGACAGGATCTGCTCGCCGTCGAGACCGAGCGCGTACATCAGCGATGTCACGGGGATCTTGCGGCGCCGATCGATGCGCGCGAACACGATGTCCTTGGCGTCGAACTCGATGTCGAGCCAGGACCCGCGATACGGAATCACGCGCGCGGCAAACAGCAGCTTGCCGGACGAATGGGTCTTGCCCTTGTCGTGGTCGAAGAACACGCCGGGCGAACGGTGCATCTGCGAGACGATGACGCGCTCGGTGCCGTTGACCACGAAGGTGCCGTTCATCGTCATGAGCGGGATATCGCCCATGTAGACGTCCTGCTCCTTGATGTCCTTCACCGACTTGGCGCCGGTTTCCTCGTCGATATCGAACACGATCAGGCGCAGCGTCACCTTGAGCGGCGCAGCGAAGGTCATGCCGCGCTGGCGGCACTCGTCGACGTCATATTTCGGCTGTTCGAACTCGTAGCGGACGAATTCGAGCATCGAGGTGCCGGAGAAGTCCGAGATCGGAAACACCGAGCGGAACACCGCCTGCAGGCCCTCGTCGAGGCGGCCGCCGGCCGGCTCGTCGACCATCAAGAACTGGTCATAGGATGCCTTCTGAACCTCGATGAGGTTCGGCATCTCGGCGACTTCCTTGATGTGACCGAAAAACTTGCGTACGCGTTTGCGACCGGTGAATGTCTGCTGCGCCATCGTGGCCTCTCATTTTCGTCGCCTTTGTCTGGCGAACCTTCCTGGACGCGACTGCCATCGGCCCTGGGTTGAATTTCGAATCGTCCCGAAGGAACGAAGCCAGTGGTCAGGAATTAAATCCCAATCCCGGCTTCCATCGCCCTCAAAACGCAAAACGACGCGCGGGGCGCATCACTGCACCCGCTCGTCCAAACGCTCCGCTTCACGGACTGAAAAAGCCCGAAATCTGACTGTCTCCCAACGGCCTAGCCCGAGGACCCTGCCGTCCCCGCCACCGACCGTGTTTTTCCGCTGCCAACCCCATATGGGTAGGCAATAATGGAGATTCGAGGGTTAAGTCCACGGATCCCCACACTTTCTTGTGTCCGACGCGCCACGCGACAACCTGCCGCACGCCGTTTGCATGGCCCGGGAGCGCCCTGCGGCGCTCCCGGATCGCGCATTACTTGAGCTCGACCTTGGCGCCAGCCTTCTCGAGCTGAGCCTTGATCTTGTCGGCTTCGTCCTTGTTGACGCCTTCCTTGACCGGCTTCGGAGCGCCTTCGACGAGGTCCTTGGCTTCCTTCAGGCCCAGGCCGGTGATGGCACGGACTTCCTTGATGACCTCGATCTTCTTGTCGCCGGCGGCAGCCAGCACGACGGTGAAGTCGGTCTTCTCTTCAGCCGGAGCAGCGGCACCGCCGCCAGCAGCCGGGCCGGCCACCGCAACGGCGGCAGCGGCGGAGACGCCCCACTTTTCTTCGAGGAGCTTGGCGAGTTCGGCGGCTTCGAGCACGGTGAGGCTCGAGAGGTCGTCGACGATTTTCTGCAAGTCAGCCATTGATCTGTTTCCTTAAACGTTTGGTTCGAACCAGGTTTGAGATTAGCGAAGGGTCAGGCCGCTTCGCCCTTTGAGGCATGAGCCTGGATGACGCGCGCGAGCTTGGCCGCGGGCGCGTTCGAGAGCTGAGCAAGCTTGGTCGCCGGCGCTACGATGAGGCCAACGATCTTGCCGCGCAGTTCGTCGAGCGACGGCAGTGAGGCGAGTGCCTTCACGCTGTCGACATTCAGGACGGTTTTACCCATCGAGCCGCCAAGGATGACGAACTTCTCGTTCGCCTTGGCGAATTCGACGGCAACCTTTGGCGCCGCAACCGGATCGTCCGAAGTAGCGATCACGGTCGGCCCCTTCAGCAGGGAGCCGATGGCAGCGACGTCAGTGCCTTCAAGAGCAATTTTGGCGAGACGGTTCTTCGAGACCTTCACCGACGCGCCCGCCTGCTTCATCTGCATGCGCAGCTTCTGCATCTGGGCCACGGTGAGGCCGGAATAGTGAGCAACGATCGCAACCGACGTGGCCTTGAAGACCCCGTTAAGTTGTTCGACCGACTCCTTTTTTGCCGCTCGTTCCACAGCAAGCTCTTTCCGGTTGGCGGCCTTTCCGCGAAGGCAGGACCGCCGGGTTGCACCCATCGTCCCGCCCTAAACCTGATCCGTGGGGCTGCTAAGACCCTTCGGACATGCCGGGCAAGACGACATCTAGAAGCCTGCCCTCCCAGAGCCTTGCGGCCATGGGCTGTCGAGGTTCGAACCAAACCAGCCTTCCAGCCGCGACCATGCCGCGACGTGAAGTGCAAAATCCGGTCTTCACCCGTCTATGCAGGCCATGCGATTAAGCCGTTGAAAACAGGAAGTTCTCGCGGGCGCCTGCAGTCTTGGACAGGATCGAGGCACTTCAGCACGCTGAAGGCCCCTGCTCTCATTCCATCAGAGGCGACGGGTCTCCTTCCTTTCGAGCATCCTTGCGGCATGCGGAAAGGAATGATCTCCTATCACCTCAGGTTTTCGGAATGCGAGCACGGACATGCCAGCAAGTGCCAGCACGCCCGGAAGGCGCTATGTAGCCGGTCCTGCCCTGCTTGCCAAGAGCAAATATTGGACCAGTTTCACATGGCGGCCGGAACCGGTTCCGAGATCGGAACCGCGGGCAGCTCAGGCGTCCTTGACCTTATACGGCAGCGGCTTCCCGGCGAAGAACGCATCGAGATTGGCCAGCACGCAGTCCTGCATCGCGACATGCGATTCCAGGGTATGGCCGCCGAGATGCGGCGACAGCACCACGTTCGGCAACGCGGTCAGTGCGTCGGGCGCGTGCGGTTCCCTGGCGAACACGTCGAGGCCGGCGCCGCCAATGGTTCCGTCGGTCAGCGCCGCAACCAGCGCCGGTTCGTCGATGACGGAGCCGCGCGAGATGTTGACGACAACGCCGTCGCTGCCGAGCCAGCGCAAGATGTCGGCATTGACCACGCGCTCGGTCTCTGCGCCGGCGCGCACGGCGATCATGAGCACGCTGCACCAGTCGCTGAGCGCCTCGAGGCTCGGAAAATACTGGTAGGGCACGTCGTGCTTCGAACGGCTGAAATAGCCGACCTCGGTCTCGAAGGCGGCGACGCGGCTCGCGATCTTGCGGCCGATCTCGCCCATGCCGTAAACGCCGACCTTGCGGCCGAGCATGCCGGCCTGCGGCCGCATCATCGGCGACGGCTTGGCGCCGGCCCAGTCGCCGCTCCGGACATAATTGTCGGCCACCAGCAGACGCCGCACCGACGCCAGCATCAGGGTCAGCGCCGTGTCGGCAACCGACGCCGCGTTGGCTCCGGGACTGTGGCCGACCGCGATCCCGCGCTTGGCGGCCGCGGCGAGATCGACGCCGTCATAGCCGGTGCCGTAGCAGATGATCGCGCCGAGCCTCGGCAGCAGGTCCATCGCATCGCCCCGGAGCGGCGTGCCGCCTGCGGTGATCATGGCGCGGATGCCCGCGAGTTCCGCGGCTGGAAATGCTTCGTCCAGCCGCTTGCCGGCGGCGTTCAGCAGCTCAAAGCGCTCGCCGAAGCGGATCAGCTGAGCCTTGGGAAAACGCGAATAGACCAGAACCTTATCGGGCATTGTTATTGTTTCCTGCGAGCGGCTTCAGATCTTGTCTTGGCGCGCTTTCTTCACGCGAACCGTGAGCCGCTTCGCTCGAAAACGCTTTGCCAAAAACAAGGGGCGGAATCGGTTCCCCGATTCCACCCCTCTTGTCTCGTCACGGCCAGAGATCTCAGCCGAGGATCGTGCCCGGCTCGACCTTCACGCCCGGGCCCATGGTGGAGGAAACCGCCACGCGCTGGATGTAGGTGCCCTTGGAACCGGCCGGCTTCGCCTTGGAGACCGCGTCGGCGAGCGCCTTGACGTTCTCGACCAGCTTGTCCTCGGAGAACGAGGCCTTGCCGATGCCGGCCTGCACGATGCCGGCCTTCTCGACGCGGAACTCGACCGAGCCGCCCTTGGCGCCCTTCACGGCGTTGGTGACGTCCATGGTCACGGTGCCGATCTTCGGGTTCGGCATCATGCCGCGCGGACCGAGCACCTTACCGAGGCGGCCGACCAGCGGCATCATGTCGGGGGTAGCGATACAGCGATCGAAATCGATCGCACCGCCCTGCACCTTCTCGACCAGGTCTTCGGCGCCGACGACGTCGGCACCGGCAGCCTTGGCTTCCTCAGCCTTGGCGCCGCGCGCGAACACGCCGACGCGCAGCGTGCGGCCGGTGCCGTTCGGCAGGTTGACGACGCCGCGGACCATCTGGTCGGCGTGACGCGGGTCGACGCCGAGATTGATCGCGATCTCGATCGTCTCGTCGAACTTCGACTTGGCGCGCTCCTTGACCATCTTGATGGCATCCGCGAGCGGATAGAGCTTTTCGCGGTCGACACCCTCGCGGGCCTTCTGCAAACGCTTTCCGATTGTCATGGCCCGTTACCCCGCAACTTCCAGACCCATCGAGCGGGCAGAGCCCTCGACCATCTTCATGGCCGATTCAATGGTGTCGCAATTCAGATCCTTCATCTTCTTTTCGGCGATCTCGCGCACCTGCGCCTTGGTCACCTGGCCGGCCTTGTCGCGGCCCGGCGCCTTCGAGCCGGACTGGATCTTGGCAGCCTGCTTGAGGAAGAAGGACATCGGGGGGGTCTTCATCTCGAAGGTGAACGAACGATCGGCGTAGATCGTGATCACCACCGGAATCGGGGTATTCTTTTCTTCCTTCTGCGTCTGGGCGTTGAACGCCTTGCAGAATTCCATGATGTTGAGGCCGCGCTGACCAAGCGCGGGACCGATCGGGGGCGAGGGATTCGCCGCACCGGCCGGGACCTGAAGCTTCAGGTATCCGGTCACTTTCTTTGCCATTTAGTACTCCTGTTGTGCCGGCGATGCCGGCGGTTTCAGGTTCCGTGGTTCGGTTGAAGGGGCTGGCGACCGCCTCCTCCCTCCCACGGCCTTTGCTTGACGCGAGGCGCATACCCCACGCCGTCCGGTCAGACCACCTTTTCGACCTGACCGAATTCCAGTTCCACCGGGGTCGCGCGGCCGAAGATCGACACCGCGACCTTCACACGCGAGCGCGCCTCGTCGATTTCTTCCACCACGCCGGAGAACGAGGCGAACGGGCCGTCGGCCACGCGCACGTTCTCGCCGATTTCGAACGACACCGACGCCTTCGGACGCTCCACGCCCTCCTGCACCTGGTGCAGGATCCGCATCGCCTCGGCTTCCGAGATCGGCATCGGCTTGTTTTCCGCGCCGAGGAAGCCAGTGACCTTCGGGGTGTTCTTGATCAGATGGAACGCCTCGTCGGTCAGCTTCATCTTCACCAGCACATAGCCCGGGAAGAACTTGCGCTCGGCGTCGATCTTGCGGCCGCGGCGCACCTCGGTGACCTTCTCGGTCGGCACCAGGATCTGCTCGAACAGATCTTCCAGCCCGCGCTGCTTGGCCTGTTCGCGGATCGATTCCTGAACCTTCTTCTCGAAGTTGGAATAGGCGTGAACGATGTACCAGCGCTTGTCCATCAATTGAGTTCCCGTGCTCATCAGTGGATGCCCAGTATCAGGGTGATGAGATAGCGGATGATCTGATCCGCGGCGAAGAAGAAGATCGAGGCCAGCGCCACCATCACGAACACCATGATGGTGGTGATGGTCGTCTCGCGGCGCGTCGGCCAGGTGACCTTGGCGGTCTCCGAGCGCACTTCCTGCAGGAATTTGAACGGGCTGAAAGCCATCGTGAGATCCGCGTCCGTCTCCGGACGATTGCAACGTTTCAAGGAATCCGAACAGCCGACCTTGCGGACCCAGCCCTCGTTTGGAAGGTTGAGCTGATAACGAGCTCGATTGTTCGGGGAATTAGGCCGCGCCGGATATCCGCGATCAAAGCGGGCCGGCTGCGAGTGCCGGGTATCTACTGCGAGAGGAGCCAAACGTCAAGATCAGCAGCGTCGCGCCCTGCCCCGGCCGCAGCTGCGGCG
>CALRXG020000208.1:0-11168 GCA_943372075.1 Bordetella parapertussis | reverse complement strand
CCACCGGGTTGGTGGCCATCGCCTGCGCAAGCTGCTCGGATGTGACCGGCTGGCCTGCTCCGATCATGTGGAGCAGGCCATGCAGGACACTGGACAGGCGGCTATCGCGGATCATGTAACTTCATATGTTACATGACACGTTCGTCGTCAAGAGCCCGTTGAAGATTGACTGATCCGATATTCGCGTGCCGGATTTGGCGGCGCCGTCCGTTTAATCCCCATCGGGGTCATGACGGCGGGGTGGTATCGTGGGCAGTGTGGCGGTTGATCGGATGCTATTGGATGCGGTTGCGCATTATGGCGCGGGCCGCGCGACGGAGGCCGGCGCGGTGTGCGGCGACATCCTCACCGCCGATCCCGATCATGTCCCGGCGCTGCATTTGTCCGCCGTGATTGCCTTCGTGACCGATCGCGCCGCGGAAGGCGCGGTGTTGCTGAATCGGGTGTTCAGCCTCGATCCACATCATGGCCCTGCGTTCGGCACGCTCGGCGATGCGCTCGCCGTGAAGGGCGAGCACGAGGGCGCGGTGGCGGCGTTCCAGCGCGGCGTCACGCTGCGGCCGCGGGATACCGGCCTCCACATGAAGCTCGGTGCTGCGCTGTGCGACCTGTCGCGCTTCGACGAGGCCGAGGCCGCATTTCGCCGCGCGATCGCACTCGATCCTGGCCTGACGCGGGCGCGGTTCAATCTGGCCGTCGCGCTGGCCGGGCAGCGAAAGCTGATCGAAGCGGAACAGGCCTATCGCGACGTGATCGCGCGCGATCCAGCCTATTGCGGGGGCTGGCTCAATCTCGGCAACGTGCTGACCGATCAGAACAAGCTCGAGGCCGCCGTCGCGGCCTATCGCAGCGGGCTCGGCACCGAACCCGGCAATTCCGGGCTGCATAGCGGCCTCGGCGCGGCACTCTATCGCCAGGGCCGGCTGCCGGATGCGATCCAGCACTATCGCCGCGCGATAGCGCTCGATCCGGTCAACCTCGCTCCGCAACGCCTGCTTGCCATGGTGTTGCATGAGGCAGGCGAGCGCGACGAAGCCGTCCGCATCTATCGGCAGGTCTCGGCCCGCGACCCGTCAGATCATGTCATCCTCAACAATCTCGGCGCCTGCCTGTTCGAACTCGGAGAGGTCGACGATGCGATCGCGTGCGCCGAACTCGCGCTGGCGATCAAGCCGGACCACGCGGCAGCGCACACCAATCTTGGGATCATCTTCGAGGCGCAGAATCTGGTCGATGCCGCGGTGGCCGCGCATCGGCGCGCCGTCGAGCTCGACCCCGGCTTCGCCAAGGGCCACGCCAACCTCGCGGTCGCGCTGCGCAATGCCGGCGACATCGACGCGGCGCTGGTGGCCTCGCGCCGGGCCATCACGCTCGATCCGGAGCAGCCGCTCGCGCATTACAACCACGCTCATTTCCTGCTGATGAATGGCGAGTTCGAGGAGGGCTTCGAGGAATACCAGTGGCGCCGCAAGGCCAAGATGCTGAGCGACGGCGATCCCGTGTTCGACGAGCCGGAATGGCAGGGCGAGCCGCTCGCGGGCCGCACGCTGCTGCTGTTCACCGAATACGGGCTCGGCGACGCCATCAATTTCGTCCGCTATGTGCCGATGCTGGCGGACAGAGGCGGCCGGATCTTGCTGCAGGTGCAGCCGGCGCTGGTGTCGCTGCTGCGCCCGATGCTGCCCGGTGTCGCGGTGTTCGCGCGCGGCGAGCCATTGCCGCCGTTCGATCTGCAACTGCCGATGCTCAGCCTGCCGCGGATCTTCCGCACCACCGTCGAGACCATCCCCGCGGCGATCCCCTATCTGCAAGCGGATTCCGTCAAGCTCGCGCGCTGGCGGGAGGCGCTGAGCGGCGTTTCCGCGCTGAAGGTCGGCGTGGTCTGGAGCGGCAATCCCAGGCACAAGGGCGATCGCCAGCGCTCGCTATCGGCGGACGTCGTGCTGCCGCGGCTGGTGACGCCTGGCGTCCAGCTTTACAGCCTGCAGAAGGAGCCGCGGCCGGACGATGCGCCGGCGCTGCGACGGCTTGCCGCTGACATCGTCGACCTCGCGCCGACGCTCGGCGATTTCGCCGATACCGCGGCGGCCGTCTGCTCGCTCGATCTCGTCATCGCCGTCGACACCTCGGTGGCGCATCTCGCCGGCGCGCTCGGCCGTCCGGTCTGGATGCTGTGTCCGTATGCCCTCGACTGGCGCTGGTTGCGCGATCGCGCCGACACGCCCTGGTATCCGACCATGCGGCTGTTCCGCCAGGACAAACCGCAGGCCTGGGACGGTGTGCTGGCGCGGATGTCGGATGAGCTGGCGCGGGTGGCAGCCGGCGAGCAGGATTTGCTGCTGCCGCCGTCGATCGATTGATCGATCAGAGCCGTTTCCGTTCCGATTGTATCAGAACGGGCTCTAGATTCTTGCGGTTTCTTCGCGCGAACCGGTGTCCGCTTCGCTGGAAAGCGCTCGAACTGCGCTATCGGATGCCGCGGCACGCTCTATGCGGCTGAGAGCCGGATACGGAACTTGCTGCCAGTCGCCTTGGCAAACCGCAGCAACGTCTTGGTGCTCGGAAGCGTCTGGCCGCTTTCGAGGCGAGCGATGGCCGACTGGCTGGTGCCCATCCGTACGGCGAGCTCGGATTGTGACAGCCCCGATCGCTGACGGGCCCTGAGCAACTCGGCAGCGATTTCGAACTCGGGTGCAAGCGCATCATACTCCGCCTTGACCTTTGGGTTGGCCAACAGGCGCGCCTTGAGCTTTTCGAGCGGAATAGTCATGTGATTTCCTTTGCTCGTCGCAGCGCCAACTCGATCTCACCCGGTGGCGTCTTTTGCGACTTCTTCACGAACGCGCGGACGACGACTACGCGCCGACCGACAGCCGTCACATAGAGTGCCCTTGAGATTCCATCGCGCTCTGTTAATCGCATTTCCCATAGCTTGCCGACCAAATGCTTCACATGCGGTTCGCTCAGACTTTCCAGCCCGGCGGCAGCAATGCGTTCCGAAAGGCGGATGAAGCGCCTGCATATCCGCAGGCAGCACCGCAATCTCCTCCGCGACGGCCGCGTTGAGGATTTCGACGCTCCAGGACATTACGAGATTATCTCATTTTTTGAGATCGCGAAAAGCGACAAAACGCGGCCGCGCCCGGGCCGTCACCCCGCACTCATTCCCTGTGCTCCGCCGAGCAGCTTCACGTTGAGCCGGCCGCCGTCGAACAGCATCTCGTTCAGCGCGCTGTCGATGTCGTCGGTCGTGACGTCCTGGCCGCCGTCGCGCGCGATGCTGGCCTGGGCGATGCGGCGCATCAGCTCCTTGATGAAGGCGGCGCTGACGCCTTCGGTGCGCTGCGCCGCGGCATCGATGACGGACGGTTCGAGCGGCAGGCCACGGCCGTAGAGCCGGATCAGCTTGCCGCGCCCGGTCGCGTCCGGCAGCGGCACCTCGATCGCCTGGTCGATGCGGCCGGGCCGGCCGGCCAGCGCGCCTTCCAGCTCTTCCGGCCGGTTGGTGGTCAGCACGAACAGGATGTCGCAATCCTCCTTGAGGCCGTCCATCTCGTTGAGCAGCTTGTTGAGCAGGGCTTCTTCGCACGGCCCGCTCATCTCCTCGCGGTCGCGCGCGATCAGGTCGACATCCTCGATCACGACCATGGTCGGTTGTAGCAGCCGTGCAAGGTTCATATAGGCGCCGAGCAGGCCGACCTGCTCGGCGGTGATGATCAGCGTGGTGTGATCGGGCAGATTGGTGGCAAGATAGCGAATGGTGTGGGTCTTGCCGGTGCCGGGCGGGCCGTAAAGCAGGATGCCCTTGCGGGTCGACTGGCCAAGCTTGCGCAGCCGGTCGCGGCTCTCGACGAAGTCGAGCACGTTGCGGTCGAGCAGCCGCAGCGTCCGGTCCGGCAGAATCACATCATCGCGATCGACCGTCGGCAGACGATGTACGGTCACACCGCGCGCGCGGCCGCGATAGTCGGCGGCATCTTCCAGCGACAGGATCTTGCCGCGGTAGGATCGTGCCGTATGCACGGCAGCTTCGAGCTCGGCAAAGGTCTGTTGCACGAGGCTGTTTCCTGCGGAGCCTGCCGGCACCGCGAGCTCGATCCGCAAGCTCGGCTCGCTCTGATAATCACGGTGGTAGCTGAGCAGCACCGCGTAGCGCAGCTGTTCGGTCCGGCACAGCCATAATCCGTTGGTGAGGCATTTCACCGGCTCCGGCTGCCCGACGTCGACGTCGTGATATTGCGGCGGCGCGATCGCCGGTGCGTTGCGGCTGTTCTCCATCAGCGCGGCGAAGGCGAGGGTCTCGTAGCGGCGTTCCTCATGAAGGCCAAAGAAATGAAGTGGCGTGTCGAACAGCCGGTCGATCGCGATCTGAACATCGGCACGCATATGACCGGGAAACTGCCACGATCTGGTCAGGATCTGGTTGCGCGGCACTCCGGCAAAATGCCAATCGAGCGCTATGAAGGCGTATCGGAACTCCTCGCCCGGTAGATTCTCTGAACTGGCCCTGGTGGCGAGCAGGCAGTTGCTGCACAGGCATACCGTCTTGCGGCTGAGGAAGACGTCCGTCACAGGGTCCAGCGCGCCACAGAGGTCGCATGGCCGGGCCGCATCGGCAGCTGCGCTCGTGATCAGCAACGGATGGCCATTGCTGCGGATCAGCTGCTGGGCCGACTCCAGCAATGCCCGGGCCACTGTCGCCGGATAGGGGCCGCATGCAATTCCGTTCAGGGCCTCGATCCGTGCGGTGGCGGCGATTGCCTCCTTCCCGGACTTGCCAAAAACCGTGCGCAGCAGGTTCCGCATGAATTCTATCGGTGTCTCGTCGTCGTCATGAATGAACAGCTTGATCGGGCCGTTCTCGGCGAAGACATCGTGCATCGGATCCTCGAAACGCAATTGGAAACAAGAAGAACAAAGGAAGAACATCACGACGGCTGGCCTGCGTCAAGCGAAAGATTTGGCCGCCTCATCCCTGACGTGTGGTGAGCCGGTCGGCCGACCTGGCTGGGAACGCGCGCATGCGTAAACGCCGCTCAACGCTTGTGACGATTGCGTTGCGGCAAATGCCAAGACATGGCCGCCACAGCGGCAAACTTCCGACACATCATCGGGGCGAAAAGGAGTTATCCGACATGACGCGAGCGCGAGGCAGATTCTCTTGCAGGAATCTTCCGTCGCGCCATTATTTTTATGAGGCTCTCGTGTCGCACAAACTTCGCTTTGCGATTCTTCTCGTCTTCACCCTGTTGGTCTCTCCCGCGCTGGCGCAACCGGCTGCCAAGCCGGTGCCGCCGCAACCCAGTACCAGCGATGCGTTGACGCCGGAGCAGGCCAAGCGCGCGCTCGAAACGCTGCAGGACGACAAGAAGCGCGGCGAGATCATCAACACGCTGCGCGCCATCGCCAATGCCTCGCCGCAAGCGGCCGCGCAGCCGGCGGCGCCAGCGCCCGAGCAACATTCGCCGATCCCGCTCACCGCGGACAGTCTCGGCGCGCAACTCCTGCTGATGGTGTCCGAGCAGGTCACGGAAATGTCGCGCGAAGTCGCCGACGTCGCGCGCACGCTGACGCATTTCCCGGCCTTCTATTACTGGTTTCTACGCACCGCCAACGATCCGGCCGCCTATGGCCTGATGATCGATATCGCCTGGAAGCTGGCGCTGGTGTTCGGCTGCGCGCTGGTTGTCGAGTGGGTGGTGTTCCGCCTGATCAAGCGGCCGGTGGCATTCCTGGAATCGCGGCTGCCGCAGCAGGCGCGGGTGCCGGTGCAGGCACTCGCCAGCGCCGATCCGCCCTCGTCGGTCGCCGACGTCACGCCGGAGCCCGAACTGCATCGCCGCCGGCTCAGCCTGGCGCGGGCCTGGCAATCGGTGATCCGGCTGCCCTTCGTGCTGGGGCGCCTCGTGCTCGAACTGTTGCCGGTCGTGGTCTTCATCAGCGTCGCCACTGCGCTGCTCGGCACCGAGATCGGCGAACAGTCGACCACGCGGCTGGTGATCCTCGCGGTCGTCAATGCCTACGCGTTCTCGCGGGCGCTGATCTGCGCGGTGCGGGCGCTGGCCGGTCCGTTCGGCCTGTTCCGCGTCAGGGCCGAGACCGCGGCCTATGTCGAGATCTGGGCCCGCCGCATTGTCGCGGTCGGCGTATCCGGCATCTGCCTTGCCAATGTCGCGCTGCTGCTCGGGCTGCATCGCGCCGGCTACGCCGCGCTGCTGCGGCTCGTGATGCTGATCGTGCATCTGTTCGTCGTCGTCATCATCCTGCAGTGCCGCCGCCAGGTCGCCGATGCGATCCGTGCGCCGGCCGATCGCACCGGGCTTGCAGCACGGACGCGCAACCGCATCGCCTCGCTCTGGCATGTGCTGGCGATCGCGCTCGATCTCGCGCTGTGGGCGGTATGGGCGCTCAACATCCGCAACGGCTATTCGCTGCTGCTGCAATATTTCGTCGGCACCGTCGCGGTGCTGCTGGTCACCCGCCTCGTCACCATGGTGGTGCTGAGCCTGATCGATCGCGGCTTCCGCATCAGCCCGGATCTGCTGCAACGCTTCCCTGGGCTGGAGTCGCGCGCCAACCGCTATCTGCCGCTGTTGCGCAAGGTGGTGTCGGCGGTGATCGCGCTGATCGGCTTCGTCGCGCTGCTCGAGGTCTGGGGCGTCGACGCCATCGTCTGGTTCTATGGCGGCCAGATCGGCTCCCGGCTGATCTCGGCGCTGGTGACGGTCGGCATTGCCGCGCTCGCCGCGGTCGTGATCTGGGAGGTCGCCAACGCGTTCATGGATCGCCAGATCGACATGCTGTCGCGCGAGGGGCATTACGCTCGCGCCGCGCGCTTGCGCACCTTCCAGCCGATGCTGCGCACCGCGCTGTTCTGCATCATCGTGGCGGTGGTCGGGCTCACCGCACTGAGCGAGATCGGTGTCAATGTCGCGCCGCTGCTCGCGGGCGCCGGCATCGTCGGCATCGCGATCGGCTTCGGCTCGCAGAAGCTGGTGCAGGACCTCATCACCGGGCTGTTCCTGCTGCTCGAGAACACCGTGCAGGTCGGCGACACCGTCACGGTGTCGGGCCTTTCGGGCGTGGTCGAGAACGTCTCGATCCGCACCATGCGGCTGCGCGCCGGCGACGGCTCGGTGCACGTCGTGCCGTTCAGCGCGGTGACGACGATCACCAATGCCAGCCGCGGCGCCGGCAATGCCGCCGTCAGCGTCAACATCGCATTCAAGGAGGACACTGATCGCGCCGGCGAGATCCTGAAGGACATCGTCGTCGGGATGCGCCAGGAGACGGCGTATCGCGCATTCATCCGCGGCGACCTCGAATTGTGGGGCGTCGACAAGGTCGACGGCTCGGTCGTCACGATCGTCGGCCAGATCCGCTGCACCGACAGCGGCCGCTGGGCCGTGCAGCGCGAGTTCAACCGCCGCATGAAGCGGCGCTTCCAGGACGAGGGCATCCAGATCGCCTCGATGGGCCAGACCATCCTGATGCAGATCCCGGCGTCCTCCGAGCCCGACACCAACGTCATGCCGCGCCGCGCGGCGGGCTGACTTTCAGCACCTCGGTTCGTCTCATCGTTGCGACATTGTCTCGCGACGGTGAGACGGCAACGACCTGACCTGTCCCCGGACAGCGCTCGCCGGCGGCCGAAATAGGCCCTTTCGCTTCCTTCCCTGCGATTTCCTTGCTGGCACAGCGCTTGCTGATTGCCGTGCCAATGCGCGGCAAGACGCATTGCATGACTGAACCGTAACGCGAAGGAAGGAAACGCACATGGAGCTTGGCTACTTCACCATGCCCTCGCACCCGCCGGAGTGCGGATTGAAGGAAGGGCACGACTGGGACCTGCAGACGATGCGCTGGCTCGACGAGCTCGGCTATCAGGAAGCCTGGATCGGCGAGCATCACACCGCGCCGTGGGAGCCGCATCCGTCGCCCGATCTATTGGTGGCGCAGGCGCTGCTGCAGACCAAGAATCTGCGCATCGGCCCCGGCGGCTTCCTGCTGCCGTATCATCACCCCGCCGAACTCGCCAACCGCGTCGCGATGCTCGACCACATCTCGAACGGGCGACTCAATTTCGGTGTTGCCGCGTCGGGCCTGCCGAGCGACTGGGCGATGTTCAACGTCGACGGCATGAGTGGTCAGAACCGCGACATGACCCGCGAGGCGCTCGAGATCATCCTGAAGATGTGGTCGGAGCCCGGACCGTGGACGCACAAGGGCAAATACTGGACCGTGAGCAAGCCGGACACGATGTTCGACTTCCTTAAACCTCACATCAAGCCGTTGCAGGGCCCGCATCCGCCGATCGGCGTCGCCGGCCTGTCGAAGAACTCGGACACCTTGAAGCTCGCCGGCGAGCGCGGCTTCATCCCGATGAGCCTCAACCTCAACCCGGCCTATGTCGGCAGCCATTGGGATTCGGTCGAAGCCGGCGCCGCCAAGACCGGGCGCAAGCCGAGCCGCAGGGATTGGCGGCTGGTGCGCGAGGTGTTCGTCGCTGACACCGACGAGGAGGCGTGGAAGCTGTCGACCGGTGACATGATGGGCCGGATGATGGGCGAGTACTTCCTGCCGCTGCTCGGCCATTTCGGCTTCAAGGACTATCTGAAGCACGCACCCGACGTGCCCGACAGCGACGTCACGGTCGAATATTGCGCACGCCGGAATTGGATCGTCGGCTCGCCGGCAACGGTGACCGAGAAGATCGAGAAGATCTACCGGGAGGTCGGCGGCTTCGGCGTGCTCTGCGTGTTCGGCTTCGACTACAAGCACAAGCCGGAGGCCTGGCGGCGCTCGCTGGAATTGCTCAAGACCGAGGTGATGCCGCGGCTCAAGCATCTCGGTGCCGAGTTCGAGAAGGCTGCATGACAGCTAGGCGGGGTGCGGGGCTTGCCTCGCACCCCGCCTCGCATATCTTGAGGGAAATATATTTCGGTACCGGGGTTTGCGGCATGACGGTCGACGCACAGAATTTCAAGCAGGCGATGCGCCACTGCGCCGGCGCGGTCGCGCTGGTGACGGTCGGCTCCGAGCCCGGCAAGCGCACCGGCCTGACCGTGACCTCGGCCTGCTCGCTGTCGGACAATCCGCCCTCGGTGCTGGTCTGCGTTAACCGTAACGCCAGCGCGCATCAGCGCATCCTCGAGGAGCGCCATTTCGTCATCAATTTCCTGAACGAGGAGCACGCGCTGCTGGCGCTGACCTTCTCCGGCCAGAAGGGCGTCAACGGCGACGATCGTTTTGGGTTCGGGCGCTGGACCACGGGTGCGACCGGCGCCCCGGTGCTGGAGGATGCGGTCGCCGCGTTCGATTGCGTGCTGGCGCAGCAGCTCGAGACCAAGACCCACTCGATCTTCATCGGCGAGGTTCAGCACGTCCGCGCCGTGACCACCGTCGATCCGCTGATCTATCTGCGCTCAGGCTTCCAGAGCGTGCGCGACATCCACGATCCCGTCGCGCTCGGCGACCTCGACGCGCGCCGCGTCAGCTGGAACGAGTTTTCCTGATTGCCTGAAACGAGGCTACTCGTCATGCCCGGCCTTGCGCCGGGCATCCACGTCTTTGCTCCTGAACAACATGGACGTGGATGGCCGGGGCAAGCCCGGCCGGCCATGACGGAACGGTCGCCATGCGGTCGGCTACCCGTCCAGCCCGATCTTCAACGCCTTGATCTTGCGGTAGAGCGTCGCGCGGCTGAGCTTCAGCGCTTTTGCCGCCTTGCTGACATGCCCATCACTGGCGCGCAGCGCCTCGATGATCGCTGCGCGCTCGCTCGCGGCATGACCGGCCTCGGCGGCCGGCCTGCCGAGCGCCGGCAAATCGAGATCGGCGTCGGTGATGACGCCACCTTCGGCGGTCGCGCCGGCGAGCCGCAGCACATGGCGGAGCTGGCGCATGTTGCCGGGGAACGGATAGGCCATCAGCTCGACCCATGCGTCAGCGGAGATGCGACAGTGCGGCGCCTCCTCGTCGGCGATCTGCGCGATGACGTCCTTGCGATCGGCGCGCTCGCGCAGCGCGGGCAGCCGGATTTCCATGCCGCGCAGCCGGTAATAGAGGTCGGAGCGGAAGCTGCCGTCCTCCGCCATCCGCGCCAGGTCCCGATGCGTGGCGCTGATCAGGCGGATATCGACCGGCACGGGCTTGAGCGCGCCGAGCGGCCAGACCTCGCGGTTTTCCAGCACGCGCAGCAGCCGCGTCTGTAACGAAAGCGGCATGTCGCCGATCTCGTCGAGGAACAGCGTGCCGCCGCTGGCCTGCACGATCAGTCCCTTCGATCCCTCGCGCCGCGCGCCGGTGAAGGCGCCGGCCTCGTAGCCGAACAGTTCGGCGTCGATCAGGCTCTCCGGCATCGCCGCGCAGTTCAGCGCGACATAGTTGCGGCCGGCGCGGTTGCTCGCGGCATGAATGGCGCGCGCGAACACGTCCTTGCCGGCGCCGGTCTCGCCACGCAGCAGGATCGGCAGATCGAGATTGCCGACCGTCATCAGCCGCTTCACGCCCTTGATCAGCACGGGATCGCGGCCCGCCAGCCGGTGCAGGCCGCTGAACTGTCCGGCCGGTTTCTCGCGCGGTGGAGCCGGCAACGGATGCGGCGATCGCGTGCGCACCGGCGGCGCGACGTGCCCGCGGCCCCACGGCGTGCCGTCGGCGCGGCGCAACGCGACCGGTTCGTCGGCGGTCCGCGTCGCGCGATCGTCCAGCTGGACGAGATGCGACAGGTCGATGCCGTCGTCGATCATCGCGTCCGTCAGCCCGAACGCGCCGCGCGCGGTGCGGCAGGCGCCGACGACGCGGCGGTCGTCGTCATAGGCCAGCATGCCGTGCCCGTCGCCGGGCAGGGTCGCGATCCAGGAGGCGCGGTAACGCCGGCGGAAGAACGACTGCTCGATCCGCCGCGTCGCCTCCGTGGTGACGGCCAGCGCCAGTTCATGCGCGCTGCGGCCGAGATCGCTGCGGCAGGAGGAGATGTTGACGGCGCCGGCGAGCCTGCCGGCATGATCGAACAACGGCGACACCGCGCAGGTGAATATGTGCCACTGTTCGCGGAAATGCTCGTCGCCATGGACGATGATCGGCCGCTGCTCGGCGAGCGCGGTGCCGAGCCCGTTGGTGCCCTCGAAGGTCTCGGCGAAGTTCGAGCCGGTGTAGATCTTCCA
>CALRXG020000207.1:0-11171 GCA_943372075.1 Bordetella parapertussis | reverse complement strand
GTTTGTGTTCCTGACGTATGGATTCGATACCCCCACACCGGAGATCATGGCGGCTTGGGGCAAGTGGTTCGCGTCAATCAAGAACAACATCGTCGAGATGGGTCGGCTCGCCGACGGGCGCGAGATCTCGCGCGCGGGCACCGCCGTTTTGCCGCTGGGAGCGGAAGCGATCACCGGGTTCGTCATCGTCGAGGCGAACGGCATCGACGAGGCCCAGCGGATGGCCGAAGGCAATCCCTACATTACGAGCATCAGGGTCTACGAAGCGATCTCGAAATAGGCCGGTCGGCTGGGCCTACCTGGCAAAATTCGGCTGCCAGTGGCGCAGTTCGCGGGCAGCATAGGTGATGGCGCCGATCGTGGTGAAGGATGCCGTCTCCAGCATCATGTTGCGCGCGAGCTTGAGGGATCGGGCCTCGCAGACCGCGCGCTGCTTCTCGTCGGCGATCCACTCGAAATCGATATTGTGCGCGAGGCCGAGGATGCGCCGGATGGTCTTGGCTGCGGCGAAGCCGACGGTGTCCTGGAACAGCCGCTCCATGTAGGCCTGCCGCTCCGCTTCCAGCCGGGCAGCACCCGCCTCGCCGGCGAACAGCGACACCGGATAGCCGTCGCCCTTGGCCTCGCTGCGCCACAGCGCGAGAAACTTTCGCGAGAACTCGCTCCAGACGCCCTCGATCGTCTCCAGCAGCCAGGCCTCAAACGACGCCCGCTCGCCGGGCGTCCGTTCGTGCCCGGCCGAGGCCAGATAGGCCATCAGGAGATTGCCGATCACGGCGCCGATGTCGAAGCCCATCGGACCATAGAACGCGAATTCTGGATCGATCACCCTGGTCTCGGCTTCGGTGACCATGATCGAGCCGGTGTGCAGATCGCCATGCAGCAGCGCTTCCGGGCTCGCCATGAATTTCAGCTTCAGCCTGGAGATCGCGACATGCAGTTCGAGATCGTCGCGGAACGCGGTCGCCGTCGCGTCGAGATACGGCGCGGTCCAGCGGTTCTGCTCGGCGATCCGGTAGGGATCGGTGAAGATCAGATCTTCGGTGATCTTGCAGAGCGCGTGGTTGCCGGCGAAATCGGCGATCCCCTGCTTCTTCTGCGCGGCCGACAGCGCCAGATCGGACGAGAAGAACAACGTCTGTGCCAGGAAGGTCGAGATGTCATCGACGAAGCGCGGATATCGCGTCGCCCCGATCAGGCCCTTGCGCATGATGACGTGCGGCTCGAGCAGCTGCATCGCGGTGAGCGCGAGCGGCTCGTCATGGTGCAGCACCGCCGGCACCAGCCTGGGCACCAGCCGTGCCTGCCGCACCAGCGCCAGATGCTCGTAATGCGCGCGCGACAGCGGCAGCGGCCAGCTCTCGCCGACCAGCCGCACATAGGGCAGCGCCTGCTTGACGGCGATGCCGCCGGTGCTGCCCTTGACGATGAAGACGAGGTTGAGATTGCCGTCGCCGACCTCGCTGATCGACCGGTCGGCCGGCCGGCCGCCGAGCTGGGCGACGATGGCCGGAAGGCCCGCGAGATACTCCCGCAGATCGGCCTCGCGCAAGATTCGATAGGCGCTCTGCCCGGAGCCAGGTTGGGCCTGCAGGTTCATCGTCATCTCCTCCGCCGGTTGGCGAGGCGAGGTTGATCCCCGCTCCCGCTATCGGGCCTTTGCGGCCTTCTGCGTCAGTTGTGAAACTCCGGCATCCCCATCAGCCTCGAGAGCCGATCGATCGAGAGATAGCCGGCATAGTAAGCCCACATCCCGATCGTGAAGAATACGGCCGACAGCACCGTGGTCCAGAGCAGCTTGCGGCCCATCCGGGCCAGGATCGGTGCACCGGGGTCGGTGCCGGGCGCGCCGACATTGTCCTCGTGCTGGCTGCGCACGCCGAACGGCAGCGTCAGGAACAGCACGAGCCACCACAGGACGAAGTAGATCGCGAACCCGGTGGAGATCTGGTACGCCGAGATCTGAAAGCCCATGGCCTCAAGCCTGTTCGATCTCGACCAAGGCGCCGGAAAAATCCTTGGGGTGGAAGAACAGCACCGGCTTGCCATGCGCGCCGATCTTCGGCTGGCCGTCGCCGAGCACCCGGGCGCCCTCGGCGATCATCCGGTCGCGCGCCGCGATGATGTCGGGCACGTCGTAGCAGACATGGTGGATGCCGCCATCGGCATTGCGCTCGACGAATTTGGCGATCGGCGAAGCCTCGCCGAGCGGCTCGATGAACTCGATCTTGGTGTTCGGCAACGTCACGAACACCGTGATCACGCCGTGTTCCGGCAGCGGCACGGCATCGGAGATCTCGGCATTGAAGGCGGTGCCATAGATCTTCGCGGCTTGCTTTGCGTCCTTGACCGCGATCGCGACGTGATTGAGCCGGCCGAGCATGTTCTCTCCCCTATTGCTTGCGTGCGCCTCGAAGGCGTCAGACCGTCAGGACGTGCACGATGCAGATCGGCTTCTTGCCCCACTGCTCGCTCAGCGCGGAACGAACCGCGCGGCGCACCGATTCACCCAGCGCATCGGGATCGCGCCGCCGCGGCTTCGGCAAGCCCTCGATCGTCGATACCACCACGTCGAACACGATGTCGTCGAGCAGCTCGCCCGCGGCATTGTTCTCCGGCATGCCGACGAGATCAACCTCGGGATCGTCGGCCATCTCGCCCTGCGCGGTCATCGCGATGGCGACGAAAGCGCAGCCGGCAAAGCCCATCCGCCGCCGCTCGACCACGGCACGCGACTTGGCATCCTCCAGGATGGTTCCATCCTTGTAGAGGCGGCCCGCGGGCACTTCGCCGATGATGCCGGGGTCGCCCGGCCCGAGCTTGATCAGGTCGCCGTTGCGGCAGGTCAGCACCTTGGGGACACCGGCGGCGCGCGCCAGCTTGGCGTGTTCGGCGAGATGCAGCGCCTCGCCATGCACGGGGATCAGGAGCTGCGGCCGCACCCACGAGATCATGTCGCGCAGCTCGTCGCGGCGCGGATGGCCGGAGACATGCACCAGATGTTCGCGATCGGTGATGATTTCGACGCCCTGCGTCACCAGCCCGTTGATGATGCCGCCGACCGCCTTCTCGTTGCCCGGAATGGTGCGCGAGGAGAAAATCACCGTGTCGCCCTTGTTCAGGGTCACCTGCGGATGATCGTTGTTGGCGATCCGCGCCAGCGCGGCGCGCGGTTCGCCCTGGCTGCCGGTGCACAGCGCCAGCACCTTGTCGGCCGGGAAGTGACCGTAATAGTCGGGGCTGCGGAACTTGTGCGAGGCATCGAGATAGCCGCATTCGCGCGCCACCTGCACCACGCGCTCCATCGCGCGGCCGACCACCACGACCTCGCGATCGGCGGCGTTGGCGGCGTCGACCACCGCCCGCACGCGGGCGACGTTGGAGGCAAAGGTGGTGACCGCGACCCGGCCCTTGGCCGCCTTGACCAGCTTCTTGATGGTGGCGGCGACCTCGGTCTCCGACGGCGAGCGTCCGTCGCGCACCGCATTGGTGGAATCGCCGACCAGCGCCAGCACGCCCTCGTCGCCGAGTTCGCGCAGCCGCCGCTCGTCGGTCGGCAGGCCGATCACCGGGGTCGGATCGATCTTCCAGTCGCCGGTGTGCAGCACGGTGCCGACATCGGTCTTGATCGCGAGCGCGTGCGATTCCGGAATCGAATGCGCGACCGGGATGAACTCGACATTGAACGGGCCGATATCGACCCGGCCGCCCGACGGGATCACGGTGATCGGGATCTTCGGCGGATTGCGCTCGGCGGCGCATTTGGCCTCGAACAGCGCGGCAGTGAACTGCGTCGCGTAGATCTTGCAGCCGAGCCTCGGCCATAGATCGATGATGGCGCCGAAATGATCTTCATGGGCGTGCGTCAGCACGAGGCCCATCAGATTGTGGCGCTCCTTCTCGAGGAAACGGACGTCCGGCATGATCAGGTCGATGCCCGGCAGATGCTCCTCGTCGCCGAACGAGACGCCGAGATCGACCGCGAGGAACGAGCGCTGGTGGCGGTTGCCGAGGCCGTAGATCGACAGGTTCATGCCGATCTCGCCGACGCCGCCGAGCGGTGCAAAGGTGAGTTCGTCGGGGCGCGCCATCAGACCGCCCTCGCCGAGGCCGCGGTGCCGAAATAGACCTCGCCCGCCGCGACCGGAACACGCCTGCCCTCGGCCGTACACACAATCAGGCAACCGGTCTCGTCGATGGTTTCGAAGACGCCCTCGATGGTGGCCGTGCCCGTGTTGACCGCGACCTCGCCGCCGAGCCCGGCCGCGCGTTCGAGCCAGCGCCGGCGGATCTCGGCAAAACCCCGGCCGTTGTCCCAGATGCCGCGGAACTCGACCCAGGCATCGGACAGCGCCATGAACAGCTCTTCCGCGCTGATCTGGACTCCGAGATCGGCCAGCGACACGGCGGGCGTCGGCGTGCCCTCGGGCGCCGCGACGACATTGGTGCCGATGCCGACAACGACCGCGAGGCGATCGCCAACGGCTTCAGCCTCCATGTTGATGCCGACCAGCTTCGCATCACCCGCAAGCACGTCGTTCGGCCACTTCAGCGCATATCTCGGGCGGGTAGAACCGAGGCGAAGTGCCGCCTCGACACTGACCTTCTGCAGGGCGGCCTCTTCCGACAGCCCCGCCACGAAACCGAGCGTCGCAGCGACGGCCGGCGCAACGTCCATCAACTCGAGAATGCTGCTGGCAAGGTTACCGCGCGGCGCGATCCAGACCCGCTGTCGTCGCCCGCGGCCCGCGGTCTGTTCCGGCGTTACGAACCACATCGGCCCCCGCTCGCCGCCGCGGGCGCGCAACATCGCCTCGGCGTTGGTCGAGCCGATCTGGTCGAAGGCGGCGAGCCTGTAGCCCGCCGAAATGGCCCGGGGTCCGAGCGTGAAGGTCATGTCGAAGTTATGCGCATGATCCGTTCCGAATGCCAGCGTCCTGTTCCGGAACCATACGCACTAAAATAGCGACTTCGCCGCCGCCGTGGCCACGCTCACGAGCGGGCCCGGATAGACGAAGAAGAAGATGTTGAAGATGCCTGCGACCGCCAGCACGGTGCGCAGCTCGACGCGGACCGGGTCGAGCTTGCCGAGCGGCTGGTCGAAATACATCACCTTGACGATCGACAGATAGTAGAACGCGCCCACCACGCTGGTCAGCACGCCGATCACGGCGAGCGTGAACAGGTTGGCCTTGATCGCGGCGACGAAGACGTACCATTTGCCGAAGAAGCCGGCGAGCGGCGGCACCCCGGCCAGCGAGAACAGCAGCATCGCGAACACGAAGGCGAGCAGCGGGTTGGTGCGCGACAGGCCGGCGAAATCGCTGATCTGTTCCAGCGCCTGGCCGTTCCGCTTCATCGCCAGGATGATGCTGAAGGAACCGAGCGTCATCGCGACATAGATCGCGATGTAGATCAGCACGCCCTGCGCACCTTCGACCGTGCCGGAAGCCAGCCCAACCAGCGCGAAGCCCATATGGCCGATCGAGGAATAGGCCATCAGCCGCTTGATGTTGGTCTGGCCGATCGCAGCGAACGAGCCCAGCGCCATCGAGGCGATCGCCACGAACACCAGGATCTGCTGCCACTGGGTCACGATGCCCGGGAATGCAGTCAGCGTCGCGCGGGTGAACACGGCGAGCGCGGCCACCTTCGGGGCGGAGGCGAAGAAGGCGGTCACCGGCGTCGGCGCGCCCTCATAGACGTCGGGCGTCCACATGTGGAACGGCACCGCCGAGACCTTGAAGCAGAGGCCGGCGAGCAGGAACACCAGGCCGAACACGATGCCGATGCTGCCGGTGGTGGCGGCCGCCGCGATGCCGGCGAACGAGACCGTTCCGGTGAAGCCGTAGATCAGCGAGGCGCCGTAGAGCAGCATGCCCGACGACAGCGCGCCGAGCACGAAATACTTCAGGCCGGCCTCGCTCGACTTGGCATTGTCGCGCGCGCTGGCGGCGACGACATAGAGCGCAAGGCTCATCAGCTCGAGGCCGAGATAGAGCGCGATCAGGTCGCCGGCCGAGATCAGCACCATCATGCCGAGCGTCGACAGCAGCACCAGGATCGAGAATTCGAAGGTGCGGGTCGACGGCTGCGACAGATACTCGGTCGACAGGATCAGCGTTGCCGCGGAGGCGATCAGGGCGAGGATCTTCAGGAAGCGGGCGAAGTCGTCGACGATGAAGCTGCCGCCGAAGGTCACGAGCTTGCCGGCCGGCAGCCAGAGCTCCAGCGCGCCGGTCACGACCAGCAGCACCACCGCGAGGGTGGTGATCAGCCGCGTCGTCCCCTGCCCGCGATAGGCTCCGATCATCAACAGCACCATCGCGCCGACCGCGAGCACCAGCTCCGGCAGCACCGGCTGCAACTGATAACCTGCACTGGAAAAGCTCATGACGAGGGCCTTACTGGACGGTCAGCGCGGCTGCCTTCACGGCAGTCACGGCGGTTTGGTAATTGTTGACGAGCTGCTGTACCGAGGCCGCCGACATGTCGAGCACCGGCTTCGGATAGACGCCGAACAGGATGGTCAGCGCGATCAGCGGGAACAGCGTCACGCATTCGCGGAAGGTGAGATCCTTGATCGACATCAAGGACGGCTTGACCAGCGCGCCGAACACCACCTTGCGGTAGAGCCAGAGCGCGTAGCAGGCCGACAGGATGACGCCGGTGGTGGCGAAGAACGCCGTCGGCAGCGAGATCTTGAAGGTGCCGAGCAAGGTCATGAACTCGCCGACGAAGCCCGAGGTGCCGGGCAGACCGACATTGGCCATGGTGAAGACCATGAAGCTCAGCGCATAGAGCGGCATCCGGTTGACGAGGCCGCCATAGGCCGCGATCTCGCGGGTGTGCATGCGGTCGTAGACCACGCCGACGCAGAGGAACAGCGCGCCCGAGACGATGCCGTGCGAGATCATCTGGAACATGCCGCCGGCGACGCCCTGGGTGGTCACCGCGAAGATGCCCATGGTGACGAAGCCCATATGCGCGACGGAGGAGTACGCAATCAGCTTCTTCATGTCCTCCTGCATCATCGCCACCAGCGAGGTGTAGATGATGGCGATGACCGACAGCACGAACACGAACGGCGCGAAGTCGTGGCTGGCCAACGGGAACATCGGCAGCGAGAAGCGCAGGAAGCCGTAGCCGCCCATCTTCAGCAGGATCGCGGCCAGGATCACCGAGCCCGCCGTCGGCGCCTCGACGTGCGCGTCAGGCAACCAGGTGTGCACCGGCCACATCGGCATCTTCACCGCGAACGAGGCGAAGAAGGCGAGCCACGCCCAGGTCTGCATCGACCGCGGCACCGCGGTGTGCATCAACGTCGGGATGTCGGTGGTGCCGGCGTTCCAGTACAGCGCCATGATGGCGAGCAGCATCAGCACCGAGCCGAGGAACGTGTAGAGGAAGAACTTGAACGACGCGTAGACCCGGCGCGGGCCGCCCCAGACGCCGATGATCAGGAACATCGGGATCAGGCCGCCCTCGAAGAACAAATAGAACAGCACGAGGTCGAGCGCCGAGAAGGTGCCGATCATCAGCGTTTCCAGGATCAGGAACGCCATCATGTATTCGCCGACGCGGTTTGTGATCGCCTTCCAGCTCGCGATGATGCAGAGCGGCATGATCGCGGTGGTCAGGATGATCAGCGGCAGCGAGATGCCGTCGACACCCATGTGGTAGGTGATGCCGGTGGCGAGCCAGGACGCCTTCTCGACGAACTGGAAGTCGGTCTGTGCGGGATCGAAGCGCGACACAAGGATCAGCGACACCGCGAAGGTGATCAGCGTCGTCCACAGCGCGATCCAGCGCGCCGTGCGGTTGGCGGTCTCGTCGCCGCCCCGCGCCAGCAGATAGACCAGGATCGCACCGACCGCCGGCAGGAAGGTCGTGACCGAAAGGATGGGCCAGGTTGTCATTTACTGGCCTCCCAAGCCGAACATGAACCAGGTGATCAATCCGGCGGCCCCGATCAGCATCGCGAACGCGTAGTGATAGAGGTAGCCGGTCTGCAATTTCACGACGTTGCGGGTGACGTCGAGCACGCGGGCCGAGACGCCGTCCGGACCGAAGCCGTCGATGATGAAGCCATCGCCCTTCTTCCAGAGCGTATAGCCGAGCCACTTCGCCGGACGCACGAAGATCCAGTCGTACAGCTCGTCGAAGTACCATTTGTTGAGCAGGAACTGGTACAGCATCGGCTGCTGCTCGGCGAGCTCGACCGGCAGATACGGCCTGCGGATGTAGAACATGTAGGAGATGAACAGGCCGAGCACCATCATCACGGTGGGCAACGGCGCGAGCCAGCTCGGGATATGCTCCATGTCCTCGAGGATATGCGGGTTCATCTTCACGGATTCGCGGAAGAACTCCTCCACGCCGTGCGGGCTGGCGAACAGCTCCTTGAACGGCAGACCCGCGAGGATCGAGCCGGCGGCGAGTATGCCGATCGGCACCAGCATCCAGACCGGGCTCTCATGCGCGGCCTCGTAGTGCTTCTGGTCGTGCGGCTCGCCGAAGAAGGTCTTGAAGATCAGACGCCAGGAGTAGAACGAGGTCAGGCCGGCGGCCACGATCGTCAACAGATAGGCATAGACCGCGAACGGGTTATGCGACGCATAAGCCGCCTCGATGATCGCGTCCTTGGAGAAGTAGCCGGCGAACAGCGGGAATCCGGTCAGCGCGAGGGTGCCGATGCACATCACCGCGAAGGTGTACGGGATCTTGCGCCACAGGCCGCCCATGTTGCGGATGTCCTGCTCGTGGTGCATCGCGTAGATCACCGAGCCGGAGCCCAGGAACAGCAGCGCCTTGAAGAAGGCGTGCGTGAACAGATGGAACATGCCGACCGAATAGGCCCCTGCTCCCATCGCCACGAACATGTAGCCGAGCTGCGAACAGGTCGAATAGGCGACGATGCGCTTGATGTCGTTCTGCACCAGACCGATCGTGGCGGCGAAGAACGCCGTGGTCGCGCCGAAGAACATCACCACCGCCTGCGCGGTCGGAGACAGTTCGAACAGCGGCGACAGCCGGGCCACCATGAAGACGCCCGCGGTGACCATGGTCGCGGCATGGATCAGCGCCGACACCGGCGTCGGACCTTCCATCGCGTCCGGCAACCAGGTGTGCAGCAGGAACTGGGCCGACTTGCCCATCGCGCCCATGAACAGGAACAGGCAGGTCAGGGTCAGCGCGTCGACCTGATGGCCGAAGAAGTTGATGGTCTTGCCGGTCAGGCCCGGCGCGGCGTGGAAGATGGTCTCGAAATCGGTCGACCCGACCAGCGCGAAGATCGCGAAGATGCCGAGCGCGAAGCCGAAGTCGCCGACGCGGTTGACCACGAAGGCCTTGATGGCAGCGGCATTGGCCGACGGCTTCTGGTACCAGAATCCGATCAGCAGATAGCTCGCCAGACCGACGCCCTCCCAGCCGAAGAACAGCTGCACGAGGTTGTCGGACGTCACCAGCATCAGCATCGCGAAGGTGAACAGCGAGAGATAGCCGAAGAAGCGCGGCCGGTTCGGATCCTCGTCCATGTACCCGATGGAGTAGAGGTGAACGAGCGCGGACACGGTGTTGACCACGACCAGCATCACGGCGGTCAGGGTGTCGACCCGCAGCGTCCAGGCCACCTGCAAATCGCCCGAGGTGATCCAGGGCAGCAGCACGACGCGGGCGTCATGGTGCATGAAGCCGACATCGACAAGCGTCATCCAGGACAGCGCCGCCGAGACGAACAACAGGCCAGTGGTGATCAGCTCGGCCAGCCGCGATCCGGCCGCCGGCGGCTCCGAGACGTGGTGGTCGTCGTGGCCATGGTCGTCATGGCCGTGATCGTCATGGGCCGCCGAGGCGTGACCGTCGGCAGCATGGGCGTCGCCATGCGCGTCGTCGTGATGGTCGACGGTGTCGCCGCTCGGGCAGCGCGCATGCGCGCCGGTCAGGGCGATGATGCCTGCGAGGATCGCGCCCAGCAGAGGCAGGAAGACGATTGCCTGGATCATTTGCCGGACTAGCCCTTCATCAGATTGACGTCTTCAACCGCGATCGAACCGCGGTTGCGGAAATACACCACCAGCACGGCGAGGCCGATCGCGGCCTCGGCGGCCGCCACCGTCAGCACCAGCAGCGCGAACACCTGGCCGACGATGTCGCCGAGGAAGGTCGAGAACGCCACCAGGTTAATGTTGACCGAGAGCAGGATCAGCTCGATCGACATCAGGATGACGATGATGTTCTTGCGGTTGAGGAAGATGCCGAGGATCCCGAGCGTGAACAGGATCGCGGCGACCGCGAGGTAATGTCCGAGCCCGATGGTCATTTCACCCACTCCGCCGCGTCGGCATCCTGCAGGCCCTGCCCCGACGCCACCTTGCGCATCGCCATCGCCATTTCCGGCGTGCGCGCGTTCTGCACGTTGATGTTCTGCCGCTTGACGTTGGCCTTGTGGCGCAGCGTCAGCACGATGGCGCCGATCATCGCGACCAGCAGCACCATGCCGGCGAGCTGGAAGTAATGGATGTACTTCGTGTAGAGCACGAGGCCGAGCGCCTCGGTATTGGTGACGTTGGTCGGGATCGCCGCGGTAATGGTCTTGGTCACCGTCGGATTGATCACCCAGGCGCCGACCACCAACAGCAGCTCGAACAGGAAGATGCCGCCGATCACGATGCCGACCGGCAGATACTGGATGAAGCCCTCGCGCAGCTCGACGAAATCGACGTCGAGCATCATGATCACGAACAGGAACAGCACCGCGACCGCGCCCACATAGACGACGATCAGCATCATCCCGAGGAACTCGGCGCCCATCAGGATGAACAGCCCGGCCGCGTTGACGAAGGCCAGGATCAGGAACAGCACGGAGTGCACGGGATTGCGCGAGACAATCACCATGACCGCCGAGGCCACGCAGACCGCGGCAAACAGGTAGAAGAACAGCGCCGGAAGGATCATGCCCTCACCTCACCGGTACGGCGCGTCGAGCGCGATCGACTTCGCAATCTCGCGCTCCCAGCGGTCGCCGTTGGCGAGCAGCTTGGCCTTGTCATAATACAGTTCCTCGCGGGTCTCGGTCGCGAACTCGAAATTCGGTCCCTCGACGATGGCATCGACCGGGCATGCCTCCTGGCAGAGGCCGCAATAGATGCACTTCACCATGTCGATGT
>CALRXG020000206.1:0-11212 GCA_943372075.1 Bordetella parapertussis | reverse complement strand
GGCGAGTTCGGCCCGCGATCCTATTTGCCCATGCACGAAGGCCGCTCCGGCTGTTCGCCGTGATGATCGGCGCAGCGTCGCTTGCGGCCTGCGCGCAATCCTCCGTCGTCAGCCAGCGCTCGCAGGCGCTCGTGAGCCGGCCCGCTCCGGACCGGCCGACGCGCGCCGCAGCAGCGTCGACGCGCGCACGTGTCGCGGCCGCGCGCACCCCATACACCTCGCACAAGACCATCGATACCAAGATTGCGTCGCAGGGCGTCGCGAGCTTCTACAGTGATCAGCAGGAGACCGCGAGCGGCGAGAAGTTCGACGGCCACGAACTGACCGCCGCGCATCCGACATTGCCGTTCGGCACCAAGCTGCGGGTCACCGACGTCAAGACCGGCCGTTCCGTCACCGTCCGCGTCAACGATCGCGGACCCTATGTTCCCGGGCGCATCGTCGACGTCTCGTATTCCGCCGCGCAGTCGCTCGGCATGATCGGCAAGGGCGTCGCGAATGTCAGGCTCGACGTGGTGCAGTAAGCCGCGCCGGGCGGACCGGGTTTGGGACTTTTTCCGATTGGGTCGGGAAAAAGTCCCGGTCTGGTGCGCGCTTTTATCCTGTTGTCCGAACGGCTGGTCCCAATAAGACTGTCGCTGCTACTTCCTCGCGCCGCTTTTTCCAAGCGCGTGGATTTCTACCCAATGAACCTTTCCCCGCCTTGGCGTCCCGCCCAAGGCGGGGTTTTTCATTGAGAGGCCATGCGCACCGGATACGTTGACAGCGCGGGCCGGCACCATAACCTCCGCTCCCATTCCGGAGGACGGCCTGTGCCAGACAACAAGCAAGAACTCGATAGTCTCGCATTGGCCCGCCCGTCGCGGCGCGGGGCGTTGCAGCTGTTTCTGGGCGGCGGCGCCGTCCTGCTGGCGCCCGGCGGACGCTCTGCCACAGCCGCGGCCGCGCAGGCCGAGCCTGCCTTTGCCGATGGATTGTCGCGTGGCCGGCCGGACGAGCAGGGCATCGCGCCGTCCGCGATCCTCGATTTTCTCGACGAGGTCGATCGCCAGGGTTACGAACTGCACAGCTTCATGCTCTGGCGCAACGGCCAGGTGGTCGCGGAGGGCTGGTGGTCGCCGTACCGCGCCGATCGCAACCACATGATGCACTCGCTGACCAAGAGCGTCACCGTGTGCGCGGTCGGGCTCGCCATGGCCGACAAGCGCTTTGGCCTGCAGGACAAGGTGGTGTCGTTCTTCAAGGACAAGCTGCCGCCGGTCGTCGACGACAAGCTCGCCGCGATGACGGTCGAGGATCTCCTGACCATGCGCACCGGCCACGCGTCGATGACATCGGGGTCGGCTTGGCGGCCGATCAAGACGAGTTGGGTCGCCGAGTTCTTCAAGATCCCGGTGGTCTACCAGCCGGGCACCAAATGGGTCTACACCTCGGCCGCGACCTATCTGCTGTCGGCCATCGTCACCAAGACGACCGGCGAGGCGGTGGCGGATTATCTGAAGCCCCGGTTGTTCGATCCGCTTGCCATAGCGGGCTACGAATGGCCGGTCGGGCCGGAGGGCATCTCGCCCGGCGCCAACGGTCTGAGCTGGAAGACGGTCGATTGTCTCAAGCTCGGCATCCTGCATGCGCAGAACGGCATGTGGAACGGCAAGCAGGTGCTGCCGGCCGATTGGGTGGCGGCGGTGCAGCAGCCGCACGTCAAGGACACCTATGGCTATCAATGGTGGATCGGGCCCGAGACGTTCTACGCCGACGGCCTGTTCGACCAGCTCAGCTTCGTCTTCCCGAAACACAATGCGGTGCTGGCGATCACCGCCGGCATTCCGCAACGCAGTGGTTTCAACAAGCTGGTGTTCCGCCACTTCCCGGCAATGTTCTCTGCCACTGCGGCGAAGAGCGATGCCGACGCCGACAGGCTGAAGGCACGCACCGCGGCCTTGCAATTGCTGCCGCCACCGGCGCCGGCATCGTCGCCGGTCGCAGCTGTGATTTCCGGCAAGACCTGGCAGATGCCGGAGAATGCCGATGCGATCAAATCGGTCAATCTCGCCTTCGCCGGCAGCACCTGCACCTTCACGCTCGAGGACGGCAGGGGCACCCACAAGATCGAGGTCGGCCTCGACGCGCCGCGCGAGGGCACCACGACGATGACCGGCAACAAGCTGCATCACGAGTATCAGCCCGACGTCATGCGCGTGGTCGCGAGCGGGACGTGGCGCGACCTGCGTACCTTCGTGATGACCTGGACCTTCGTCGAATCGGCGTTTCGCGACACGGTCACTTGCACCTTCGAGGGACCGCAGATGCGCTACGCACGCAGCGTCAACGTCAACTCGGCAGCGCTGGATATGCCGACCTTGATGGGAAAATTGGCGTAGGCGCGACCACACGTTGCGCGTTGCCGCATCTTGCGGCGGCGCTTCCACCAAATTGTCACACTCCCAGCGAATTGCGGCCCAAAGCCGCTGCCAACAAACCGCCGAACGGATGACGTCGGCGAGGGACAAGCGTTGGCCTACAAGATGATCGCAGAACGCGAGAACGAAACGGTCAGGATCGAACGGGAAAGCACCTTCATCATCATCGCCAAGGCCAAGGTCTGGGCCAGCGAAGGGTGGCAGGTGGTGATCACCGACAAGGACGGCAAATCATACCCGCCCGAGGAGTTCGACAAGCTGCTCGCGGCGTGAGCATGATCCGGAAAAGTGTGAAGCGGTTTTCCGAACAGATCATGCTCGAACCAAAGCGCGACGACGATTTGGTCCAATCTTATCGCGCCTTAGCGCTGCGCTGACACCAGCATCATCATCGGACGCTCCAACTCGTCGGCGAGTTCGGGCATCGCCTTGATCTGCTCCCGCGTCGGGCAGAACTCCTCGACGCGGCGTAGCGCGAAACCGGCGCCGATCAGCGCATTGAGCGTGGTGCCCATGGTGCGGTGATATTTCAGCACGCCCTTCACATACCAGTCGGTCCGCCGCTCGCCTTCGATGAAGTAGCGGTTGAGCGGCCAGCTCTTGCGGCCATCCTCGTCCTGTCCCCAGCGCGGATGGGTGGCCGCCATGTAGATCGGATGTTCGATGATGAAGACCAGATGCCCGTCGGGGACGAGCGTGCGATACAGCATGCGCGCTAGCCGATCGAAGTCCCTGATATAGTGGAAGGTGAGGGCGCTGTAGGCGAGATCGAACGCGCTCTTCGGTAATTCGAGCGTTTCGAGGTCGGCGATCTCGTAGACGATCTCCGGATCCTGCGTCATGGCCTCGGCTCGCGCGATCATGTTCTGCGACAGATCTATGCCGCGCACGCTGGATGCGCCTTGCGCGCGCATCCAGCGCGACGCCCAGCCGAAGCCGCAGCCGAGATCGACCACCTGCTTGCCCGCGACATCCGGCAGCATGGCGCGGATCGCGGGCCATTCGGGCGCACCTGGCAGTCCGTGGACCTGCCGCGGCAATTGGCTGTACCCGGCAAAGAAGCCGGGATCGTCATAGATGTTTTGCGCCATGGTCACGCCAACCCGGAACGAGCGGAATCCGTCTCTCTGTAGCCGTCGCAGCGGCGCGTGGGAACCGCCGATTGTGCTGTGCGACGGCGGTGACGCTGGAACCAGACGCAGCGTTCGGCGGTTTTGATGTCAGCCCCGCGGGACGCGCGGCAACGTCTGTCCCTGCGGCATCAGACAGCCGAGGAGAGCGACCATGATAGCTGCGACAGAAGTCCACACCATCGCGCGACAGATGCTGCAGAAGCACGGGGCGCAGGCGATCGCCCAGGCGGCGCAGAACGCGGTGGCCTGCGAGAGCAAGGGCGATACCGAAGAGGCACGCGGCTGGCGCCAGGTCGAGGACGCCATGAAGATCATGCGGGGGCCGCATCAGAGCTGACGGCTTCAATCGCGATGCCTGGTCGAGTGCATCCGGCGAACGCGCCGGATCGCTCGATTTTGCGATCCCCAGCGCTGCTTGCTTTCGCCGGAGATTCCGGGAACTGTGTTCCGGCAAGCAAGCAGTGGAAAAATTCTACCTGGGGGAATTCGCCATGACCTTTTCACTCTACGACGCCACCGTTGCCAACTATCTGCAGATCCTCGGCGCCACGTCGGGCTTTCTCGACAAGAGCCTCGCGCACTTCAAGCAGAATGGCGTCGATCCGGCCGAGATCGTCGAGACCCGGCTGTTCCCGGACATGCTGCCGTTCCGCTTCCAGGTGGTCTCGCTCGCACATCATTCGCGCGGCGCGATGGAGGCTGCGAAGAATGGCGTGTTCGTCCCGCCGTCCGGCAAGCCCGATCTGGATTACGCCGGCCTGCAGGCGCTGGTGAAGGACGCGCATAGCGAGTTGTCTGCCCTGACGCCGGATGCGGTCAATGCGCTGCTCGGACGCGACGTGACGTTCAAGGTCGGGGATCGCTCGATGCCGTTCACGGCCGAGGGATTCTTGATGTCGTTCTCGCTGCCTAACTTCTTCTTCCACTCGACCACGGCCTACGACATCCTCCGCCACAAGGGCGCGCCGCTGGGCAAGCGCGATTTCATCGGCCGATTGAACCTGAAGAAGTAACCGGTCGCGCGCCGACGTGCTCTTGCGGATGCGGTAACGCCCGTCACCGCCCGCAACAAGACCCGGACCGTGCGTTGATCGGCACGGTCACCAGAATTAGAAGCCTGCGGACGCTAGCCCGCCCGGCGCCACCGCGGCACGGGATCGAGCGGCGTCCGGTAGAGCTCGCGCCGGTCGATGTCGGTGACGCGGACGGCGCAGCCGCGGGCCTTCAGCTCCGGCTTGACCTGCGACAGCTCATTAGCGAGCTGATCGGCGCGATCGGTGGCGACGCTGATGTTTTCGAGGATGATGGTTCCCTGGTTGCGGAACTCGTCACCCACCACGAGATCGAAGGTGTAGTACGGCATCCCGAAGTTCTCCGTTTCGGTTTGCATCACAAGGTAACACTGAGTCGAGCGTTCCCTAAGATGCGTCGCGCACAATCGTCGAGCGATCGGCGCAAAAACGATGTGCAGCGCGTCGGCACGATCAACCCCATGAGCATCACGCGGCACGGCTAAAGGAGTCCTGTGATCCAGCACACCGCCATGCCGTTAAGATTTGATTAAAACAGTCGTCGCAAGCTTGGACCCGATTGGAATCGCAGCGGAACCGGGCTCCGGGAACCGGCAGTTGCAGGAGAGGGCCGGTGGCGTAACGCCCGCCGGCCTTTTCTCATCGTCGCTGCTCGGGACCTAATCGCGCAGCGCAGCCTGCCGTCTGGCGCGGCACTTCGGGCCGGGCCCGCGCATGTAATACAGCTCGGGGCGATACGGGTTGGCGACGTGCTCGATCAGCGCGAGGCCACGCGCGACGAGGCGGCGCAGGGGCTTGAGGACAAGTTCGATCGCGTGCATGGCGCGCCTCAGTGCAACTCGCCGAGAACGGCAGTGAACGGCAGCTCGAACATCTCGGTTCCGATATCGTCGGTGACGTGGACCGCCCAGTTGCGCCAGTCTTCCGCGCTCGGTGTCATGACATAGCTGCGCGCCAGCTGCTCCGCATGCAGGCGCGCTTCCACCAGATCCATCGCTGCACCGGTGCGATCCAGGATCACGTGCTTCTCGTCAGAGCAGTGAAAGAAAACAGCAGACATCTTCCGATTCCCATTCCGAAGCGATTCTCGCGCGTTGAAATAGCAGCGCGCGCGGGCGCGGAGAATCCGGGTGATCCCCCATCGGGAAACTACGGTGATTCCTGACGATTTGAATCAAGCGGCCGTGATCGGCGCGTGATCTCAGAAGATCGGCTCGCCGATCGCAACCTCGCTGCGCGGGCCGAGTACGATCACCTTGCCGCTGGCGTCCTTGGCGCCAAGGATCAGCAGTTCCGAGGTGAAGCCCGCGATGTTCTTCGGGCCGAGATTGCAGATGCACACCACCAGTGAGCCGACCAGCGCCTCAGGCTCGTAATTGGTGATCTGCGCGCTCGACCACATGATCCGCTCGGTGCCGACGTCGACCCCGACCTTGTAGGACGGGTTCCGGGCACGCGGAAACGGCTGCACCTCGACGACCTTGCCGATCCTGATATCGAGCCGGGCGAAGTCGTCATAGCTGGCTTGGGGCTTGAGCGGGGACATCAGCGCTCCTGAAACGCCAGGCGGATGCCGAGCACGATGTAGATCGTGCCGACCACGCGGCCCTGCCACTGCCCGATGCGGCGGTGCCGCCTGATCCACGGGCTGATCTGGCCAGCGGCGAGCGCGAGCAGCGAGGTGTAGGCCGCGCTCATTGCGACGAATATCAGGCCCAGCGTGGCGAATTGGGTGACCGCGGACCCATGACCGGGATGAACGAACTGTGGCAGGAAGGCGAGGAAGAACACCGCGGTCTTCGGATTGAGCATTTCCGCCCAGATCGCCTGCCGGAACGCGCGCCGCGGATCGATCGGCTGTGCTGCCGGCAGATGCAGGTCGTCGTTCTTCTCGAACAGGGCGCGGACGCCGAGCACGATCAGGTAGATCACGCCGGCATATTTGACGATCGAGAACGCAAGTGCGGAGGTCATCAGCACCGCCGACAGGCCGAATGTCGCCATCGCGGTGTGGACGAGATCGCCGAGCGCGATGCCGAACCCGGTGGCGACGCCGACGCGCGGTCCGCCGGTCACCGAACGCGCGAGCACCAGCAGCACGGCGGGCCCGGGGATCAGGAACAGGCCGAGCACGACGGCGGCGTAGGTGAGGAGGGTCGCGGTGTCGATCATGAAAAATGTCTCGAATGTTCGGACGAATGGATCGCGACGGCCGCGAAGCGGGGTTTTGGATCGAGCATCACGTCGGCGCTCTCGACGATGCGCATTTCCTCGGTTCCGCGCTGCGCCGTGCGTTCTAGCACGCCGTGAATGGCTGACGCGGCATGACCGAGCGCGTCCGGCGTCGCCAGACCGCGGACGCGGGCGGCGACGAAGAGCGCCGCGAACAGGTCGCCGGTGCCGGACGGGCTGATCGGCTCGCGCGGCGTCCGCACCCGCCAGGCGGATATGCGACCGGCGTCCGCGCGCTCGATCGCCAAAGTCTCGATCTCGCTGTCGGGCGTGCCGGCGAGTTCGGCGCTGGTGATGACGATGGTGGCGGGCCCCCGCGCCATCAGCGCGCGGGCCCGCGCGATGACCTCGTCGATCGTCGTCACGCGCGCGCCGCTGAGGAATTCGAACTCGAAATGGTTGGGGGTGATGATGTCGGCGAGCGGGCAGAGCTGGTCGCGCACCAGCGGCGGGATGTCGGCTCGCACGAACATGCCGCGGTCGCGATCGCCGAGCACCGGATCGCAGCAATACAGCAAAGTCGGGTTCGCCGCCTTGGCTCGGGCGACGAAATCGGCGACGTCGCTGCCGATGTCGGCCGAGCCGAGATAGCCCGACAGGATCATCCGCGCCTGCTCGACCGCGCCGCGCTCCTCGATGCCGCGCAAGAGGTCGGCGACCAGCTGCACATCGAGCACCCGGCCGCGGATGGTCGGATAGCCCGGCCGGTTGCTGAGCAGCGTGGTCGGCACGGCGACGACATCGATGCCATGGAGCTGGATCGGAAAGCTGGCAGCGCTGTTGCCGACATGGCCCCAGGCAACCTGCGACTGGATCGAGATGACGGTCATGCTGCCCGCATCATCCGAACAGCGCGGCGTAGATCACGTAGAGCCAGCCCAGGATACCGTGGATGATCGCCCACAGGATCGAGTGGTTCTTGGTGTAGGAGATCGCGATCGCCAGCGCCGAGCCGAACCCCACGCCGTATTTCGCGCCCTCGACGCGGACGCCGTAATATCGATTGCCGTTCATGGTGTCCTTCCAGCGGGAGGGCGGGAGATTGCCGTCAGCGTAACCCGTCCGCTGCTGCCAGTTCAACGGTGGAACGGGCCTCGGCGGACGCACGGCGCCGTCGGCTTGACCCCTCCTTGCGCGCGCCACGCTTTCTACGCGCGCCCATCACATTCACGCTCCAGTCAACCGAACGTGTCACCCCGAGTGCCTGATCACCACGACACGCCACATCGTGGGCGGAATAACCGGGCACCGCCACCGGTCGTGATGTCAGCGTGAATGCTTCAGCCGCCCGGCGAAACCGCCGGCAAGGCCGCTGAGCCAAGCAGGAGATGGTCGATGCCAGGGATCAAACGTGTTGCGGGGGGCCTGATCGCGCTCGCCATGCTGACGGGGTCGGCCGCCGGCGCGTCCCCGGCGGCGGGGTTCTATCCGCCTGCGAAGGGCCATGCCGGCGCCGTTGCCGGCAAGGGCTGGAGCGGCGGGCCGCCCCGGATGACCGCCCCGCGTAGCGCCGACACCGAGGCGCTGCCCCGCGACCAGCCCGGCGGCGTCTGCGATCACGGCGACAACGCCATGATCTGCTGAGCCGGACGGTGCATGGCGGTGATCTCCGGCGAAACTTGCGCTAGCCTTGCTGGATCGTCTCCCTCCAGCCGCGAGCGCCACCGTCATGCACATCCTGCGCCCCCAATTCCGCATCGAGGACGACCGCGCGCTGGCCTTCGCGTCGGCGCGTGGCTTCGGTGCCATCGTCGCTGTCGATGCGCGCGGTCCGCGGGCGTCGCACGTGCCGTTCGTGATCGAGCGCCGCGACGATCACGTCATCGTGCAGATCCATCTCACCGAGAGAAACCCTCTGGTGGAGCTCGCCGATGGAAGCAGGCGATTCCTGCTGATCGTTTCCGGAGACGACGCCTACATCTCGAACGACTGGTACGTCTCGCGCGACAATGTCTCGACCTGGCTCTACGAGGCGGTGCACTTGTCCGGCGTCGCGCATCTGCGCAAGCACGATGAGAACCGCGGCCATGGCGACGCGCTGCTCGCGGTCTCCGAAGCGCGGCTGCCGAAGCAGCCCTGGGACCTGGCGCAAATGGAGCCTGGCAAGCGCGAGGCGATGCTGGCCGGGATCAGGGTGATCGATCTCGTCGTCGACGAGATCGAGGGTCAGTCGAAACTGAACCAGCACAAGAGCGATGCTGACTACGTCGCGCTCGTCAACCGCCTGGCGCGCGCCGAGGAGACGGCGAGCCACCGGCTTGCGGAGAAGATGCGCGCGCTGCGGCCGGGGCTTGCATATGATGAAGAGATTGCAGCTCGCCAAAGAGCCCCGATGACAGGCTCCGCGTAACGATCGCAAACGCGTTGTTAAGAATCGGTCCGCGCCGAATTGTCCGATTCCGATTCGTTCTTTGCGAACAAAATGGAGTCGGAAGCGGAACGGATTGCGATGCATGGAGCATGTCGTGCGCACGAACGAAAACGACATGCGGGTGCTTCGCGGGCGTCGCGCGAACGTGTTGTTAAGAATCGCATCGTGCCGAAGTTTCGATTCCGATTCGTTCTTCGTGAACGAAATGGAGTCGAACGGGGAACGCGGCGATAGTGCTGTCTGTCGCTCGATTCCGTCAGTCAGCGCATGCGAATGGCTTGGACGGCGCAACGATCTTGCGCGGCGCGCGCAATAATCCCAGCATGGCACAACATCGGCTGCGCGGGCGTGCTCCGTGCATACACGTTGTTAACGCATGGGCTGCGCCGATTTTCTCGATTCCGATTCGTTCCTCGCGAACAAATTGGAGTCAGATGAAGAACGCCGGTGTGGCGCGCGAGGCGTTTCTCTGCTCCACTTGGGGCGCGCGAGAGAGAGTGGATCGATGGCAAGAAAGACAACCAGGAAGGCGAACAAGAAAGCCCGCAAAAAAGCGAACAAGGCGGGCAACAAGCCCGCGTCGCGGCGGACGGTGCTGGCGATCGACGTCGGGGGCACGCATGTCAAGGTGATGACCGACAAGGAGCGCACCAAGCGCGAATTCGAGTCGGGGCCAAACCTGTCCGCGACCGAGATGGTCCGGCAGGTCAAGGCGCTGACGAACGACTGGTCCTATGATGTGATCTCGGTCGGCTATCCCGGACCGGTGGTGCACGACCGTCCGCTTGCCGAGCCGCACAACCTCGGCCGCGGCTGGGCCGGCTTCGATTTTCAAACGGCGTTCGATCGGCCGACCAAGGTCGTCAACGACGCGCTGATGCAGGCGATCGGCAGCTATCAGGGCGGGCGCATGCTGTTTCTCGGCCTCGGCACCGGGCTCGGCTCCGCGATGATCGTCGATGGGGTGTTCGAGCCGATGGAGCTCGGTCATTTGCCGTACCGCAAGGACGAGACGTTCGAGGACTATGTCGGTGCCGCTGGCCTCGAGCGTCGCGGCAAAAAGAAATGGCGCAAGAGCGTCGACGACGTCATCGCGCGGCTGTCGGCTGCGCTGGAGCCCGATTACATCGTGCTCGGCGGCGGCAATGCCGACAAGGTCGACCATCCGCCGCCCAAGGTGAGGTTCGGCGACAACGCCAACGCATTCGAGGGGGGATTTCGACTCTGGAAGACGAATGCGCGCAAGCCGCGCGCCGCGCGTTGACGAAACCGGAACTGCCACCAAATCGCCGCAACTGCCGAAGGTTCGCGCAGGTCTGTGATCTCCTGTTGTCGGAACCGATCGGGTGCGTCGCTCGTTTTATGCGGCACAACATCTGTTCCACGAGGAGTGAACCATGCGAAGCCTGATTATTCCCGCGATCGCGGCCCTGGCGATCGGCGCCGCCACACCGGCGCTGGCGTATGATTCCGCCAGCCAGCTCTCGATGCAGGCCGCGCTCGACGTCGCGACCGGTATCGGCGTGGTGACGGTGTCCAACACCGAGTTTCTCGGCGACGAATGGGAGATCGAGGGCCGGGATTATCGCGGCCGCTGGATGCAGGTCGACGTCGATGCGCGAACCGGCGAGGTGCGCAACGTGGATCGCAGCTGTTAGCCGCGTCCTCACCCGCGCGTGAGCTTTATGAACGGCCGGTGGCGCAGGGCGCATACCGGCCGTTCGTTATCCGGAACTGCCCGATGCCGTGCTTTGGCCGAATGGCATAAAGCTGGGATATGCTCGGTCTCGTCATTCCGGGAATCGCCGCCGCCGCGGCGAACCCGCGAACAGGAGACCGGCCATGACGAAACCGTTTCCGTCGAAAACCCATATCGGCAACCATCTGCTGCATCCGGAAACCCAGATGCTGAACTACGGCTACGATCCGCAATTGTCGGAGGGCGCCGTCAAGCCGCCGGTGTTCCTGACCTCGACCTTCGTGTTCCGCACCGCCGAGGATGGCAAGGACTTCTTCGATTTCGTC
>CALRXG020000205.1:0-11252 GCA_943372075.1 Bordetella parapertussis | reverse complement strand
TTGTCCTGGGCGCGGCCGGCCAGCCGATGACCGCTGAGCCGGTCGGGCAGTGCCGTCAACAGCGCGCCCTGGCCGAGCCGCCGCGACCATTCCTGCAGCTCTTCGGCAAGGAATCGGTAGCCGCCGACGGTCATCACGCCCGACGGCGGGGCGGTGATGTTGATGGCGCCGGTCGCGCGGTCGACCCGCGCGGCGTACTCGGTGTCGACGTAATCACGCGGCGGCGGCGCGATCAGGGTGTCGCCCGGAGGCGGCGGAGGCGCGTAGGCGGCGACCGGAACCATGGGCCCGCGCAGGCCGAGGGTGCCCTTCGGGGTCAGCAGGATCTCGCCCGCGATCGACGCGCCCGGTGCCTCGCGCGGGGCGCTGTGCGGACCGGGCTTGATCGGGGCCGGGGCTCCGTCCTCGGCGCTGCGCCGGGCGCCGAACAGCCCGGCCTCGCCGAACAGATAGACGTCGGTCATGGTCACGCGCCGCGAGCTCCAGGGCGCGCTGGAGCCGACCTGCTCCGGCGTCCGCCACAGGCCGATCACGTTGCGCAGTGTCGGCAAGCGCTCCGACACGCCGATCTCGTCGAGCCGCAGCGCGAGCTGGGCGGGCACGACCAGCGTGTCGCAGGCGTGATCGTTGAACTGGGCTTCGAATGTATCCTCGTCGAACGGGTGATGCATGACGAGCGTGCCGCCCGACAGCAGCCACGTCACCAGCGAGCCGCAGATGCCGGCAAACGACATCGGCGCGAACGCCGACATGATGGTGGCGCCTTGCGGCAGGTCGCTCTCCAGCGACATCGCGAGGCCACCGGCGATCAGGCCGAAATGCGCGCGCGGCACCGGGCGGAAGCCGTCGCTGGTGACGTCGAAGGAGATCAGCGCCGGCTTGCGGCCGTCCTGGATCATCGGGCGCACGGTGCGGGAATCCTCCAGGATCGCCTGGTCGAGCGACGACATGCCTTCGGGCAGCTCGGCGCCGAAGCCGCAGACGTGACGGATCGAGAATGCTTCCGCCGCGGCGTTCATGGCGATGTCGGCATAGGAGACGCCGTCGATCTTGCTGCAGGTGACGATCGCGCGCGCCGCGGTGCGGTTGAGCACGGATGTCAGCTCGGCCTGCCGCCACAGCAGCGGCAACGGCACCACCACCAGGCCGACCCGATAGGCGGCGAGGATCGTGAGGGCAAATTCGACCGTGCCGGGAAGCTGGACCGCGATCACGGTATTGGCCGGCAATCCGATCTCGACGAAGTGGGCTGCGATCGCCGAAATCGCGCGGTCGGCCTGGGCATAGGTCAGGCGCTTGCGGGGCTGTCCAGTGATGCGATGCTTGTTGAGCGGATCGACCAGCGCCAGCGCTTCCGGCTGCCGCGCCAGCGTGCGCTTGAACAGGGTATCGAGCGTTGGCGAGGTGATCGACTGGTTCACAGGTTCAACGTCGGTTGCATCGCGTCGATCGGGTCCAGGTCTTGCCGTGTCAGGTCGCATCACTCGGGCGGATCACTTGGATCGTGCGCTGGGCTTCTGCCACCAGGTCTCCGGCAGATAGCCCGTCAACGCCGTGGTCGAAGGCCGTTCTATCCGATTCCAGCGCGCGATCCATTGCTCTCCCAAGTTAAATAGGGGGATAGCGTAGAAGCCCGACATCAGGGCGCGGTCCAGCGCGCGCACCGCCGAGACGAAGGCCGGCCGCTCCCGCGCCGCCAGCAGCGCCGCGATCATGGCGTCGATGGCCGGATCCCTGGCGCCCATGTAGTTGCGGGTGCCCGGCGTATCGGCGGCCTGGCTGCCCCAGTAGAACCACTGCTCGTTGCCCGGCGACAGCGACTGGTCCCAGCGAACCGGGATCATGTCGAAATCATACGCCAGCCTGCGCTGCTCGAACTGCACCGCGTCGACCACCCGGACCGTGGCCTCGATGCCGGCGCGCTTGAGGTCGCGCTGATAGGCGAGGGCGAGCCGCTCATGCTCGCGCGTCGTCACCAGGATCTCGATGCGGAGCGGCGTGCCGGTCGATTGCTGCTTCAAGACCGTGCCGTCGAGCCCGTAGCCGGCCTCGGACAGCAGCGCGAGCGCATTGCGCAGGATGGTGCGGTCGCGTCCCGAGCCGTCGGTGACCGGCAAGTGATATTTGCCTTCGAGAATGTCGGACGGGATGTGCGCGAGATACGGTTTCAGCAATTCGCGCTCGCGGTCGTCGGCGGGGCGGCCATAGGCCGACAGGTCCGAGCCGGCGAAATAGCCGCCGGCGCGCGAGAACAGCCCGAAATAATAGTTACGGTTGACCCATTCGAAATCGAACAGCATCGCCAGCGCCCGACGCACCCGGGCGTCGGCGAATTTCGGCCGCCGGCTGTTGAACACCAGGAATTCGGACGGCCGCGGCGTGCCGATCTTGATGGTGTCGCGGATCACGTCGCCGCTGCGCGCCGCCGGGAAGTCGTAGCCCTCGTGCCAGCGCAGCGGCTCGGTCTCGGTCCGGAAATCGTACAGGCCGCGCTTGAACGCCTCGAACATGCCGTTGGCCTCGCGGTAGTAATCGAGCCGGATCTCGTCGAAATTCCAGAGGCCGCGATTCACCGGCAGGTCGCGGCCCCAATAATCGGGATCGCGGGTGAAGGTCACGCTGGCGCCCGGCTTCACCGCCGTGACGCGGTAGGGGCCGGAGCCGATCGGCGGCGCCAGCGTCGTCTCCTCGAACTTGTCCGGGTCGATGGCGTGCCGCGGCAGGATCGGCATCAGGCCGAGGATCAGCGGCAACTCACGATCCGACACGCCGCCGAAATCGAACCGTACCGTCAGCGGGTCGAGCGCCTCGGCCTTTGCGACTTTCGAATAATACTGACGGTGCATCGGACGGCCGTGGTCGCGCAGCAAGGCCAGCGAGAACAGCACGTCGTCGGCCTGCACCTTCTGGCCATCCGAGAAGTGGGCGCGCGGATCGATGTGGAACGTGACGTAGCTCCTGGCATCGTCGGTCTCGACGCTGCGCGCGAGCAGCCCGTACAAGGTGAACGGCTCGTCATTGCCGCGCGCCATCAGGCTCTCATAGACATAGCCCCGCTCATAGCCGTAGCCGCGGACTTGCTGCACCGGCACGCCCCTGATGATCATGGGATTGAGGCTGTCGAAGGTGCCGATCACGCCCTGGATTAGCCGGCCACCCTTGGGGGCGTCGGGGTTGGCATAGGGCATGTGGGTGAAGTCGGCGGGCAGCGCCGGCGCGCCGTGCATCGCGATCGCGTAGCTCTCGGCAGCAGCGGCAAGCCCACAGGTCAGGAACGCCAGCACGGGTGCCAGGACGAGCCAGATGGCGGCCAATGCGGCGCGCCCAAAGCGCCCGGGAACGCATGTGTGAGGCGCCGGATTTGATTCGCGAAACGTCACGCCGGGAGGTTTATCACAGGCTGCTGAAACCCGCCGTCGGGCATGGCCAAATACTCTTGTCGGCATTGATCTTTCCGCGCGCCGCTGTATTGAAGGCGTGCAATTCGAAGGCGGGAACGCCTGTCACGTATCCGCCTCAATTGACTAGGAGACAGCCGCCCAAACGGCTATGTGTCGGCGCCTGCAGCGGTTTCGGGCGCTGCCGTTCAGAAAGGGTTTTCCGCAATGAATTTCCGTATCTTGGCCGCCCCGGTCCGGCCGCATGGGCGGGTTGTCGCCCTGATGGCGGCGACGGCTCTGTCTGCAGCGCTCCTGGTTCCTGCCGCTCAGGCCCAGCAGCCGGCAGCGCCCGCGGCACCGAAGGCTGCGCCCAAGGCGGCACCCAAGGCAGCGCCGAAGGCGCCGGCTCCTGCAGCCCAAGCTGCTCCGCAGGCCCCGGCCGCAGGCCAGCCGCCCGCTGCGGCCGGCCAGCAGCCGCCCCAGGATCAGCAAATTCAACTCATCTACGCCCCCTGGACCAAGTTCTGCCTGAAGGGCCAGGAAGCCAACGCCAAGCAGGTCTGCTTCACCGGCAAGGACGGCCGCATCGAGTCCGGTCAGCCCGTGATCGCCGCCGTGATCATCGAGCCGGAAGGCGAGCCGAAGAAGATCCTGCGCGTCACGCTGCCGCTCGGCATGCAGCTCGTCCACGGCACCCGCATCATCGTCGACGGCAACCCGCCGCAGCAGGCGCCCTATGTGATCTGCTTCCAGAACGGCTGCATGTCCGACTATGAAGCCACCCCCGAGCTGATCGCCGCCATGAAGAAGGGCCAGAACCTGGTTGTTCAGGCGATCAATTCGAACGGCGCGCCGCTGACGCTGCCGCTGCCGCTCAACACCGAATTCGCCAAGGCCTATGACGGTCCGCCGACCGATCCGAAGGTGTTCGAGGAAAACTCGAAGAAGCTGCAGGAAGAGTTGCAGAAGCGCGCCGAGGAGCAGCGCAAGAAGCTGGAAGGCGCGGGCGGCGCTGCGCCGGCCAACCCGGCGGCCAAGTAAAAATCGTCACGCGACCATCGCAATCGAAAGGCGCCCGGAAGGGCGCCTTTTTTGTCATGCGATACGGTCTGGCTGATGGCAGCTGGCCGCGCTGGTGAAGCTGCGGTTGACGTGCGATGTTCGCGACACGGCATTTCGATCGCGCCGAGTCGCGTGCGCGTCGCTGATGCCTGGTCCGGATAGTTCCGGCGTCGAAGCACAATCATAACACCGGTACGGGAGGCCAGACGAACGCGCGGAGAGCGCCTTCGATGCGCGAACCTGCGTGCGTGGTTCCCTGCGAACCCTGGCCGTCCACCGTTCGCAGTCATGGAAGTCGTTCAATGTCCCAGCACGTCAACACGCAGCGGCGGGAACCGGTTTCCCGGCCTCTAGCGCAGCCGGACGGCGGTCCCTCGGTTGCTGCTGGTGGCCGCGTCAGCCAGGATAATGTCCGCGGCGCGTTCCATCCGGGCATCGTCCATCTCGCGCTGGCGATGGGCGGATTTGCGATCGGCATCGCCGAATTCGCGACCATGAGCCTGCTGCCGTACTTCGCCCACGATCTCAACGTCAGCGAACCCGCGGCCGGCCACGCGATCAGCGCCTATGCCCTCGGCGTCGTGGTGGGCGCGCCGGTGATTGCGGTGCTGTCGGCACGGATGGCGCGGCGGACGCTGCTGATCGCGCTGATGGGCTTCTTCGCGCTGATGAACGGTCTGTCCGGGCTCGCGCCCGACTATCACACCATGCTGGTGCTGCGCTTCCTCGCCGGCCTGCCGCATGGCGCCTATTTCGGCATCGCCATGCTGGTCGCGGCCTCGCTGGTGCCGATGGACAAGCGCACGGCGGCGGTCGGCCGCGTGCTGCTGGGCCTCACCATCGCGACGACGATCGGCGTGCCGCTCGCCAACGGCGTGGGGCAGGCGATCGGCTGGCGCTGGGCGTTCGCGATCGTCGCCGGCCTCGCGCTCCTGACCGCGATCCTGGTGCTGCTGTTCGCCCCGCGCGACGCCGCCAACACCAATGCGAGCCCGTTGCGCGAATTGTCGGCGCTGGGGCGCAAGCATGTCTGGCTGACGCTGGCGATCGGCGCCATCGGCTTCGGCGGGCTGTTCTCGGTCTACACCTACCTCGCTTCGACCATGCTGGCGGTCACCCACGCGTCGCCCGCGCTGGTGCCGGTAACGCTGTGCGTGTTCGGGGCCGGCCTCACCGCCGGCAACATCATCGTGCCGCGCTTTGCCGATCGCGCGCTGATGGCGACGGCAGGCGGCCTGCTGCTGTGGTCGGCGGCGACGCTGGCGCTGTATCCGCTGGCGGCGGGGAATTTCTGGACGCTGAGCGCCGACGTGTTCCTGATCGGGCTGGGCGGCGCGCTTGCGACCGTGCTGCAGACCCGGCTGATGGACGTCGCGGGCGAGGCGCAGAGCTTGGCTGCGGCGCTCAACCATTCCGCCTTCAACGTCGCCAATGCGCTGGGGCCGTGGCTCGGCGGAATGGCGGTTGCGGCCGGCTATGGCTGGACCTCGACCGGCCTCGTCGGTGCCGGACTGGCGCTGGCGGGATTTGCCGTCTGGGTGATCGCGGTGGTGCTGGCGAAGCGCGAGCGCGTCTGAGCTCCGGCGGCTGTCAGTTCAGCGACGGATTGCGCGGACGATAGCCGCCCGACTTGTCCTTCACGAAGATCTCGGCCACCTGCGAATGCCGGATCGGCTCGCCGGACTCATCCGGCAGCAGGTTCTGCTCGGAGACATAGGCGACGTACTCGGTCTCCGAGTTCTCCGCGAGCAGATGGTAGAATGGCTGGTCCTTGTGGGGCCGCATGTCCTCGGGGATCGACAGCCACCATTCCTCGGTGTTGTTGAACTCCGGGTCGATATCAAAAATCACGCCCCGGAAGGAGAACACCCGGTGACGGACGATCTGCCCGATCTGAAACTTGGCGGTGCGCGCTTTGATCATGGCTCGTCGATAGACCAACATTGTGGCCGATGCTAGGGGCAAGGCGGTGAATTAACCCCCGGTTTACCGATTCTAGCCGGGCGAAAACGACCTGAAATCCGGCCGAGAAACTACTTTCAGAATGATCGATATCCTCAATCTGGCGTTGCCGTATTTCGGCCTGATCTTCATTGGCTACGCGTGTGGAAAAGCCAGGGGTTTGCCCGAGAGCGGGCTCGCCTGGATGAATTTCTTCCTGCTTTACGTTTCGTTGCCGGCGCTGCTGTTCGGGATCATGTCGAAGACGCCGTTCGCCGAGCTGAACAACCCGCCATTCCTGATCGCCACCACGCTCGGAACCGTGATCGCCTTCTTCCTCGCGATGGTCGCAGGCAAGATGATGGGACGCCTGACGCTGCGCGAGGCGACGCTTGCGGGCCTGTCGGGTGCCTACGGCAATATCGGCTATATGGGTCCGGGACTGGCGCTGGCCGTGCTCGGCACCAAGGCGGCGGCGCCGACCGCGCTGATCTTCTGCTGCGACAGCATCTTCCTGTTCTCGATCGTGCCGCTCCTGATCGAGCTCTCCGATCGCGATCATCCCTCGCTGCTGCACGCGTTTGGCGTGGTGCTCAAGCAGATCGTGCAGAACCCGCTGATCATGTCGGCGGTGTTCGGCGCGCTGGTTGCCGCGTTCCACATACCGCTGCCGACGGCGCTCGACCACACCATCCAGTTCCTGCAGAACGCCGCCGCGCCGATGGCGCTGTTCGTGCTCGGCGTCACCGTGGCGTTGCGCCCGTTCAAGCGGGTGCCGTGGGAGGTCCCGGGCGTGGTTGCGATCAAGCTCCTGATCCATCCGCTCTTGGCATTCGGACTGATGCTGCTGTTCGGTCCGTTCGCGCAGCCCTGGGCGGCGACCGCGGTGCTGATGGCCTCGCTGCCGCCGGCGCTCAACGTGTTCGTGATCGCCCGGCAGAACGACACCTGGATCGAGCCGGCGTCGGTCGCGGTGCTGATCGGGACGTTCGCGTCGGTGGTCACGCTGACCAGCGTGATGTGGTTCATCCAGAGCGGGCGGCTGGTGTTTCCTTAAGAGAAGAATCTTAGTTGACGCGTTTTCTTAACGCGAACCGGTACCCACTTCGCTTGAAAACGCTTTGGTTACCGCCGCCATGACGGCGCGAGGCCCTCGCGCATCGCGAGCCGCCGCAGCGGGCCGAACGCGCCGAGCACATGCAGGCCGGCGGCGCGCGCCGTCTGCACGCCGAGGAAATCGCTAAGCAGCGAGCGGTTGGCGATGTCGATCGCCCAGGTCCGGCTCGCAACGTCCGGCCGCCGCGCGGCGTGATAGCGCGCCAGCACGTTGGGCGCACCGGGATCCTCGCCGCGGCCGATCGCCTGGCCTACGATCTCGGCGATATCGGCAGCGTCGCGCAGCCCCATGTTGAGTCCCTGCGCGCCGATCGGCGGCAGCACGTGGGCGGATTCGCCGACCAGCGCGATACGGTCCCTGGCGAATTGCCGGGGTCGCTCGATCGCGAGCGGAAACACATGTCGCCCTGGCTGCACCTCGACGCGGCCGAGGATCGAATGCGATTGCCGCTCCGCCGCTTCGGACAATTCCTCGTCGCCGAGCGCCATCAGCCGTTCGGCCTCCTTGGGCGCCGAGACCCAGACCACGCTGCTCCTGTTGCCACTGAGCGGCACGAACACGCACGGACCATGCTCGGTGTGAAACTCGGTCGAGATGTTGTTGTGGGGCCGGCTATGTCTGATGTTGAAGGTGAGGGCGGATTGTCCGAGTTCGCGGCTTGTGACCGCGATCCCGGCGGCCTCGCGGGACAATGAGTTGCGCCCGTCGGCTCCGACCACCAGCCGGGTCGAAAGGGACTGGCCCTGCCGTGTCACCACGCTGACCGCAGCACTGTCCGGCTGGACCGACGCTGCCTCGTCATCGAACCGTGTCAGCGCGGCGATTTCGCCGGCGCGATCCTCGAGCGCTGCGACCAGGGTGCGGTTGTCGATGTTGAAACCGAACTGCTCGCGACCGATCTCGTCGGAGGAGAACCGCACTTCCGGCGCGCGGATCAGGCGCCCGGTGTCGTCGACCAAGCGCATCGTCTTGAGCGCCGCCGCGCTGTCGCTGCAGCGCCGCCAGACATCCAGCCGCTCCAGGACCTCGGTCGACGCGCCGAGCAGCGCGGTGGTCCGGTTGTCGGCATAAGGAACGCGGCGCGCCAACAGCGCGGTCCGTGCGCCGGCGTCGGCCAGGGCGATCGCGGCCGTCAATCCGGCCGGACCACCGCCTATTACGATAACGTCATAATCGAGCGAGCTGTCGGTCATATCAGGACATTTGACATGCTTGGCCCGATTTTCAAGTGATCGGTAACCAGCAAAGGTTTCCAGTGATTTGCGCGGCGGAACGCCGCAAGACTGCATATGCAAACGGGACCGATTCCTGATAGCACTGGCCGCCTATGGAGCAGACCGGCCAGCCTGATGCTTTGCCAGAACGGATGCGGACCGCCGCATTCTCCGTTCATGTTTTCACGGCGCTCGGCGCCGGGGTGGCACTGCTGGCGATGCTGGAAGCGGTGCGCGAGCACTGGGCCAACATGTTCGCATGGCTCGGGGTCGCGCTGATCATCGACGGGATCGACGGCCCCTTGGCGCGCCGGCTCGATGTGGTGCGGCTGCAACCGAACTGGTCGGGCGAGGTGCTCGATCTGGTGGTCGATTTCGTCACCTATGTGTTCGTACCGGCCTATGCGATCACGGCGAGCGGCATGCTGCTGCCGCTGGCGGCGCCGATCCTCGGCATCGGCATCGTCGTCTCCAGCGCGCTGTATTTCGCCGACCGCCGCATGAAGGCCGACGACAATCATTTCCGCGGCTTCCCGGCGCTGTGGAATGCCGCGGCGTTCTATTTGTTCCTGCTGCATCTGCCGCCGGTGCTGTCGACGATCGTAGTCGCGCTGCTGATCGCCTTGACCTTTGCGCCGTTCCACGTGCTGCACCCGTTCCGCGTGGTGCGGCTGCGCTGGCTGACGCTGTGGCTGCTCGCCGCCTGGGCGGTGCTTGCCGGATATGCGCTGGCCAACGACTTCGTGGTCGGCGCGCCGGTCACTTTCGGACTCTGCATCATCGCGGCCTACATCGTCGGCAGCGATACCCTGATCCGCCGGATGAAAGCCTTCAGAGCATGATGGAATTGATCACCAGTCCAGAAGCCTGGGCCGCGCTGCTGACGCTGACGGCGCTGGAGATCGTGCTCGGCATCGACAACGTGATCTTCCTGTCGGTGCTGGTGTCGCGGATCCCGCAGCCGCAGGCCAATCGCGCGCGGCAGATCGGGCTGCTGCTGGCGCTGGTGTTCCGTATCCTGCTTCTCTCGATCCTGGTCTGGCTGATCGGCCTGACCCAACCGGTGATCACCATCCAGAGCGTCGCGCTGTCGTGGCGCGATATCATCCTGATCGGCGGCGGCCTGTTCCTGATCGCCAAGGCAACCCACGAGATCCACGCCGAAGTCGAGGTACGCGACGCCGAGGAGAAGACCAAGCCGAGCCCCAACGCGTTCTTCTGGGTGATCGTGCAGATCATCATCGTCGATCTGGTGTTCTCGCTGGACTCGATCATCACAGCGATCGGCATGGCGCAGGACCTCGAGATCATGATCGCAGCGGTCGTGATCGCCTGCATCGTGATGTACGTGTCGTCGGGACCGGTGGCGCGGTTCGTCGCGGAGCACCCGACCACCAAGATGCTGGCGCTGGCCTTCCTGGTCCTGATCGGCGTGGCGCTGGTGGCCGACGGCTTCAAATTCCACATCCCGCGCGGCTACATCTATTTCGCAATCGCGTTCTCGGCAGCGGTCGAGATGTTCAACGTGCTGGCCCGGCGCAACCGCGGCAAGGTTGCACGCTAGAGCATTTTCCGGCGAAGTGGGCACCGGCACCGGTTCGCGCGAAGAAAACGCGTCAAAGCAAGAATCCAGAGCCTCGTTCCGATCCAATTGGAACGGAAAGGCTCCGGGCCGCGGTTCCGGGCCGCTTGGTTGACAAGGCGGTGCCGATGGCATTCGCTCGCATGATACGAATTTGAGGGGAGTGATCGAGATGACCAAGGCCGTGCGCGTGCACAAGGTGGGGGGCCCGGAGGTCCTGACCTATGAGGACGTCGAGGTGGGACCGCCCGGCACGGGCGAGGTGCGCATCCGCCAGCATGCGGTCGGGCTGAACTTCATCGACGTTTATTTCCGCACCGGCCTCTACAAGGCGCCCGGCCTGCCGTTCATCGCCGGCAACGAGGCCGCCGGCGAGGTCCTGGCGGTCGGGCCGGGAGTGACCAACTTCCACCCTGGGGACCGCGTCGCCTATTACTACAACCTCGGCGGCTACGCCTCCGAGCGCGTCATCCCGGCCGACAAACTTGTGAAGCTGCCCGACCACATCACCTATGAGCAGGGCGCCGTGCTGATGCTCAAGGGGCTGACGGTCTGGTATCTGCTGCACAAGACCTTCAAGGTCGAGCAGGGCCATCGCGTATTGATCCACGCCGCGGCCGGCGGCATCGGATTGCTGGCCTGCCAGTGGGCGCGGGCGCTCGGCGCGCATGTCATCGGCACGGTCGGCTCGAAGGCAAAGGCCGATCTCGCGCTCGCCAATGGCTGCGATCACGTCATCCTCTACAACGAGGAGAACTTCGTCGAGCGCGTCAAGCAGATCAGCCGCGGCGAGCTCTGCGACGTGGTCTATGACGGCGTCGGCAAGACCACCTTCCCGGGATCGCTGTCCTGCCTCAGGCCGCGCGGCCTGTTCGTCTCGTTCGGCAATGCGTCGGGACCGGTGCCGCCGTTCCCGCTCGCCGAGCTCAACAACCATGGCTCGCTGTTCGCGACAC
>CALRXG020000204.1:0-11263 GCA_943372075.1 Bordetella parapertussis | reverse complement strand
AACGAGTGAATCACGTCGGCGCCGGTGGTCTGGATCCGCACCACCTTGTTGACCGGGACCACCATCTCGTTGTCGACGCCGAGCAGGCGGGGCTGCTTGTCCTTGTCGAGCAGCGAGTCGAACTCGAACTTGCCGTTATCCGGGTAGGCGTAGGACCAGTACCACTGCTTGCCGGTGACCTTCACGGTGAGGTCCGGCTTCGGCACGTCGAGCTCCAGGAACAGCAGGCGGAACGACGGCACCGCGATGCCGACCAGGATCAGCACCGGGATCAGCGTCCAGGCCACTTCGATCAGCGTGTTGTGGGTGGTCTTGGAGGGGACCGGGTTGGCGCGAGCGTTGAACTTCACCACCACGATGACCAGCAGCGCCAGCACGAACAGCGTGATGACGGTGATCAGCACCAGCAGGAAATTGTGGAACCAGATGATGTTCTCCATCACCGGTGTCGCGGCTTCCTGCAGCGTGTGCTCCCACGGCGCCGGCTGTCCCATTTCGGCGGATGCCGGTCCCGCGGCGACAAACGCCATGCCCGCCACCACCAATCCCGCCAACTGCCTGCCCAACCGGCCAATCGACATCTTCATGCCGTTCGCGCTCCCTTGATAATTCCCCAAAACACCCCCGGTATTTGGACCAGAGGTGCAGCACGATCCGCCCTGACAAACGGCCTTCCGGACATACCCGTCTTTGAGTCAAGGTGGGTACGGGAGCCAGATCGCTAGAACGCGTCGAAATCCAGCCTCTCAAACCATAATTCGCAGGCGCTCGCAATGCAGTAGTAGGGTCGGAAGCCATGCGCGTGCAATGAACCTGCCGCTTGCGATTTTTCCCGCAGAATCAAGCGAAAGTCGCCGAAAGGCGGCCGCATGCAGTTGACAGGCGGATTACCGGATGTAGGCACAGGCGAGGTAGCCCACAGGAACCTGATTCGCTGCGAGCTGCCCCAATCCGGCGCGGGAATGGCTCCAAGATCGCCTTCAAGGCGCCCTATTGCGGTATCAGTCGACTTGCGCGTGCTACCGGCGGCCGGAATGGCCGGATTGGCCAAACATCTCAAAGGATCGACCCGGATGGGCGCTTCGAACATTCAGGCAGGACGAAGGGCCGGCTGGCTCGGCGGGCTGCTGTTTCTGGCTCTTTCTCTCGGCCTCACCCAGGCGGCGAACGCGCAAGGCGCGGTCCGCTCGGTCCATGGCGACTGGCAGATCCGCTGCGATACCCCGCCGGGCGCCCAGGCCGAGCAATGCGCGCTGATCCAGAGCGTGGTAGCCGAAGACCGCTCCAATGCCGGCCTGACCGTGATCGTGCTGAAGACCGCCGACCAGAAGAGCCGCCTGATGCGCGTGGTCGCCCCGCTCGGCGTGCTCTTGCCCTCCGGCCTCGGGCTGAAACTCGACAACCAGGACGTCGGCCGCGCCGGCTTCGTCAGGTGCCTGCCCAACGGCTGCGTCGCCGAGGTCGTGATGGACGACAAGCTGCTCGGCCAGCTCAAGAACGCCAAGACCGCGACGTTCATCATCTTCGAGACCCCCGAGGAGGGGATCGGCTTTCCGCTCAGCCTGAACGGGCTGGCGGAGGGATATGACAAGCTGCCGTAGCGCAAGCTAGAGCAACACGCCCATCACCAGCAGGTCGCCGTAGATGCCGTCGACGCAAACGTCGTCGCGGAGGCGACCTTCGAGCTCGAAGCCGACTTTCCGGTAGAGCGCGACAGCATTTGCGTTCTCCGCGCGCACCGTCAACTCGACGCGGTGGAAGCCGAACTGTTTTGACGCGTCTAGGGCCTGCCGGATCAACTGCAGTCCTATTCCGTGCCCCCTGAAGGCCGGCAACAGGCCCATGCCGAGTACACCGACATGAGCGTGGATCGGCCTCGCCTTCGGCCTGACGTCGCACCAGCCAACCACCTCCCCGTCCCCGAGTGCGACGAGTTGCGGAAAGCCATTGTCGATGTTGTCGCGAATGAAGGCCCGCGTCGTTTCGATCGGCGGCGCTTCAAGGAACGACAGATAGCGCCGTTCCCGCGCGACGACATCGAGGGTGCGGTGAAAACCCTCGGCATGTTCCTCGCGGATCGGAACGATTTCGACTGTGCTCATGGCCGCGCCAACCTATTGGGGCTCGCGAGGCGAGGCAAATCCGGCTCACCGCCCACCCCTCGCATAATAATCGAACAATGCGCCTGCCTCCGCCGACAGCCAGTCCGCCTCGCCCGTCATGTAGCCCTCGACCTGTCCGCTCACGCCGATCAGGAACGAGATCGGCATGCCGTAGAGCGCGAACGGGGTCTCGACCTCGGCGGCGTCGACGCGGGAGACGAGACCACCGGGATCGAAGCCGATCGCGAGGCGGTGGAGCTTGAGCGCCTTGACGTAGGGCGCGACCAGCGCGCGGTTGCGGTCGGTGCTGACAGCGACAACGGTAAGATCGCTGCGGCCGCCGGATGCGAGGCGGTCCAGCATCGGCAGTTCGGTCCGGCACGCCGCGCACCAGGTGGCCCAGAAGTTCAGCAGCACCAGCCTGCCTTTAAACGCGGCGAGATCGATCGCGCCGCCGGCGAGCGAGGGAATCGCCACTGGCAGGACTGGATAAGCGCCTTGAACGAGCGTGAATTGGTGCCGGATGGTGCCGAATTGCGGCGGTCCCGACGCGGCGTGCGCCGGCAGCGCGAGCGAAGCGCCGGCGCCGATCATGCCGACGACGACGGCGCGGCGTGTGGGCACGCGAATGGAAGTCATGACGGGCTCTCCCTTGCGCTATCTGCACTACTCACGACCGGATGTAGGACCAGCCGGCTTCCTGCAATTCGATGATGCGCCCGGGCCCGTTCGGCACCAGGTCGACATTGTCGAGCAGCACCAGCGGATGGCCCTCGGCGCGCTCCATGCCGAGCTTGGTGGCTTCGCAGACCACGAAGCGGATGTCGGGCGTGAGCCCCCGCACCACCCGCAGCAGGTCCTTCACCGGCGAGGTGTCGGCGCGCAGCATGTGGACGCCGGCATTGTAGGCGACGACCTCGATCGCGAACGGCTCGTTGCGCTCCCGGTAGTATTTCGGGAGGTTGAGCGCGGTCGAGATCAGCGCCCGCATCGTGGTCGGGTCGTCGCTGTTGATCGGCAGCACCAGGCGGTGCACCCGCGGCTCGGGCTTCTTCGGTTCAGGTTTCGAGACCGCCGCGACCGATCCGGTCAGCAGCAAGGTCACGGCGAACGGCACCGCGAAGGCCAGCGCAAGCCCCGCGACGAGCGTCAGGAGGCGGCGAGAGACGCGCATCGCGGCCACCTCACGGCACGCTCGCGAGCAAGGCGAACTGGCTGCGCTTGGCGTAGGCGACGATCACGCTCAAGATCAGCAGCACGAGGGCCGGCACCGGCGAGCCGCCGATCACGAATAGATGGCTGATGGTGGCGCCGACCATGATGCAGCTCAGCAGCACGCCGCCGAAGGCGGCAACCGGGGGCAGCAGGATCAGGATGGCGCCGATCAGCTCCAGCGATCCGGTGAAATAGCGGAACCACTGACCGAGCCCGATATGCTCGAATTCCTCGACCAGCATCGGCACGCCGTAAAGCTTGGCGGCGCCCGCAGCGGCAAAGGCCAGCGCAAGCAATCCCCTGACCACCCAGAGACTGACGGATTTCCAGCGCGACGGCGCCTCGGCAACAGCAACTGACATGGATGGCTCCCCAATTGTTCGCATCGACCGGACCGCGCGGCCGGCCGCCCCTTCGGCCGGGTCCGCGGTTTTCGATGGACTAAATTCGGGAGTAAGATGAAAAGAACAAGTAGGATGCTTTTTGTGAGGTAGTATGAAAAAACAGACTATTGAGCCTGCCGAGCCTCCGGCGGCGCCCGAGCCGTGCAATGGCGACCTGGCGGCGCAATTTCATCGCGCGCTTTCCGTGCTGGCCGGGAAATGGAAAGGCGACATTCTCTGGCAATTGGTCGAACGCAAGCGCCGGTTCGGCGAGCTGCGACAGGCGATCCCCGGTGTCACGCAGCACATGCTGACCACCCAGCTGCGCGATCTCGAGGCCAACGGCCTCGTCAAGCGCACGGTCTATCCCGAGGTGCCGCCACGGGTTGAGTACGAGATGACGCCCTCCGCCAAGGCGCTCAAGCCGGTGTTCGACGAACTCTACCGCTGGGCGCAGGAACACGGCTTCCCGACCTCGACCGGGAGCCCCGCGCAGCCAATGCCATCGAGTGCGGAAGCCGAGCCGGAGGACCAGCCCCGGAAGGCCGGCCGGCGCGCCGGCTGATGACGACAAGGTGAGGATTCCGAGCAGCTGCCGTGACCGACGTCACCGTCGCAGGCACTCCCGGTTTGTCATCCCAAACACTATGTTGAGCAGTCGCGGTCCGGGCCTGAATCGGAACCGGCGCAGGTTTCCGGGTTGTAAGATGAGTTTTCCGCTCGTCTCTGCTTCAATCACCCGAAATCCCTGCTTCCGGGTCCCCACTGGCAATCAGCTGCACTTCAGGCAAGGATGACGAGGAATTGCCAAGACATCGCCAAGACATCGCACTGCGTCGGAGTGACCATGACCAATCCCGCCACGACCTCCCTGCTCGATCGCGCCAATCTGGACCGCGACGCCGTCCGCCGCGAGGTGTCGCGCGGGCTTCAGGGCGCCGACGACGGCGAGTTGTTCCTCGAGTTCGGGCAGACCGAGGCGCTGGTGTTCGACAATGGCCGGCTGAAACAGGCGACCTATGACACCTCGCAGGGCTTTGGCCTGCGCGCGGTCAAGGACGATGCGGTCGGCTATGCGCATTCCTCCGACGTCTCGATCCCGGCGCTGATCCGCGCGGCGGATGCAGTGGCGGCGGTGCGCGGCGGCTATGCCGGCACGTTCGCCGCGGCGCCCTCGCACACCAACATCAAGCTCTATGGCGACGAGAACCCGCTCGACGGCCCGGCATTCGAAGCAAAAGTGAAGCTGCTCGGCGAGATCGACGCCTATGTCAGGGACAAGGACCCGCGGGTGCGCCAGGTTTCGGCCAGCCTCACCGCGACCTGGCAGGTGGTCGAGATCCTGCGGCCGGACGGCGAGAGCTATCGCGACATCCGCCCGCTGGTGCGGGTCAACATCTCCGTGGTCGCCGGCCAGGGCGACCGCCAGGAAAGCGGCAGCAAGGGCTATGGCGGCCGCGAGGGTTATGCCCGCTTCATCGAGACCAAGGCCTGGCGCGACGCCGCCGACGGCGCGCTGCGCGAGGCGCTGGTCAATCTCGAATCGGTGCCGGCCCCGGCCGGCGAGATGGACGTGGTGCTCGGCGCCGGCTGGCCCGGCGTGATGCTGCATGAGGCGGTCGGCCACGGGCTCGAGGGCGATTTCAACCGCAAGCAGACCTCGGCGTTTGCCGGATTGATGGGCCAGCAGGTCGCGGCCAAGGGCGTCACCGTGGTCGATGACGGCACCATGGCCTCGCGCCGTGGCTCGCTCTCGATCGATGATGAGGGCACCCCGACCAACCGCACCGTGCTGATCGAGGACGGCATCCTGGTCGGCTACATGCAGGACCGCCAGAACGCGCGGCTGATGGGCATGAAGCCGACCGGCAACGGACGGCGGCAGAGCTATGCCCACGTGCCGATGCCGCGCATGACCAACACCTACATGCTGTCGGGCGACCGCGACCCGGCCGAGATCATCGCCTCGGTGAAGAACGGCATGTATGCCGCCAATTTCGGCGGCGGCCAGGTCGACATCACCTCGGGCAAATACGTGTTCCAGTGCACCGAGGCCTACAAGATCGAGAACGGCAAGCTCGGCGCGCCGCTGAAGGGCGCCATGCTGATCGGCAACGGGCCGACTGATCTCCACAGGATCACCATGATCGGCAACGATCTTGCGCTGGATACGGGAATCGGTACCTGCGGCAAGAACGGCCAGGGTGTGCCGGTGGGCGTCGGCCAGCCGACGTTGCGCATGGAACGGATTACGGTTGGAGGAACAGGCTAGTGAGCAGCGGAAACGAAGTCGTGGCGGCCAAGACGACGAGCTGGCGCGGGCAGGCCGTGCAACTGGCCGCGATCGTGGCTGTCGTGTTCCTCGCCAAGGGCGCGATTGCCGAGCCGTTCTATGTGCCGTCGGGCTCGATGGAGCCGACGCTCCTGATCGGCGACGCGCTGGTCGCCTCGAAATATCCTTACGGCTACGGCGCCGCATCGCTGCCGATCCAGATCACGCTGCCGGAAACCGGCCGGGTGTTCGGCGAGACGCCGAAGCGCGGCGACGTGGTCGTGTTCCGCTGGCCGGGCGACCGTTCGCAGGCCTGGGTCAAGCGCGTGGTCGGACTGCCCGGCGATCGCATCCAGATGCGGCAGGGCCAGCTCTTCATCAACGATCATCCGGCGGCGCTGAAGCCCGACGGCGCCGGCTTTGCCGAAGACGATCGCGGCGGCGGCGAGGATGCCAACCGCTATATCGAGACGCTGCCGAATGGCGTCAGCCACGCGATCTTCAAGATCCGCGACAACGGCCGGCTCGACAACACGGCCGAGGTGACGGTGCCTCCGGGCCAGCTGTTCGTGCTCGGCGACAACCGGGACAACTCCGCCGACAGCCGCGTGCCGGTGCGCGACGGCGGCGTCGGCCTGCTGCCGATCGACAATCTGATCGGCCGCGCCGATGCGGTGGTCGGCTCCTGGGACATGGGCATCCGCAGCCAGCCGGTCTGGACCTGGCTGTCCGGCTTCCGCCTCGCGCGCTTCTTCACCTCGGTGCAGTGAGCAGTCCCAAGTGACCTTCGACGACGTCAGGACCCTGGTGCTGGCGTGGCCGGAGGTCGAGGACGGCTCGTCCTACGGCACGCCGGCGCTGAAGGTGCGCAAGAAGATGCTGGTGCGGCTGAAGGAGGACGGCGACAGCCTGGTGATGCCGGGCGTGCCGCCGGACGAGCGCGACATGCTGGTCGAGAGCCAGCCCAGGGTCTTCTATTTCACCGATCACTACCGCGATTATCCGACCGTGCTGATTCGCCTCTCGAAGGCCAGGCGTTCGACCGTCGAGCCGCTGCTGCGCCGGCACTGGCGCGCGCTGGCATCGAAGAAGGCGGTCAGGGATTTTGACGCGATCGGGTAATCGTTTCCCGTCATTGCGAACGCAGCGAAGCAATCCATCTTGCCATTTGCGGAGACATGGATTGCTTCGTCGCTATCGCTCCTCGCAATGACGGGAGAGACTTGGACCTATGACCCAGGACCAATTCCTCACCATTGCGCTGCGCAATCCGGCCAATCGCGCGATCATCGACGAACTCGACCGCCGCGCGCTGCCCGACGCGTGGCTGGTGTCGGGCTGCCTGGTGCAAAGCGTGTGGAACGTGTTGACGAAGCGGCCGTTCGATCACGGCATCAGCGACTACGACGTGTTCTATTTCGATTCCGACACCTCATGGGAGGCCGAGGACGCCGTGATCCGCGATCTCACGGCGCGGCTCGGCCATCTCGGTGTCGCGATCGAGGTGCGCAACCAGGCCCGCGTCCATCTCTGGTATCCCGACAAGCACGGTCTGCCCTACCCGGCATTGTCGCGCTCGACCGACGGAATCGATCGCTTCCTCAGCACGAACGTGCAGGTCGGCATCCGCCGCGGCGCAAGCGGCTACGACGTCTATGCGCCGAAAGGCTTCGCCGATGTCGCCGCCATGATCGTGCGGCCGAACCGGACCGCAAATTTTTCGGCGGCGAACTACGCGAAGAAGGCTGAGCGGTGGAAGGCGCTGTGGCCGGAGATCACGGTGATCGCGGCGGAGTGAATCCGGACTGCATCCGCATACGAGATGCCGCCTCTCCCCTTGTGGGCGAGGTGCAGCGGTGCATGCGGAGAGAAATCCCCTACCGCACCACGCCTGACGTGAACCCCGCCTTGCGGCGCGGCGGCTTGATCTCTTTCTTCAGGAAGCAATGCGCGTCGCGGCCGGCATAGCCGGGCCGGGCGTAGGTCCAGGCACGGCACTTGTTGTCGGCGGTGCAGGCGGCCTGGCAGGCCTCGTCGCCGTCGCTGCTCTTCAATTCGAAGTTCTTGTAATCGCCGCCGAGGCGGTCGATCGAGGTTTCAATGGCGCCATTGCGTGGTTCGACCACGCCCGCGCCGCGCACCCCGGAGACGCAGCAATTGTCCTGCACTCGCGGCGGCACGGTGCTCTTGAGCCAGCACACCGCGCCATTGTTGGCGTCGGTCGGATAGTTGAAGCTCCAGGCGCGGCAACGGCGATCGCGCTCGCAGGTCAGCGCGCAATCGGCGGGATCGCCCGAGCTCACCGGCGCGTTCAGATAGTCGCCGCCGGGACGGTCGAAATTGGCCTGCGCCGATGCCGGGCGTGCGGCGAAAGCGGCCAAAAACACCGCGAACATCACCACACTCGCCCTAAAGAGGCGACCTATCCCCATGAGATTGCTTTCAAATTCGCACAGCCCCGCGCATCCCGCGGGGCGTCATTTGAACGCCATGAACCTGTACGGCTGATGAACGGCGAGGCAACGGCAGGTGCGACGACACCGCCGTGCACGCCCACGTTCAGAACCCCGTTCCCGATACAATCGGAAACGAAAAGGGCTCTAGAAGGCATACTCCTGGTAGGCCGGCTCGACCGAGCCCTTCCAGGGACCGTTGAACTTCTCCAGCATCTCCTCGGCTGGTGAGCGGCCGGTCTCGATGATGCGCTCGAGCGGTTCGAGGAAGCGGCTTTCGTCGCGGCCGAGATGATCGATCCGGCCGCGCCGCCGCAAACCGGCATGCGACAGCACCAGGCACTCCTTGGCGATCTCGAACAAATAGCGGTCCTTGATCCGCGACTTGAAGCCGAAACGCGGCACGTCGTCGCGCAGCGCCTGCCGCTCCGGCGCGGTCCAGTGCCGTACGATGTCCCAGGCGGCATCGAGGCTGTCATTGTCGTAGAGCAGCCCGACCCAGAACGCCGGCAGCGCCGGCAGCCGGCCCCACGGCACGCCATCGGCGCCGCGCATTTCGAGGTAACGCTTCAGCCGCACCTCGGGGAAGATCGTCGAGAGATGGTTGGCCCAGTCCGACAGGGTCGGACGCTCGCCCGGGAAGGCGGCATTCTTGCCGGCGAAGAAATCGCGAAACGAGGAGCCGGAGACGTCGAGATATTCCTCGCCGCGCTTGACGAAATACATCGGAACGTCGAGTGCGTAGTCGACATAACGCTCGTAGCCCATGCCGTCCTCGAACGCGAACGGGATCATGCCCGAGCGCGCATTGTCGGTGTCGCGCCAGATCTCGGAGCGGAACGACAGGAAGCCGTTGGGCTTGCCTTCGGTGAACGGCGAGTTGGCGAACAAGGCGGTCGCGATCGGCTGCAACGCCAGCGACACCCGCAGCTTCTTCACCATGTCGGCTTCGGAGGAGAAGTCGAGATTGGTCTGCACCGTGCAGGTCCGGAACATCATGTCGAGGCCGTATTTGCCGACCTTCGGCATGTAGTTGCGCATGATCTTGTAGCGGCCCTTGGGCATCGCCGGGATCTGTGCGCGCGACCAGGACGGCGTCATGCCGAGACCGAGGAAGCCGATACCGAGCGGAGTTGCGATCTCCCGCACCTGCGCCAGGTGCGCCATCAACTCCGACTGCGTCTGATGCACGGTTTCGACCGGTGCGCCGGACAATTCGAACTGCCCACCCGGCTCGAGCGAAATCGCGCCGCCGCCGGTGACGTCGTAGAGCCCGATGATGTTGCCGCGCTCCATGATCGGCTCCCAGCCGAGCAGGAGCTTCATGCCTTCGAGCAGTGCGCCAATGCCCTTCGCGCCCTCATAGGGCACGGGCTGGTGGCCTTCCAGCGTGAACGGCGTCTTCTCGTGCTCGGTACCGATCCGAAATTCGGACTCGGGCTTCACACCGGCTTCAATCCACGCCACGAGTTCGTCGCGCGATTGCAGCGGCGTCATGTCGATCTGGTCACGCGCCATACGAAATCCAACTCAAGGGCGCTTCGATCGAAGGCGCGCGGTGGCAGGGACATCCGTGGGCCAGAGCGGCCGCGGACGATGGGATCAGGAATATCATCGGGCAGTCACGCCGTCTCGCGCCGGCGCGGCCTTGGTATCGTTCTTGACGTCGCCCTTGACGTCGACCTTGGCGTCGCCGCAGGAGCAGCCGAGACGGTCGAGCAGACCGCACAGCCTTTCAGCGTCGGCATCGGACAATTTTGAGCCGACATGCTTGTCGATCGCGGCCGAATAGGCGCTCCACATCTTCTTCTGCAATTCGCGACCGGCCTCGGTGATCTCGACGAACTGGCCGCGCTTGTCGATCTTGCATTCGCGACGCGCGGCAAGCCCTTCATCGACCAGCTTGTCGATCAGCCGCGAGGTCGAATATTGCGGGATCAGCATCTGCCGCTCCAGCTCGACCGGGCGCAACTCGCCGGATGGCGCGCGCGACAGCTCGAGCAGGGCGTCATACCAGGCGAGCGGCGGAAAGCCGGCCTTCTTCAGATCCTGCTCGACGCAGTCCAGCACCCGGCTCGGCACCCGCATCAGGCGGATCCAGGCGGCCGTCGCCTCGCTCGATAGCTTGCGTTTCATCGTCTAGCCCATAAGGTCCCGGAACCCAGTGTACCGCACTGAATGCATCTGCATCAATCTTGACTATTTCATGCAGGCGCATGTAGGCAATCCCTCTCCGGACGCCAAGAACAAGGGAAGGAATACCCCCATGAAGCTTTATTACACCCCCGGTGCCTGCTCCCTCTCCCCGCACATCGCCCTGCTCGAAGCCGGCCTGCCCTACGACCTGGTCAAGGTCGATTTGCGCGCCAAGAAGCTCGAAAACGGTGACGATTTCCTGCAAGTGAACCCCAAGGGCCAGGTGCCGGCGCTGGCGCTGGATACCGGCGAGATGGTCACCGAAGGGCCGATCATCATCCAGATGATCGCCGACAGGGCCGCCGACAAGAAGCTGGCGCCGGCCCGCGATTCCAACGAGCGCTACAAGCTGCTTGAATGGCTGAACTACATCACGACCGAGTTGCACAAGAATCTCGGCCCGATGTTCTCCCCGGTGCTCGCCGACGACGCCAAGGCGTTCTTCAAGGACCGCGCCATGGGCAAGTTCAAATATGTCGAGAGCCAGCTCGCCGGGCGCGACTATCTGATGGGCAACCAGTTCACGGTCGCCGACGGCTACCTGTTCACCATGATCATGTGGGCGCAGGACCGGCTCGGCTTCGACCTCTCCGGCCTGCCGAACCTGATGGCCTACAAGGCCCGCGTCGCGGCGCGCCCGAA
>CALRXG020000203.1:0-11293 GCA_943372075.1 Bordetella parapertussis | reverse complement strand
GAGCTTGATCCGCCAGATCGGCTCGGCGGTCGACCAGAATTGCCGGGCATAGGCCAATAGCGCGGTGGCGACCTGAGCCGGGGGCAGGGGCGCGAGCTCCGCCGCGAATTCGGTGGTGATCGTGTTCCAGGCGATCTCGGGACGTCCATAGGCCGACAGGATGGTGTCATCCATGTCGATCAGCATTGCGCGCGGCAGCTTGGTCACGGCCATTTCACCTCCGGCGGCAGCGACGACAGGATCGAATCCACATTGCCGCCGGTCTTCAGCCCGAAGATGGTGCCGCGATCGTAGAGCAGGTTGAACTCGACATAGCGCCCGCGGCGGACCAGCTGCTCGTCGCGGTCCTCCGCGCTCCAGGCCGCCGCGAAATTGCGCCGTACCAGGTCGGGATAGATGTTCAGGAAGCTGCGCCCGACGTCCTGGGTGAAGCCGAGATCGGCCTCCCAGTCGCCGCTGTCGTGCCAGTCATAGAAGATGCCGCCGATGCCGCGGGCTTCCTTGCGGTGCGGCAGATAGAAATATTCGTCGCACCATTTCTTGTACTTGTCGTAGTCGGCGACGCCGTTCGGCCCGCTGCACGCCACCTTCATCGCGGCGTGGAAGGCGACCGTATCGGGGTCCTCCTGGGTGCGGCGCCGGTTCAGCACCGGCGTCAAATCCGCGCCGCCGCCGAACCACGCCTTGGTGGTGACGACGAACCGGGTGTTCATGTGCACCGCCGGCACGTTCGGATTGCGCAAATGCGCGATCAGCGAAATGCCCGACGCCCAGAACCTGGGATCATCGGCGGCACCGGGAATCTGGGCGCGAAATTCGGGAGCGAACTCGCCATGCACGGTCGAACAGTGCACGCCGACCTTCTCGAACAGCCGGCCCTTCATGATCGACATCACGCCGCCGCCGCCGGGCTTGCCGGTGTGATCGGTACGGTCCCAGGGGGTGCGCACGAACCGGCCCGCATCGCCGGGATAGAGCGCTGCGGGGGCATCGTCCTCGAGCTGTTCGAAAGCAGCGCAGATCTGGTTGCGCAGCGTCTCGAACCAGCTGCGTGCACGCGCCTTGCGGTCTTCGATGATGGCGGGGTCTGTGGGCAGCATGACTAACCTTGCGGGCCGAAGTAAGTGCAGCTCTCGTTGCAGCTGTCGCGATGGACGCTGACGCGGGTCAGCTTGCCCGCGTGCTGCAACCGCTCCCAGATGAAGCGCGAGAGGTTCTCCAGCGTCGGTACGCCGATCGCCTCGATCTTGTTCAGGAGCTTGTGGTCGAGCGTCTTCTGCACTTCGGCCATGGCGCGCTCGAGCAGGCCGAGATCGACCACCATCCCGGTCTTCGGGTCGGGCGTGCCGCGCACGGTGATCTCGGCGCGAAACGAGTGACCGTGAATCTCCTCACTGGCGGCGCCAAAGGTCGTTCCGGACAGCGCATGCGCAGCCTCGAACCGAAACGCTTTCGTCAATTCCCACATCTCTCTCAACAATCCAGTTCTGTCTCTAGTTTGGTCGCGTTTTCCTAATGCGAACCGGTACCCACTTCGCTTGAAAACGCTCCGGTTGGTTCAACGTATTCCGAGCGTCTTGTGCGTCTGCACGCTGAGGCGCCATTGCGGGTGCTTCAGGCAGTATTCGATCGCGCGCTCGGTATTCTCGATCACGTCGGGGCCGTCCATCGGCTGCAGCGAGAATCGCTCGAAGGCGAGTGCCGCGAAATCCTCCGGAGCGTTCTCCGGCTGCGGATAGACCAGCTTGAGTTCGTGCCCCCCGCGCACCACGAGCTCGGAGGCGGCCTTGGGGCTGACGCAGATCCAGTCGAGACCGTCGGGCGGCGCGATGGTACCGTTGGTCTCGATCGCGATCGCGAAACCGTGGCCGTGCAGGGCCTCGATCAGGGCGGTATCGACCTGGAGCAGCGGCTCGCCGCCGGTCAGCACCACGTAGCGGTCGGCCTCGCCCCCGGTCCATTGCGCCGCGATAGTGCCGGCAAGCTCGGCCGCGTCGGCATAGCGGCCGCCCAGCGTGCCATCGGTGCCGACGAAATCGGTGTCGCAGAACCGGCAGACGGCGCCAGCGCGGTCCTGTTCGCGGCCGCTCCAGAGGTTGCAGCCGGCGAAGCGGCAGAACACGGAGGCCCGGCCCGCATGGGCGCCTTCGCCCTGCAGGGTGAGAAAGATCTCCTTGACCGCGTAGCTCACCAAAAATCCCTTAAGTTGCCGAACCGGCAGACAGCGAGCCGGTTTGCCGCCGCGCCTCGCCGACGGCCATGGCCACCGAGACGGCCACATTGAGTGAACGCATGGTCGGCCTGATCGGAATCACCAGCCGCGCATCCGCGGCGGTCACCACGGCGTCGGTCACGCCAGCCGTTTCGCGCCCGAACAGCAGCACATCGGAGGCCGCATAGCTGAAATCAAGGTATGATTTCGCGGCCTTGGTCGTGAACAGGACCAGCCGGCAGGCGGCCTCGGCCCGCCACTCCTCGAATTTCGACCATGAGTCGTGACGCTTCAACCGCACATGGTCGAGATAGTCCATACCCGCCCGGCGGAAATTCCGGTCCGAGGTGTCGAATCCCGACGGTTCGATGATATGGGCCGAGACGTCCAGGCAGGCGCAGAGGCGCAGAATCGTCCCTGTATTCTGGGGGATGTCGGGCTGGAACAGCGCGATCTGCATGGTGCGGACGACCTGTGAAATCCGGATGAAATTGTCTCAATAAAACATCGCCCGGCGCGGATTTCGTGCATTGCACGTGTGCGAGCCGATAGCGGGCTTGCGCTCGTCCGGCAAGGGTGCCAATAGAACGATTCTGGACTGCTGTTCCGCCATTTGGGGTGGGGAATAGCAGTTTTCTGCCGCCGCGGGGGCCGCGGGCGCCGGCAGCCTTTCTTGGGGCGCTCTCCGCGTCTCTGGGGCGGTTCCACCGGCTGCAGAAAAGAAAGGGCTAGGAATCGTGACGACAGCGTCTTCGGCGGACCATCCGACACGCCGTGATTTTCTCTTTGTTGCAACCGGAGCAGCCGCCGCGGTCGGCGCAGCCGCCACTGTCTGGCCGCTGGTTGCCCAGATGAACCCCGACGCCGCGACGATCGCGGCCGGCGCGCCGATCCAGGTCGATCTGACGCCGATCGCCGAGGGGCAGGACATCAAGGTGTTCTGGCGCGGCAAGCCGATCTACATCAGCCATCGCACCAAGAAGCAGATCCAGGAGGCCCAGAGCGTGGCGCTCTCCAGCCTGCCCGATCCGCAGCCCGACTCGGCCCGCGTCAAGGCCGGCCACGACCAGTGGCTGGTGGTGATCGGCATCTGCACCCATCTCGGCTGTATCCCGATCGCCCATGAGGGCAATTACGACGGTTTCTTCTGCCCCTGCCACGGCTCGCAATACGACTCCTCCGGTCGTATCCGCCAGGGGCCGGCCCCCGCCAACCTGGCGGTGCCTCCCTACGCCTTCCTTTCCGACACCAAAATCCAGATCGGCTAAGTCCCGGACCCCCGGGGCTGCGGCTTCCACTTGGACCCATCGCGTCGTTTTTCTTCTTCAGGATCGCATCAATGAGCGGACCATCTGATTTCCAACCGAGCAACCCCGCCTTGAAGTGGATCGAACGGCGCCTTCCGATCTTCGGCCTGATCCACTCTTCGTTCGTGGCCTATCCGACGCCGCGCAACCTGAACTACTGGTGGACCTTCGGCGCCATCCTTTCGATGATGCTGGGTCTGCAGATCCTGACCGGCGTGATCCTGGCGATGCACTACACACCGCATGCCGATCTCGCCTTCAAGTCGGTCGAACTGATCGTCCGCGACGTCAACTACGGCTGGCTGCTCCGCAACATGCATGCCTGCGGCGCGTCGATGTTCTTCTTCGCCGTCTACATCCACATGTTCCGCGGCCTCTATTACGGGTCGTACAAGGAGCCGCGCGAGGTGCTGTGGATCCTCGGCGTCATCATCTACCTCCTGATGATGGCGACGGGCTTCATGGGCTACGTGCTGCCGTGGGGCCAGATGAGCTTCTGGGGCGCCACCGTCATCACCAATCTGTTCTCGGCCGTGCCCTATTTCGGCGAGAGCATCGTGACCCTGCTGTGGGGCGGTTACTCGGTCGGCAACCCGACGCTGAACCGCTTCTTCTCGCTGCACTACCTGCTGCCGTTCGTGATCGCCGGCGTCGTCGTGCTGCACGTCTGGGCGCTGCACGTCGCGGGTCAGAACAACCCGGCCGGCGTCGAGGCCAAGACCGAGAAGGACACCGTTCCGTTCACCCCGTATGCGACGATCAAGGACGCGTTCGGTGTGGCCTGCTTCCTGATCTTCTTCGCCTGGTTCATCTTCTACATGCCGAACTATCTCGGCGACGCCGACAACTACATCCCGGCGAACCCCGGCGTGACCCCGGCGCACATCGTGCCTGAATGGTACTACCTGCCGTTCTACGCGATCCTGCGCTCGATCCCGAACAAGCTCGCCGGCGTGGTGGCGATGTTCTCGGCGATCATCATCCTGTGCTTCCTGCCCTGGCTCGACAGCGCGCGGACCCGGTCGTCGAAGTATCGTCCGCTGGCCAAGCAGTTCTTCTGGATCTTCGTGGTGGTCTGCATCCTGCTCGGCTACCTCGGCTCGCAGCCGCCGGAAGGCATTTATGTGATCGCCGGCCGCATCCTGACGGTCTGCTATTTCGCCTACTTCCTGATCGTGCTGCCGCTGCTCGCCCGTATCGAAACGCCGCGCCCGGTGCCGAACTCGATTGCCGACGACGTGTTGGCGAAGAGCAAGGGCAGGGCGGCGACCGCGGCTTCGGTGGTGCTCGCGCTGGTGCTTGCCGGTGGCCTGTTCGCCGGCAGCACCCAGAACGCCAAGGCCGAGGAGGGCGGCGACGCCCCGCCGGCGCAGAAATGGTCGTTCTCCGGCCCTTTCGGCAAGTATGACCGCGGCTCGCTGCAGCGTGGCCTGAAGGTCTACAAGGAAGTCTGCTCGGCCTGCCACAGCCTGAACTACATTGCGTTCCGCAACCTCGCCGATCCCGGTGGTCCCGGCTATTCGGAAGCTCAGGCTGCCGCTCTCGCGTCCGAGTACAAGATCAAGGACGGTCCGAACGACCAGGGCGAGATGTTCGAGCGTCCGGGCCGCACCGCGGACTACTTCCCGGCGCCGTTCCCGAACGAGCAGGCCGCGGCCGCGGCCAACGGCGGCAAGGCGCCGCCGGATCTGTCGCTGATGACCAAGGCGCGGTCCTACAAGCGCGGCTTCCCGCAGTTCGTGTTCGACTTCTTCACCCAGTACCAGGAGCAGGGACCGGACTACGTCGACGCCATCCTGCAGGGCTTCGAAGACAAGCCGCCGGCCGGTGTCACCGTCCCGGAGGGCACCTACTACAACAAGTACTTCCCCGGCCACGCCATCAAGATGCCGAAGCCGCTGTCCGATGGTCAGGTGACCTACGACGACGGCTCGCCGGCGACGGTCAAGCAGTACGCCCACGACGTCACCACCTTCCTGATGTGGGCCGCCGAGCCGCGCCTGGAAGAGCGCAAGCGGATCGGCATGCAGGTGTTCGTGTTCCTGATCATCTTCGCGCTGCTGATGTACTTCACCAAGCGCAAGGTCTGGGCCGACGCCCACTGATCCCGGTGATCGCGAAATTTGAAAAAGCCCCTTCGGGGGCTTTTTTGTTTTGCCTCCGTCATTGCGAGCGTAGCGAAGCAATCCACCCATCCGTTATGCGGAGGTCTGGATTGCTTCGCTGCGCTCGCAATGACGGCTGGTGGATTGCTTCCTGGCGTTGATGCGGACAAAATGCCGGTCAATCAGCCGGCAAACATTGCGGAGGAACCCATGGGTACGATCATCAACTTCAAGCGTCCGGACGGCAAGGAAGCGTCGGGCTATCTCGCCAACGCGGCGCGCGGCAATGCACCGGGCGTGGTCGTGATCCAGGAATGGTGGGGACTGCAGGACCAGATCAAGGGCATGTGCGATCGCTTCGCGCGGGCCGGTTTCGATGCGCTGGCGCCCGATCTCTACAAGGGGACGGTGGTGCCGTATCACGACACCGACGCGGCGGGCAAAGAGATGAACTCGCTCGATTTCATGGACGCCACCACCCAGACGGTGCGCGGCGCCGCGCAGTACCTCGCCAAGAACGGCGCCAAGGTCGGTCTCACCGGCTTCTGCCTCGGCGGCGCGGTGACCTTCATCGGCGCCACCAAGATCCCGGAACTGACGGCCGGTGTGGTGTTCTACGGCATTCCGCCGGAGCAGGCGGCGAAGCCCGCGGATGTTCGGATTCCGCTGCAGGGCCATTTTGCCACCAAGGACGATTGGTGCACGCCGGCGCTGGTCGATGGCTTCGAGAAGGGAATGAAGGCCGCCGGCAAGTCGCTGGAGCTGTATCGCTATGACGCCGACCACGGCTTCGGCAACGAGCAGCGCCTGTCGGTGCACGACCGCCAGTGCGCAGAGCTTGCCTGGGACCGCGCGACCGAGTTCTTCCGGAAGCATCTGGGCTGACGCTCCCCACCATCACAGCGCCGTCGTCCCGGCTTTTGACGGGACGACAGCGAGAGTCAGCTCTCCGCCTTCACCCCGTCCCACCACGGGCAGGTGCCCGACATCAGCTTGAAATTGCCTTCCATCACCTGCACCGGTGCGCGCTTGCCCTCGGTGGCGGCGCGCATCCGCATCTCGCGCGCGACGGCGCGATCCTCGGGCGACAGCCAGACCCGCTCGTGGCCCCACAGGCTCGGACCGTCATGCATCTCGAACGGCGTCCAGTTCGCAGGCTCGATCTCGCGGCCGCCCCAGCCGCACTCGACCATGAAGGCCGATGGCGATTTGGCGTAGAATGACGTCATCAGATCGTTGGTGTGACGGCCGAGCGTGACGTTGACCCGATCTTCCTGCTGCGCGATGTCGTAGGCTTGGCCGACATCGTCGAGCGAGAACAGCTCCACCATCAGATGATGCATGCCGTTCGTCCCGGTCTCGATCAGCGCGAGCGAGTGGTGCCGCGCATTGACGTGGAAGAAGTAGGCGCGGAACGGCTTTTCGATGTAGTCGCTGAGGCCGAAGCCGAGCACATCGACATAGAAGCTCATGACCGGCGCGATCCGTTCGACCGTCAGCACGGCATGGCCGAGCCCGAGCGGCCCGGTGCGGAAGCCGGAGATCGAGCGACCCGGCTTGAACGGCGTGTCGTCGATCTCGGCACCGTGAAACGCCTCGAGCCGGTTGCCGGCGGGGTCCCGGAACGAGATCAGGCTGCGCACCCGCCGGCTATCCGCGAGCGCCTGCGGCTCGGCGGTCACGGCCACGCCGACCTGCTCCAGCCGCGCCGCCAGCGCATCGAGGGCGGCTGCATCGGCGACCTCCCAGCCAAAGAATCTGGCGCCTTCGCCCTGGGCGCGGTCGATCACGATGCGTTGCTTGCGGTCGTCCATCCGGAACGCGAGCAGCGAATTGCCGCGCTCGACCGCCTGCAACCCGACCAGGCCGGTGCCGAATTGTCGCCAATCGTCGAGCGCGTCGGATCCGAAGCCGGCATATCCGAGACCCAAAATCGCCATCTGCGCGTCTCCGCCATCTGTCTGTTTTTTGGGCGGCCGAAGGGCCACCATTTCCGCAAATCCTACGCGGATTCCGGTCGCTTCAAACCCCGAAAGTGGCGTCCCGGGTTGGGGCAGGCGGCTGGGGCCTCCCTTGACACGGCCCGCTCCGGGTGGTGTGTAACCGATATGAGCACCGTCGCCAGTCCATCCCGTCGTTGGTGGCCCACCTTCTCATAGGTGGCCGGTGCGTTTTCTTTTTTCACAAACGTCGAAGGTCGCCATCGCAGTGCGACGGTACCTTCCCTTGTCCTGTGTGGCGCTCTCTTCCCAAGTCTCGTAAGAGGATCACATGAACAGGACAGTCTTCTCCCTGCCGGCCAAGAGCGAGTATCTGACCAATGGCGGCCTCGCGGTCGCGCGCGTGGTCGAGCAGTTCACCGGTGGCGCCAATCGCCTTGACGATCTGATTGCATTGCTCGACCGCCGCCGCGGCGTGGTGCTGTCCTCGGGCACCACGGTGCCGGGCCGCTACGAGAGCTTTGACCTCGGCTTCGCCGATCCGCCGCTGGTGCTGGAGACGTCGGGCACCGATTTCTCGTTGCAGGCGTTGAACCCGCGCGGCGAGGTGCTGATCGCCTTCCTCGGCGACGTGCTGCGCGAGCCCTGCGTCGTGATCTCGGAGCGGAGCGCGACGAAGCTCTCCGGTCACATCATCCGCGGCGAAGCGCCGGTCGAGGAAGACCAGCGCACCCGTCGCGCCAGCGTGATGTCGCTGGTGCGCGACATGGTGGCGGCGTTCAGCTCGAATGCCGATCCGCTGCTCGGCCTGTTCGGCGCGTTCGCCTACGACCTCGTGTTCCAGATCGAAGACCTCGTGCAGAAGCGCGTCCGCGAGGCCGACCAACGCGACATCGTGCTCTACGTGCCGGACCGGCTGCTGGCCTATGACCGCGCCACCGGCCGCGGCGTCGTGCTTACTTACGAGTTCTCGTGGAACGGCAAATCCACCGCCGGCCAGTCGCACGAGACGGCACCGAGCCTCTACACCAAGACCGGGCGGCAGGGCTTTGCGGACCATGCGCCGGGCGAATATCAGGCGACCGTCGAAGTCGCGCGCGCGGCATTCGCGCGTGGCGACCTGTTTGAGGCGGTGCCCGGGCAGCTGTTCGCGGAGCCCTGCGAGCGTTCGCCGGCGGAAGTGTTCCAGCGGCTCTGCCGCATCAATCCGTCGCCCTATGGCGCGCTGATGAATCTCGGCGACGGCGAGTTCCTGGTCTCAGCATCGCCCGAGATGTTCGTCCGCTCCGACGGCCGCCGGGTCGAGACCTGCCCGATCTCGGGCACCATCGCGCGCGGTTCGGACTCGATCGGCGATGCCGAACAGATCCGCAAGCTGCTGAACTCGGAAAAAGACGAGTTCGAGCTCAACATGTGCACCGACGTCGACCGCAACGACAAGGCGCGCGTCTGCGTGCCCGGCACCATCAAGGTGCTGGCGCGGCGGCAGATCGAGACCTATTCGAAGCTGTTCCACACCGTCGATCATGTCGAGGGCATGCTGCGGCCGGGCTTCGATTCGCTCGACGCCTTCCTGACCCATGCCTGGGCCGTGACCGTGACCGGTGCGCCGAAGCTCTGGGCGATGCAGTTCGTCGAGGACCATGAGCGGTCGCCGCGGCGCTGGTATGCCGGCGCGATCGGCTGCGTCAATTTCGATGGCAGCATCAACACCGGGCTCACCATCCGCACCATCCGCATGAAGGACGGCCTCGCCGAGGTGCGCGTCGGCGCCACATGCCTGTTCGACTCCGATCCCGCGGCCGAGGACCGCGAGTGCCAGGTCAAGGCGGCGGCGCTGTTCCAGGCGCTGCGCGGCGATCCGCCGAAGCCGCTGTCCGACTTCGCGCCCGACGCCACCGGCTCCGGCAAGAACGTGCTGCTGATCGACCATGACGACAGCTTCGTGCACATGCTGGCGGATTACTTCCGTCAGGTCGGCGCCAAGGTCACCGTGGTCCGGCACATCCATGCCCAGGACATGCTGAAGCGGAAGGGCTGGGACCTCCTGGTGCTGTCGCCCGGGCCGGGTCGCCCGGAGGATTTCGGCATCGCGAAGACGATCGACACGGCGCTGTCGGACAAGCTGCCGATCTTCGGCGTCTGCCTCGGCGTGCAGGCGATCGGCGAATATTTCGGTGGCCAGCTCGGCCAGCTCACCCAGCCCGCGCATGGCCGTCCCTCGCGGGTGCAGGTGCGCGGCGGCAGGCTGATGCATAATCTGCCCAATGAGATCGTGATCGGCCGCTACCATTCGCTCTATGTCGAGCGCGACAGCGTGCCTGAAGTGCTGGCGGTGACCGCGACCACCGAGGACGGCGTCGCGATGGTGATCGAGCACAAGACGCTGCCGGTCGGCGGCGTCCAGTTCCATCCGGAATCGCTGATGTCGCTCGGCAACGAGGTGGGCCTGCGCATTGTCGAGAATGCATTCCGGCTGAATCCGGGAGTGAATTGATTTGGATCGTCATTGCGAGCGCAGCGAAGCAATCCATGCCTCAATCCGGGGAGAGATGGATTGCTTCGTCGCTTGCGCTCCTCGCAATGACGACGCGGAGAAAGCGAGACAGCAATGACCTTCGACCACGACCTCAAGGCGACCGTTCGCACCATCCCGGACTACCCGAAGCCGGGCATCCTGTTTCGCGACATCACGACGCTGCTGGCGGATGCCCGCGCTTTCCGCCGGGCGGTCGATGAGCTGGTGCATCCCTGGGCCGGGTCGAAGGTCGACAAGGTCGCGGGCATCGAGGCGCGCGGCTTCATCCTCGGCGGCGCGGTGGCGCACCAGCTCTCGGCCGGCTTCGTGCCGATCCGCAAGAAAGGCAAGCTGCCGCACACCACGGTGCGGATCGCCTACTCGCTGGAGTACGGCATCGACGAGATGGAGATGCATGCTGACGCCGTGCAGCCCGGCGAGCGCGTGATCCTGGTCGACGACCTGATCGCGACCGGCGGCACCGCGGAGGGCGCGGTGAAACTGCTGCGCCAGATCGGCGCCAATGTGGTCGCCGCCTGCTTCATCGTCGACCTGCCCGACCTCGGCGGCGCCGCCAAGCTGCGCGCCATGGACGTGCCCGTGCGCACGCTGATGGCGTTCGAAGGGCATTAGCCCAGACCCTTCTCTACGGTCGTCCCGGCCTTCGCCGGGGCGACGATCATCCCCGTTGCAGCAGCATGCTCAGTTCGAGATCCCGGAACGTGGTGTAGTTCCGCCGGATCCATTGGTGCAGCTCGGTCGATGAGTCCTTCTCCTGGCGCAGATAGCCGGTGAAGGAGAAGGTCAGCCGGTCGATATAGGTCTTCAGGAACACCGGCAGCGCGCGGAAGCGCAGCACCCGGCTCGCGGTCATGACCGGCGGCAGCTCGCCGCGCACCACGAATTCATTGTCGATCACGACGAGCCCGTTCGGCGGGACCATGCCAGCCAGCGTCTGGTAGCCGCGCACTGAGGCGCGGTCGGTATCGGCGACATACAGGATCACGGGCGCGACGCGGCGGCGCAGCGCCTCCTTCATCAACCCGATCTGGTCGCACATTTTGAAGAATTCGTCGAAGGCGTGGTAGCCGAGGTCGACCACCTTGGCGATGCCGTCATTGACGATGACGCGGTCCATCAGCTGCATCTTGCCGTAGGTGTCGATCACGTCGGCGGTCTCGGTGATCCGCGGCAAATAGTCGAGCAGCGAC
>CALRXG020000202.1:0-11378 GCA_943372075.1 Bordetella parapertussis | reverse complement strand
CCACGATCGGGAATTTAGTGAGCGCCCGCGACGACACCAGGCGGTCCTTGCCGTCGACCGGGCTGGTCAGCCGCGAGGTGCTGGCGGGCTGCTCGAACACCTGCTGCTGCGTGGCCGGGCCGGTGCGGAAGTTCTTGCCGATCAGCTCCTCGACATGCGGATAGCGCGCCAGCAGCGTGCCGTCGCGATGATGCATCGAGATCGCGGCGCCTTCGCCGAGCGCAACGGTGGAGAAGAACTTCTCGAAGGTCGCGGGCTCGATGCCGCGGCCGACCACGCCGAGGAACTCGCCATGCGGACCGGTGACCTTGCGGGCGATCACGGTGGTCCATTTTCCGCTGACCCGGCTGACCACCGGCGCGACCAGCATGTCGGGCGAATAGGGGCTCGACTTGAAGATCTGGAAGTAGTCGCGGTCGGCGATCGAGGCCTGCGGCGTCGGCCAGGCGCCCGAGCTGTTGATCAGCACGCCGTCGGCATCGAATACGTTGAGGCTGCCGACATTGGACAGCGCATCCATCTTCGACTTGAGCATCGCGTGGATGTCCGCGCCCGACATCCGGCGCCGGTAGTTCTCCGGCGTCGCGATCGCGCTGTCGCGCATGAAGGCGATCAAATCGCGCTGGACGACTTCGAGATCGTCGAGCTGCTGGTCGAAGTGCCGCGCCAGCAGCAGCACGGTGTTCTCGAGCTCCCGCTCGCTGTTGTGCAGGGCGCGCTCGCGGAAATTCTCCGCCATCAGCGTCGCGCCGATCGCGATCGCGGCCATCAGTACGGCGCCGCCAAGGATCAGCCAGCGGATCGGACCGGTGCCGATCACCGAGTTGATGTTGAACGAGGTGCTGCCGTTTGGATTCATCTGACGCAATCGTTTCCAGGCGTTTCACCCGGAAGTAGCTTTCACGCACCTCCGGCCCGCGAAAGTCGTATCCAAACGAGATGGAGCGCCGGTTAGCGAGACTGGTTAACGAATGGTTGCGGGCGTGCAGCAGCCGGCGCCGGCGCGGCGCAGGTCGTTGCCATCGAACGAAATGGCGAAATTACAGCCGACGTGGCGAGCGGCGACGCTGCGCCGCTTCGAGGCCTGACCGGTATCGGCACAACAAGTTCCTGCCGCGGAACTGCAGACTTTGCCGGTCAACACGCGACATGCGGAATCATTTGCCGCCTCTGCGATCGATGCAAGAGCTCGTTTACGATCTAAGTCCATGACGATGCTCGATGTCATCGTCGGCACGTTGTTTGCGTGTCGTTGCGCGAAGTTCAGTGTGTGAGAGAGACATGATGAAGCAGCTTGTGCAGAATTTCTGGGCCGACGAGACCGCAGCCACCGCGATCGAATACGGGCTGATCGCAACCGGCATCGCCATCGCCATCATCGCTGCTGTGAAAGGCGTCGGCACCAAGCTCTCGGGCACGTTCAATTCGATCAGCGGCTCACTGAAATAGCATCGCGCCGGCGCAATCGAGCGCACTTGCGATCATTCGCTCGCGCGATAATGCCCGGACTTGCCGCCGATCTTCTCGACCAGATGAATGCCTTCGATGCGCACGCCGCGCTCGACTGCCTTGATCATGTCGTAGATCGTCAGGCACGCGACGGAAACCGCGGTCAGCGCTTCCATCTCGACACCGGTCGGCCCGGTCACCTTGATGCTGGCGCGCACGATGCAGCCGGGCAGCTTGGCGTCGGTTGCGATATCGATCGTCACCTTGGCAAGCGCCAGCGGATGGCAGAGCGGGATCAATTCCGAGGTCCGCTTCGCCGCCATGATGCCGGCGATCCGCGCGGTCGCCAGCACGTCGCCCTTCTTGGCCTGGCCTTGCTCGATCAACACAAGCGTTGCCTTGCTCATCAGGACGCGGCCTTCGGCGACCGCGGTGCGTTCGGTCGCCGGCTTGGCCGAGACGTCGACCATCCGTGCGTCGCCCTTGGCGTCGATATGGGTGAGCGCCGTGCCGGTGCCCGATGGCTCGGCTTTGCCTTTGACTGTGGTCTTCCGCGCCATCGCGTCAGCGGGCGCTGGTGGCGCGCGCAGCGGCCTGCCGCGTCAGCAGCGCGCGGGTCGCCGCGGTGACGTCCTGCTGGCGCATCAGGCTCTCGCCGACCAGGAAGGTCGACATCCCGACGCGCTCGAGGCGGGCGAGATCGTCCGGCGTGAAGATGCCGCTTTCGCCGACCATCAGGCGGTCGCGCGGGATCAGCGGCGCGAGCGCCTCGCTGGTCGCGAGCGTGGTCTCGAAGGTGCGCAGATTGCGGTTGTTGACACCGATCATCGGCGAGCGAAGGTTCAGGGCGCGGTCGAGCTCGGCGCGATCGTGGATCTCGATCAGTACGTCCATGCCGTATCCGAGCGCGGCATCCTCGATCTCCTTGGCCGCGGCGTCGTCGAGCGCGGCCATGATGATCAGGATACAGTCGGCGCCATGGGCGCGGGCTTCCGACACCTGATAGGTGTCGAACATGAAGTCCTTGCGCAGCACCGGCAGATTGGTCGCCGCGCGGGCCGCGACCATGAAATCGAGATGACCCTGGAACGACGGCGCGTCGGTCAGCACCGACAGGCAGGCGGCGCCGCCTGCCTCATAGGCTTTGGCGAGAACGGGCGGATCGAAATCGGCCCGGATCAGCCCCTTCGAGGGTGAGGCCTTCTTGACCTCGGCGATCAGCGCAAAGTCGCCGCGCGCATGCTTGTCCTTGATGGCGCGGACGAAGCCACGCGGGGCCGAGGAGGATTTCGCCTGCGCCTCGACATCGGCGAGCGGACGGGCGCGCTTGGCCGCGGCGATCTCCTCGCGCTTGTAGGCCTCGATCTTGGTCAGGATGTCGGACATGACGATCGCTCTCAGCTGTTGGAGACCGCGACCAGGTGCTTCAGTCGCGCGGCGGCGGCGCCGCTGTCGAGCGACTGCGCACCGATTGCGACGCCTTCCTTGAGATCCGCGGCGCGGCCGGCCACGATCAGCGCGGCGGCGGCGTTCAGCAGCGCGACGTCACGGTACGCGCTCGGCTTGCCCTGAAGCACACTCGACAGCGCGATCGCGTTGGCATCGGCATCGCCGCCCTTCAGCGCCTCGCCGTCGACCCGGCCGAGGCCGGCGTCCTCCGGCGTCACCTCGAAGGTTTTGATTTCGCCGTTCCCGAGCGTTGCCACGAAGGTCGGGCCGGTGAGGGTGATCTCGTCGAGGCCATCGGAGCCGTGCACGACCCAGACCTTGTCCGAGCCGAGGTTCTTCAGCACCTGCGCCAGCGGCTGCACCCACTGCCGCGAGAACACGCCGACCATCTGCCGCTTGACGCCGGCCGGGTTCGACAGCGGCCCAAGCAAGTTGAAGATGGTGCGGGTGGCGAGCTCGACCCGGGTCGGGCCGACGTTCTTCATGGCCGGATGATGCGAAGGCGCGAACATGAAGCCGATGCCGGCTTCCTTGACGCAGCGTCCGACCTGCGCCGGCGTCAGGTCGAGCTTGACCCCGAGCGCCGCCAACACGTCGGCAGCCCCTGAACGAGACGACAGGGCGCGGTTGCCGTGCTTGGCGACGGGCACGCCGGCGCCGGCCACGATGAAGGCCGCACAGGTCGAGACGTTGACGGAGCCGGAGCCGTCGCCGCCGGTGCCGACGATGTCCACCGCCTCGGCCGGAGCCTTCACCGGCAGCATCTTGCCGCGCATCGCGGTGACGGCGCCAGTGATCTCCTCGACGGTCTCGCCGCGCACCCGCAACGCCATCAACAGCCCGCCCATCTGCGAAGGGGTCGCTTCGCCCGACATCATGCTGTCGAAGGCGGACGCCGCCTCGTCACGCGTCAGCGTGGCGCCGGTGGCGACTTTTCCGATGATCGATTTCAGGTCGTCCATTCGCTGGCTCAGGTCTGTTGTTGGAGCGCGACAAGCGCGGAACGCGTTTGCGCTGGGATCATGCTCAATTATTTGCGCCTGTCACCTGTGCGAAGGCTGCCTGGTTGACGGTCACGCCGATGTCGGACTCGATCTTGGTGACGTACTGCGCGACCTGCTCGTCGCTCAGCGAACGCCGCACCGCTTCGGTGAGCTGCTTGACCGCGTCGGAGGCGAAATCGACCGGCGGCACCGTCACGTTGGTGACGCGGAACACGACCCACCGGCTGCCGCCGGCGGCAGACGTCTGTCCGTCGCCGTCCTTGGCGGTGCGGAAGGCTGCGGCGATCACGCCAGCCGGCACGTTGGGCAGCGAGGCCTCGCGGTTGAAGTTCGCGGCGGTCTCGACCTTGACGCCGGCCGCAGCAGCCTCGTCGGCGAGCTTGGCGCCGCCGTCGAGCTTCTGCACGATCTCGGTCGCCTTGGCGCGCAGCTTGGCGGAGATCTGGTCCTCACGCCACTTCGCCTCGACCTGGTCATGGACCTCGTCGAGGGTGCGCTCGCGCGACGGGGTGATCCCGAGCACGTCGTACCAGACATAGCCATTGTTGAACTGGATCGGGTCGTTGTCGACGCCGACGTCGCTGTTGAAAGCCTGCGATACCACGTCGAGGCCGCGCGGGATGTTGGGGGCGACCTGGCCGTTCGGCAGGCGTCCCGAGCGATCGACCGCGTCGATCGTGACCGGGGTCAATTTCAGCTTCTGCGCCGCCTCGATGACGCTGGCGCCGCCGCCGCGCTCGTCTTCCATCTTGTCGCGGAGCTCGGCGACCTTGGTGCGGGCGCGCTCCGACGCGATCTCGTTCTTCACCTGCTGCGCCATGCTCTCATAGCTCGGGGTCACGCCGGGCTCGATCTTGCCGACCTTGACCAGCGCAACGCCGAAGCGGCCCTGGACCGGCTGGCTGACTTCACCCGCGGGAAGCGAGAAGGCGGCGTCGCCGACGGCCGGATCGAGGATCGCCGACTTGGTCACCAGTCCAAGGTTGACGTCGGCGGGATTGAGCTTGCGCTCCTTGGCGATGTCATCGAACGAGGTGCCCGAGGTGATGCGGGCGCGGGCGGCCTGCGCCTCGCCGGCGTCCGGAAACACGATCTGCGAGACCTCGCGCTTCTCCGGCGTGCTGAGGCGATCCTTGCGCTCCTCGAAGAGCTTCCTGGCGTCCTCGTCCGACACGGTCTCCCACTTGCCGATTTCCTCCGGTGTGATCGCGACGAAGGCGATCTTGCGGTATTCGGGCGCGCGGAATTGGACCTTGTGGTCCTCGAAATAGGCGGCGAGCGCCTCGGGCGAAGGCGCATCGATGGTGCCGGCCTGCGCGGCGCCGAGCGTGACGTAATCGATCGAACGCTGCTCGTTCTGGAAACGGGTCAGCGCTTCGACCATCAATTTGGGGGGCTCGATCCCGGCCGAGACGGTGCCGGCGATCTGCCGCCGCAGACCGACGCGGCGCTGCTCGGCGATGTAGCGGCCTTCGGTGTAGCCAAAGTTGCGGATCACGGATTGGAAGCGCTGCGCGTCGAACTGGCCGTTGAGGCCCTTGAAGTTCGGATCGTTGTAGATCGTGCGCAGCACCTCGGCGTCGGACTGGTTGAGGCCCATTCGCCGCGCTTCCTCATCCATCGCGGCTTCGGCGAGCGTCTGTTGCAGCACCTGGCGGTCGATTCCGAAGGCCCGCGCCTGCTCGGGCGTCAGCGGCCGGCCGAACTGGCGGCCGAGCTGCTGCAGGCGGTCGGTATAGATCTGGCGGAATTGCTCGGCCGAAATCTCGGTTCCACCGACCTTGGCGAAGGTCGACTGGCCAAACCCCTTGAAGATGTCGGCGATGCCCCAAATTCCGAAACTGACGATCAAAACGCCCATCACGACGGCCATAATCGTCTTGCCGAGCCAGTTTGATGAGGCTTTCCGCATTCCTCGAAGCATGGGTCCAACTTGTTTTACAGGAGGGGAACCGGGTCGTACCCAAATGGGACCAAAAGTCGGGACTTTTTGTCCGGCAGCGGGGCGTCACCGAATTGAAAACGCTTATAAAGTGGCCGAAGCCCCCCCGCAACCATGGGTGAGGGGTCGGACCGGAGCGGTAATGCGTCGCGCAGCGAGCGCGGAGCCACGCTCTGGAAGTCATCGCGCGGCTCTGATAGCGCATGACGACGTTGAGAAGATGGGACATCCGACATGACCGACGCCATCCGGCCGCTGATCGCCGGCAACTGGAAAATGAACGGCCTGAAATCCTCTTTTGCCGAGTTCGACGCGATGCTGGCCGGCGCCGGCGACGTCGCAGGAAAGGCCGATCTCCTGGTCTGTCCGCCGGCAACACTGGTCGGTGCGTTCGCCGACAAGGCACGCGGCTCGAAGGTCGCCGTCGGCGCCCAGGATTGCCATCCGAAGGCATCGGGCGCCCATACCGGCGATTTGTCGGCGGAAATGTTCAAGGATCTCGGCGCGGTCGCGATCATCGTCGGCCATTCCGAGCGGCGAGCCGACCATGGCGAGACCGACGGCCTGATTCGGCAAAAGGCGGAGGCCGTCTGGCGCGCCGGACTGACCGCGATCGTCTGCATCGGCGAGACGCGCGAGCAGCGCGACGCCGGCAAGACGCTCGACGTCTGCGGCACCCAGCTGGCGGGTTCGCTGCCCGACGGCTCGACCGCGGCCAACCTGGTGGTGGCCTATGAGCCAGTCTGGGCAATTGGCACCGGCCTCACTCCGACAGCCAAGGATGTCGAGGAAGTTCATCGCTTTATCCGGGGGCAGCTCACTGATCGCTTTAAGGGCGAGGGAAGCCGGATCAGGATCCTCTATGGCGGCTCGGTGAAGCCGTCGAACGCGGCCGAGCTGATGGCCGTTGCCAACGTCAACGGTGCGCTGGTCGGCGGCGCCAGCCTGAAGGCGTCGGACTTCCTGGCGATCGCGGCGGGCTGTTAGGCGGCGAGGCGCTCCATCCACGTCATTGCGAGCGAAGCGAAGCAATCCATCGCGCCGCCGATGCGGAACGATGGATTGCTTCGTCGCTTTGCTCCTCGCAATGACGGTTCAGGCTAAGCCGCCACCGTCGCCCCGATCCTCTTCCAATAGATCAGCGTCCCAGTGAGGCCACCACGTGGCTTCAACGCGTAGTCCGGGATCAGCCCGGTCAGCTTGAAGCCGAGTCGCTCATAGAAAGGACCGGCGCCATCCTCTTCGGCGGTGTCGAGCACCAGCAGCGTACGTCGGTCCGCGATCGCAAGCGCTTCGGCAGCGCGCATCAGGGCTGTCGCCACGCCGCGATTGCGGTGCGCGACCCGCGTCATCATTTTTGCGATTTCCGCCCGGTGCGGCTGGTTCGGCGGCAGCTTCAACAGCAACGTCACCGTGCCGATCAGATCGTCGCCGTCGAACGCGCCGAGCACGATGCGCTCGCCGCGCGCTGCGGCGCCAAGCGAGTCCTGCCAGAACGTCTCGGCATCATCCTTTGCCAGCGGATGCATGAAGCTCACGGAGCCGCCGCTGGCGACGGTCTCGATCAACAGCTCGCTGAGCGCGTCGCGAATCGCGGGCTCATCGGCCAGCGGCTTGATGGCGAAGTGCGGCATGCGTCAGCTCCGGGCCAAGGCGACCAGATAGGTGCACCCGGCATTGGTCTCGTTGGCGAAGGTGGTTTCCGCCGGCGAGCCGAAGCCCAAGCAATCGCCGGGGCCAAGCACATGGCGCGCGCCGCCTTCGGTGATGACGAGGCTGCCGCTCAAGATCCAGACCAGCTGGCGGATGTGTGCGTAGGAGGAGGCGGGCAGGGTCACAGACTGCTTCGGCGGCAGCTCGACTCGAACCAGTTCGACCGGATGATCCGGACGGCTGAACACCTGCCGGCGCAGATAGCCGGTTTCGGGATCGCGCCAGATCGGTTGCGTTTCGGCCCGCGACAGCCGTTCGCCGTGGCCCTCGGCGCGCAGCATCAGGCCGGCCAGCGTCAGGTCGAAGGCCGAGGCGAGGCGCACCAGCACCACCGCGGTCGGGCTGACCTCGGCGCGCTCGATCTTGCTGATCGTTGCCTTGGAGACGCTGGAGCGGTCGGCGAGCTCGGCCAGCGACCAACCCCGGCTGTCGCGCTCGAGCCTGATCCGTTGCGCCAGGCGTTCGCTCAGATCGTCTATCAAAGTATCCATATGTCTACTATAGTAGAAATTTGCGGTTCGGATCAAGGCGCAGACGGGCGCAAGCGGCATGGCTTGAGATGTCGGCCGATGCGACTATCTCGGGGGTGACAATGCCCGGTCCAATCGTGTAACAGGGCGCGACTTCACGAAAACCGCAGAGCCGATAGCGCCGTTTGTCTGGCCGCTTGGCGGCTTATGACGGAAGGCTTGCGATGCAGACTGTCGTTATCATTATTCATCTCATGATCGTCGCCGTCATGATCGGCGCTGTGCTGTTGCAGAAATCCGAAGGCGGTGGCCTCGGCATGGGTGGCGGCGCCGGCTTCATGTCGAGCCGCGGCACCGCCAATCTGCTGACGCGGACCACGGCTATCCTTGCGGTAGGCTTCTTCGTGACCAGCCTGTTCCTGTCCTGGTATGCGGGCTACGACCGCAAGCCGAGCTCGATCATCGGGACCGGCGCGCCGGCCCAGACGCAGCCGGCCGGTGGCACGCCGCTGAACGCGCCGACGTCAGGCGGCATCCTCGATTCGCTGAAGAAGGCCGACGAGCAGCAGGCGCCGCAGGCGCCCAGCGGCCCGCAGGCGCCTCGGTCGCAATAAAGCAGGGTGGCCATGCAGGATGCTGCGCTGGCATCCTGCATCAGGAACCCCCATTAATACTCTGAAATAGCACCCAATTTAACGTAACCCACAGCCCGGTGGCTTGTTTGCCGGGAACAGCCGATTCGTTTTGCGAATCGGCGGAGGCGGATTAAAGGTTAGGTCCCATGGCGCGGTACATCTTCATCACCGGCGGCGTGGTCTCCTCGCTCGGAAAAGGTCTGGCATCAGCGGCGCTCGGCGCTTTGCTGCAGGCCCGGGGCTACAAGGTCCGCCTTCGCAAGCTCGATCCCTATCTCAACCTCGATCCCGGAACGATGTCGCCGTATCAGCACGGCGAAGTGTTCGTGACCGACGACGGCGCCGAGACCGATCTTGATCTCGGCCATTACGAGCGTTTCACCGGTCGGCCGGCCACCAAGGCCGATAACATCACGACCGGTCGCATCTATCAGGACATCATCACCAAGGAGCGCCGCGGCGACTATCTCGGCGCGACCATCCAGGTGGTCCCGCACGTCACCAACGCGATCAAGGAATTCGTGCTGTCGGGTAACGACGAGTACGATTTCGTGCTGGTCGAGATCGGCGGCACCGTCGGCGACATCGAGGGCCTGCCGTTCTTCGAGGCGATCCGTCAGCTCAAGAACGAGCTGCCGCGCGATCACGCCGTCTACATTCACCTGACGCTTTTGCCGTACATTCCAAGCGCCGGTGAACTCAAGACAAAGCCGACGCAGCACTCGGTGAAGGAGCTGCGTTCGATCGGCATCCAGCCGGACATCCTGCTGTGCCGCACCGACCGCGAAATCCCCAAGGAAGAGCGGCGCAAGCTCGGCCTGTTCTGCAACGTGCGCGAAAGCGCCGTGATCGAGGCGCGCGACGTCGACAACATCTACGCGGTGCCGGAGGCCTATCACGCCGCCGGGCTCGACGACGAGGTGCTGGCGGCGTTCGGCATCACCGCGAAGATTCCGCCGGCGCTGCAAAGCTGGCACGTGATCAACGAGCGCGTCCGCAATCCGGAAGGCGCGGTGACGATTGCGATCGTCGGCAAGTACACCGGCATGAAAGACGCCTACAAATCGCTGATCGAGGCGCTCTCGCATGGCGGCATCGCCAACAAGGTGAAGGTCAATCTCGACTGGATCGAGAGCGAGGTGTTCGAGAACGAGGACCCGGCGCCCTTCCTTGAGCACGTCAACGGCATCCTGGTGCCCGGTGGCTTCGGCCAGCGCGGCGCCGAGGGCAAGATCCGTGCGGCGCAGTTCGCGCGCGAGCGCGACGTGCCGTATTTCGGCATCTGCTTCGGCATGCAGATGGCTGTCATCGAGGCGGCGCGCAACCTGGTCGGCATCGAGAACGCCAACTCGACCGAGTTCGGCCCGACCGACGAGCCATTGGTCGGCCTGATGACCGAATGGCTGCGTGGCAATGAGCTCGAGAAGCGCTCGCAGTCGGGTGACCTCGGTGGCACGATGCGGCTCGGCGCCTATCCCGCGGCGCTCAACCGTGGCAGCCGCGTCTCGCAGGTTTATGGCGGCGCCACCGAAATCTCCGAGCGGCACCGCCATCGCTACGAGGTCAACACCGTCTACAAGGATCGCCTCGAGCAGCACGGGCTGCGCTTCTCCGGCATGTCGCCCGACGGCGTGCTGCCGGAGATCGTCGAGTACGAGGACCATCCCTGGTTCATCGGTGTCCAGTTCCACCCCGAACTGAAGTCGCGGCCCTTCGAGCCGCATCCGCTGTTTGCGTCCTTCATCGAAGCGGCGGCGAAGCAGAGCCGCCTGGTGTAGGCGGCTGTCCAGCTGCGCCGTCACACGGCGACGCAGTCCTCGCTGGTCCGGCGCTCGTTCTTGATCGGTGAAACATTCGTGCCGGCTGCCGGCGTGACGTCGCGTGTCAGCAGTCTGTATTGCGGACGTCGCGTCAGCCGATAGACCGCGGCAGGCGGCACGTTCATGATCGCACGATCGACCAGCGTGGCGCGCAGGCCGAGCCGGTCGAGGATCGGCCGCCGTATCGGACAGCGCATGCCGTAGGTGAATTGATAGAACGCACCGCCGGGACGCATGTAGCTGAATGCGCCGCTGACGATCGAGATTACCTTGCGCGGCGACATGTTGAGCAGCGGCAGCCCGCTGACCACGGCACCGACCGGTGCGCCGTCATAGAGCCGTTCCGAGGCCAGCCGCGCGGCGTCCATCCACAGCACACGCGCACCGGGGAAGCGCAGCTGCAGCAGCCGCATGAAATCCGAACCGTACTCGATCAGCGTGAGATCCTGCTGGCGCACGCCGCGCTTCAACAATTGATAGGTGAAGGCGCCCGTTCCCGGACCGAGCTCGAGCACCGGGCCGGTCTCCGCGGTGATGTCGCGCGTGATCAGTTCGGCGAGCGCAGCACCGGACGGGGCGATGGCGCCGACGCGGCCGGGGGCTGCTATCCACGCTGTGAAGAAAGAGAGGAGATCATGTGCCATTGGGATTCCCAGCAAAGTGTCGCAGCGCCTCGACTCATCTACGTGGCGCGCCATCTTCTTTGCGGGAGCTGCATTGCGGCAACATTGCGCGATGTTGCTCGCGTTACGATCCGAACGGCGCCGGCGGTAACGTGAGTCGGAAGCAGGCGCCACCCTTCGGAGCGTCGAGCACTGAGACGTGACCGCCGTGCAGCCTTGCGATCTCGCGTACCATGTTCAGCCCGAGGCCGGCGCCGCGGTCGAGCGGCGCGA
>CALRXG020000201.1:0-11385 GCA_943372075.1 Bordetella parapertussis | reverse complement strand
CGCCTTCGGGCTCTTCGAATGTCTGGAAATGGGCTTCGAACATCGCCTTCGCACTCTCTTCCGATGGAGCATGATCGTCGCGCGCACGCGACAAGGCATGCCCATATTTTTGGCATAACTTATGCTTGAATCATGGCATAGTGGAAGTGACCGGACGATGTCCACTGCACGTCCAGGTCAAGAGTATGGGGAGCGTCCAGGAGTGTCTCAACTCAACGGTGAGGAGATGCACGATGCCTGCATTCACGTTTGAGAAGATCTCGCCGCCGATTCCCCGCGGCCCGATTGCACCGGCCGAGCAGAAGCAACGTGGCGTCATCGTCCAGATGCTCGATCGCCTTGTCGAGGCGCGTACGAGGCGGATGGCCGCGCAGGACAAGATCGAGACCGCCCGCCGGGACCCTGCAGCTCCCAAATAAACTGCGCTAAGGCTCGACGTCGGACGCCTTCGCCACGGTCACGTTGACGACCCTGGTGCCTTCGAGTTCGCGTACGATCCGCTGGTCTGGGCCGACGATGCCGAGGTCGAATTCCCGCTCGCGCGTCAGCAGCGTCATGCGCTGACCGACGATGACGACGACGGTCATGTCGAGCGTTTCGCCGGACAGCGCCCATTCGCGCAGCTCGTCGCGAAACGGCGCCTTGCGCCAGGCGTCGGGGAAGCCCGGATCGCACCGGACCTCGAGGCCGTCATCCGACGTGGTCAGGACGAGCTTCGATCGGGAGGGCTTCCAGTGCTCCCCCAGCAGCTCGTTGACCAGCCAGACGCAGCTGAACGCGCCGCATTCCGCAGGCCGGTCCGGATAGATGCGACAGCCTCGGCCCGGCTTGCAATGCGGACACCATGTGTTGGCGGGCTTCGCCAGCTGCTCGATCGCCATCACCTTGCAGCAGAGCGTGCAGTCGCCGCACTGTCTGCCGTGGAGCGTCATTTCACGCGACGTAACAGAAGGCTGCTCCAGCCTTCGATCTTGAGGTGCCGCAGCGGCACCAGCCCGCGGGCGCGGTAGGCGGCGATCACCGCCGGCGCCTGGTGCGTCAGCAGGCCGGAGAGGATGACCTGCGCCGACGAGGCGAGGTGGCGGGCCATCGGCCCGGACAGGTGTCGCAGCGGGTTGGCGAGGATGTTGGCGAGCACCAGATCGAACGGTCCGTCCTCGGCAAAGCGCGGTGATGCGAAGCCGGTGGCGCGGATCACGTCCACCAGATGGCCAGCGCCGTTCAGACGGGCGTTCTCCTGGGCAACCTGCACCGACGGCGGGTCGATGTCGCTGGCCAGCACCTCGCCATGCAGGGCCTTGGCGGCGGCGATCCCCAGCACGCCGGTTCCGGTGCCAAGATCAAGCACGCGCCGGGGCTGATAGGCTTTCAGCACGTGGTCGAGCAGCAGCAGGCAGCCGCGCGTGGTGCCGTGATGGCCGGTGCCGAAGGCGAGCGCCGCCTCGATCTCGATGCCGAGCTTGTTGGGCGGTATCCGGTGCCGATCGTGTTGGCCATGGACGATGAAGCGGCCTGCTGCGACCGGGACCAGGTCCTCGAGGCTGGCCTTGACCCAGTCTTTTGCCTCCACGGTGTCAAAGACTATAGTCGATGCGACATCCTGTCGCGTGGCCTGCCCGACCAGCTCGCGCAGCAGGTTTTGCTCCGGCGGCTCCGCGAAATGGACGGTGACGTCCCAGCGACCGTCTGGCCGCTCGAACGCCGCATAGGCTGCCTGATCCTCGAAAAACGCCTCGGAAAGCGCGTCAACCACGCGTTTTGCGGTCGTTTCGTCTGGCAAGGTCACGCTGGCGCGGTGTGTGGAGGGGGTCATCGCAGGCGGGTAGCGCGGTTTTTGTTAAAATTTCAAGCCGGATTCAATCGAATATCGCGAGAATTGATAGGTTCCCGATTCAAGCAACTTTAGATTTTACCGTACTAGTACTGGTTCCGGAGCCGGAACATATCGGTTCCTGGGCATCACAACTAAGGCAGGGCTGCAATGAAGACTTTTATCGTTAGGTTTTTGCAGGATGAATCCGGGGCAACCGCCATCGAATACGGACTTATTGCCACCGGCATCGCCATCGCCATCATCGCTGCGGTGAATGGCGTCGGCACGGCGCTGAGCACGACCTTCAACTCGGTGAGCAGTTCACTGAAGTAATCGCTCAGGCGGCGTTCTCAAATGGAACACCGGGCGACAACGTCGTCCGGTGTTTTCTTTTGTCAGTCGTCCACAGGTCCTCACGCAATTTGCCAACAGGATATGCCAGGCGTCGTCCCCGGCTTGCCAGCCACTGCTGCACAGCAACTCCCACCGGATATCCACCGGCTTGCGCGTCACCCGCACCAGCACCGTCCACTGCGGATCCACAGCTTCTCAACAGGCTTGACCACAGCGCGCCGCGGAGACGCGACCCGAACGTCCAGGTTAAGCGAACAGCCTGCGATGATCCGCCAGGACCGCCCGCGCGGCATTGTGGCCGGGCGCGCCGGTGACGCCGCCGCCGGGATGGGCTCCGGAGCCGCAATGGTAGAGCCCCGGCAGCGGTCCGCGATAATCCGCGTGGCCGAGCATCGGCCGTGCCGAGAACAACTGGTTCAGCGTCAGCGCGCCGTGGAAGATATCGCCGCCGACGAGGCCGAACTGCCGCTCGAGGTCGAGCGGCGACAGGATCTGGCGGCCCACCACGCTGGCGGCGAAGCCGGGAGCATAGCCGTCGACGGTTGCGATCATCAGATCGGCGACTTCGTCGCGATGGTCGTCCCAGGATTTGCCGTCGGGCAGCTGCGGCGCGACGTGCTGGCAGAACAGGCTCGCGACGTGCCGGCCCGGCGGGCTCAGGCTGTCGTCGAGCGTCGAGGGGATCAGCACCTCGACCACAGGCGCGCGGCTCCAGCCGAATTCGCGCGCGTCGCGCCAGGCGCGATCCATGTAGCCGAGACTTGGTGCGATGATGATGCCCGCGGTGAGATGATCGCCGGGGCCGGGCAGCGCGCTGAACGAGGGCAGGGTATCAAGCGCGACGTTCATTCTGAACGTGCCGGACCCGTTCTGCCATCGTGAGATGCGCGCGCGGAACTCGCCGGTCAATGCGCCCTCCGGCACCAGGCGTGTGTAGAGCAGCTTGGGGTTGACGTTGGAGACGACATATCTGGCGCGAACCGTCGCGCCGTTGTCGAGGACGACGCCGGTGGCGCGATCCTTCTCGACGATCACCTCGCGCACGCCGGCATCGGTCTCGATCTCGACGCCGTGGCTGCGTGCGGCATGCGCCATCGCCTGGGTGATCGCGCCCATGCCGCCGATCGCGTGACCCCAGACGCCCTTCCTTCCGTTCACCTCGCCGAACGCATGATGCAGCATCACATAGGCCGAGCCCGCCGCATAGGGGCTGGCATAATTGCCGACGATGGCATCGAAGCCGAACAGCGCCTTGACGAGATCGTTCTCGAAGCGCTCGTCGAGCATCTCGCCGGCCGAGCGCGTGAACAGGTCGAGCAGATTGCGCTGCTGCTCCAGCGACAGCCGCCGCAGGATGTTGGCGGTGCCAAGCGCGTTGAGGGCTTCGCTCATCGCACCGAGGCCAAAGCCCTCGACGAGGTTCGGCGGCGCGCGCAGCACGAACTGGCGCAGCACGTCGGCGATGGCTTCGAGGTCCGCCGAGAACGCGCCGATCGCGGCGGCATCGTGCGGGCTCAGTTCCGCGACCGACTGCTGGGTGCGGCCTTCGCCGGTGAGCAGGTAGCTGCCGTCGGGTGCGGGGAGGAAGTTCTGCGCGCGGCGCTCGACGATCCGCAAGCCGTGGTCGGCAAGTTTCAGGTCAGAAATGATTTGCGGGTTGAGCAGGCTCACCGTGTAGGCGGCGACCGAATTGCGGAAGCCCGGACAGAATTCTTCGGTGACGGCGGCGCCGCCGACCACCTTGCGGCGCTCGACGAGCTTCACCCGCAGCCCCGCCATCGCAAGATAGGCTGCGCAGGTGAGGCCGTTATGCCCCGCACCGATGATGACGACGTCTGCTTCGTTCATGTCCGCTTCAACAAGCAGTGATTAGAGCGTGCTGTGGGGCCAACACGCCGCGTCGTCAAGTCCACGTGACCGTGGTTTCTTGTCCGTGATACTGCCGTATGCTCAATTCAAGTCCCCCGGTGCGGTGCCGCCGGGCCGTCCGTCTCCGGCGCCCGCCGGGTCCATTGCCGGAGCCTTCATGACGTCTGAGCCGTCCGCCTCGCGAAACCGGCTGGTGCTGGTTGTCTACACCGCCGCGATCTTCGTCAGCGCCTTGTTGCTGTTCTCGGTGCAGCCGCTGTTCACCAAGATGGTGCTGCCGCGGCTCGGCGGCTCGCCGGCGGTGTGGTCGGTTGCGATGGTGTTCTTCCAGTCGCTGCTGCTCGCAGGCTACGCCTATGCGCATTTCTTGATGAAGCTGAACAGCCGCGTCATGCCGGTCGTGGTGCACCTGGTGGTGCTGGTCATTGCCATCCTGACATTGCCGCTCGCGATCCGCAGCGGCTGGGGCGAGCCGCCGACCTCGGGTTATGCGGTCTGGCTGCTCGGCCTGTTCGCGGTCTCGATCGGCCTGCCGTTCTTCGCACTCGCCGCCAACAATCCGCTGCTGCAGGCCTGGTTCGTGCGCACCGGGCATCCGAATGGGCCCGACCCGTATTTTCTCTACGCGTCCTCCAACATCGGCAGCTTCCTGGCGCTGCTGTCCTATCCGGTGTTGCTGGAACCAATGTTCACGTTGCGCACCCAGAACCTGATCTGGACCGGAGGCTATGGCCTGCTGATCGTCCTGATCGCAGGCTGCGGCGTGCTGCTGCTGCGGTCGCCGGCCGGTGCCGCCGCACTGAATATGCAGGTCGACGATGCCGACGCGCCGGCGCCGACCTGGGGCTTGCGGGCGCGCTGGATCTTTCTGGCCGCGGTGCCGTCGGGCCTCCTGATCGCGGTGACGGCACATATCTCGACCGACGTCGCGGCCGCGCCCCTGCTGTGGGTGCTGCCGCTGTCGCTGTATCTGTTGACGTGGGTGCTGGTGTTCCAGTCGCGGCCGCTGCTGCCGCACAAGTGGATGCTGCTGGCGCAGCCGCTGGCGATCGCCGGGGTGGTGATCCTGCTTGCGGTCGGCGGCGAGCAGAACCTGCTGCTGACGCTCGGTGGCCATCAGCTCTGCTTCTTCATCATCGCGATGGCCTGTCATGGCGAACTCGCGCGCACCCGCCCGGCCGCGAAATATCTCACCGGCTTCTACGTCGCGCTGTCATTCGGCGGCATGGTCGGCGGGCTGTTCGCGGGGTTGATCGCGCCGTTCACCTTCTCATGGGTCGCCGAATATCCGATCCTGCTGGCGCTCGCGGCATTGTGCCGTCCGCCCGGCGGCGCCGAGCGGCTGCCGCGCTGGAGCGCGTGGTACTGGCCATTCCTTGCGGTGCTGGCGGTGGCGTTGATCGCGCCGAGCTATTCGGCCGGCGACATCTTCAACTGGTTCGACGACCACCGGGTCTGGGTGATCGGCGCGGTCGGCGTGCTCTCGGCGCTGCTCGCGCTGGCGCTGAACGCCAGTCGCTGGAAGATCTTCGCAACCGTCGTCGTTGCGCTGGTGGTGCTGCGCGCCTATCCGTCCGACGACGGTCGCGTCGAAACCGTGCGCAGCTTCTTCGGCGTGCACAAGATCGTGGTGACGCCGAACGGGCAGTATCACGTGCTGATGCACGGCACCACGATCCACGGCGCCGAGAAGTTCAAGAACGACGACGGCACGCCGGTCACCGGGCGGCCCGAACCGATCAGCTACTACCACAAGGATGGCGGAATCGGGCGGGCGATCACCGCGATCCGCGAGCGCAAGGGCGCACCGCTGAAAGTGGCGGTGATCGGGCTCGGTTCGGGCACGCTGACCTGCGCGTCGCAGCCGGGAGAAGACTGGCGGTTCTTCGAGATCGATCAATCCATGGTCGACACCGCGCGCGACCCGAAATACTTCACCTACATCCAGAATTGCGAGCCCAACCTCAAGCCTGTCATCGGCGACGCGCGGCTGACCTTCGCCAAGGAGCCGGAGGGCGTCTACGATCTCATCATCGTCGATGCCTATTCGTCGGACGCGATCCCGATCCATCTCGCGACCGAGGAGGCGATGGCGATCTACAAGGCGAAGCTGGCGCCGCAGGGCGCGGTCGTGATGCACGTCTCCAATCGCCATCTCGAATTGGCCAGCGTCGTGGTCGGGATCGCGGACGCCAACGACATGAAGAGCTGGGTCTACAGCGAGGATTCCGGCCGCGACAACGAGTACATCTTCTCGACTTCGGTTGTGGTCTCCGCGCGCGAGGATGCCGACGTCGGCAAGCTCGCGTCATCAGATGTCTGGACCGAGACCGACGCCAACGAGAAGCAGCGGGTCTGGACCGACGATTATTCCAACGTGCTGGGCGCGGTCTACCGGCGCCTGCGCGACGGCGAGCAGTAGGTCCGATCGGTCTCTGGAGCGTTTTCGAGCGAAGTGGATACCGGTTCGCGTGAAGAAAACGCGTTAAGACAAAAGCCTAGAGCCCCGTTCCGATTCCATCGGAACGGGAACGGCTCTAGTCCCACCGAGACGACAATCGTCGAATCTCCGACCTGTCGCCGAAGCGATCAGCGAACGAGCCGGCTTCATCATCGGGCAAATAGGGAGCGGGTGGCGTGCCTTGGGGCCAGCCGGCTCCCCGCACGCCTTGCTGCTGCAGGTATTCCTCGAGCATGCCAGGCAATCCGCGAGGAGCGGTCGCGTCACCATTGGACGATGCCGGTCGCCAGTCGCCGAAGCGCTCGGTGAACGATGTCCCGCGATCCGGTTGAGACAATCCGAACCGATGAAGCGGGGATGCGGAGAAGAGCGGGCCGCGGCGGCTACCGAAGGCCATGTGTGCATAAAGTCCGTAGCCGTTCGTCGTCTTCACGATGACTGTGTTTCCGTAGCCTTCGTTGAATCCGGAGTAAACGACTTCGCCTGGAGCTTGAGCCGGAATGGGCGTTCCCCGTGGCGCACGATATCCACGCCGGCATGGAATTTCTCCTCGTGCGTCACCGGATGTATCCTCGTCACGTAATCGGAGCTCCGAGCGAACGGCCGGGTCGGCTCTGGAGGAACGTAAGGACGATATCGATCAGTCATTTAATCACCTTGGCTAAATCCACGAGCATTCCTTGTGCGCATTTGTAGACACCGGCTTCGCCTTCTCCGTAGACGCATCCTGGTTGATTCTGGTCGTCCCACGTCAGGATCGACCACTTCCCGGAAGGGGACACCGCAATTTGAAACGACCAAAGACCGCTCTTGATTGAAAACACCTGACGTACGAGAAGCTTGGAGGTGGCGTCTCTGAGTTCGGCAGCGTATTGCTTCGAGACGAGAATCGAGTCGCCTTCCCGCACCGGTGGCTTGCCCAGGGGGATCACGGTGCCTACCGTTCCTCTCCCACCGATTGAGATCGACTCAATTCGCGGGCGGCTGAGGCACCTTTTTCCGGCGAGGCTACATTTGAGAACCGATCCTGGAGGCTGCTCTGTCTCAATAAAAAGCGTCAGCCCGCGTTGATCTTTTTCGAACCATCCGTTCTTGACCCATCCAGTGTTTGGTTTCGTCATGGAGGCGATAGCGGTGCCGTTGCGGTCCAGAATTTCGACGGACGTTGCATAGACCACGGCGATCTGCGCGCCATTCTCGCTCCATTTGATCCATTCGGGCCGTTCGGTCTTGCCTCCCGTCTTCTTCTCTCTGACCAGAATGATCTTGAGCCGCGGGGCCTGCGGCCTTAGTTCCAGCGGACTGGAGCTTGCGACACTCTCAAAATCCGGCGAGAACACCACAGCACCTAACCTCTCGACAAGTGATGCAATCCATCGACTGTCGCCGCTTGCGATATCAACGGTGAACACATGTCCATCTGCGTGGTAGGTCAGTTGCCGGCCGTCGCTGCGACATTGCCACGAGTTGCCGGGTGAAACGGCTATGGCCGCGACCTTGCTACCTGCCTCATAGGCATTCAGCGCTCCGTTTTCGTCCAGAAGATATCGGTCATTCTGGCCGCACCAGCCTTGAAGGCGCGCCGTCGGCAATGCGGTGTGAGGCAGCGCTTCAAATGTCGGAACGAGTGTGGGAGGCGGCGACTGACGGCTCTCTTGGGCATTCGCAGGATCGGCCAAAGCCGGCGGCACAAACAATGTCAGGCAAGCGACGAGGTATGCAGTGCGCAGCACTTGAGGAAAGGGACCGGGCATCAACCGCAACACCAAACAAAAAGGGAGGTTACGGAGTAGAACAAATAGGGAACAATTTCAAGGCCACCCGGAGATTGCAGATCTGATTGGTCTCTAGCTGTCCGATACTGGCAGCTTCGCGATCAGCGGCATGACGATTGCCGCGAACATTGCGGGATCGTCGAAAGCCCGCGCGGAGAGCATCGCTCCATGGACCGATGCCATCAGCATCTGGGCCTCGGCTTCCGGCTGCTTGTCGAGCCGGAACACGCGCTGCTCCGCGCCGGCTTGCAGCACCGACGTCAGCCATCCTGCGAGATCATGGAAATGGGCACGGACGCGAGTTGCGACCTCGTCCGGCAGCATCGGCATCTCGCCGGCAAGCATCGCGCAGACACAGACGGGCAGCGTGGCATCCTGGATGCACGCCTGCCAGAAGCTCACATAGGACCGCAGTTGCTCGGCTGGCGTTGGAGACTGCGCCTGGAGCGCTTTCAAGCCCAACGCTGTCTGCTGCCGGTAGCGATCCACCAGTGCGGCCACCAGCTCGGCCTTGGTCGGGAAGTGGTGATGGATGCTCGCCTTCCGGATGCCGACGGCATCCGCGATGTCGGCGTAGCTGAACCCGTTGTAGCCACCCGCGACGATGAGAGACTGCGCGACGTCGAGGATCTGGTCTGAAGTCGAAATCATGGAACTCATATCGGCGCCTACCTTCCGATAGGTAAGCCTGTCAAGGCGAGGCGCCGCCCACCAGCTGACACAACAAGGTGTTCGAGCGCCCGATTGACCCGATGTTATCTACCTACTAGTAGGTAGATAACACAAAGGAGTTAATCGATGCAAAGCCTGCTTGCGGCCCAGTCCATCTGGCTGCGGTCCTACTACGTGTCGCGCGCCGTCTTCTCGATCGTCTGGGTTGCTGCCGCCGTTCTGCTGAGCGCGGAACCCACCCCCGTGGCGTTCCTGCTGGTGATCTATCCGGCATGGGACGCTATCGCCAATCTGGCTGACGCCCGGGTGAACGGCGGGATGCGGGCCAATCCATCCCAGGCCTTGAATGTCGTGGTCAGCACGATCACGACACTTGCCGTGATCGTTGCGATCGGCCGCGACAGCTACGCCGTTCTGGCCGTGTTTGGGGTTTGGGCGATGCTTGCGGGTGTGCTGCAACTGGTCACCGGTGTCAGGCGCTGGCGTGATTGTGGCGCGCAATGGGCGATGATCCTGAGTGGCGCGCAGTCGGCGCTCGCGGGCGGCTACATGATCAGCCGCTCGATCGGTACCGTGGCGCCGACGATCCTGGACGTCGCTCCCTATGCGGGCTTCGGCGCGTTCTACTTCCTGCTTTCCGCCATCTGGCTCGTTGCCTTCGCCGATCGCAACGCACGCGCCTAGTCGATCCTGCGTCGGAGAGCGTCGGCTCCCCTTTACGCGCTAACTACTTCTTCTCCGGCGGCGTCGCATTCGCCGAGGCGGCGAGCAGCGGCATTGTCGGCGTGCTCTCGCCGCCATCCTCGTCGAGGAATCGCTCGACGCCCGCCTGGATCGACGACTTCGCGCTGTCGGGGCCGCGGTCGCTGAGATCGTTGTGATGGAATTCGGTCCGGACCACCTTGATGCCGAGCCGCGCGCAGGTCTCGTCGTCGGGCACGACGCCCGGATCCGCCTTGAACACCGGATCCTTGGAACGGAACGAGAGGATCTTGATCCTGCCGTCGGTGATGAAGGGGACGCGCAGATTGTCCAGCGTCACGACCTTCTTGACCAGGTCGGGATGCTGCTTGGCGAAGAACATCGAGATGTCGCCGCCATTGGAGTGGCCGATCAATGTCAGCTGGCGGTAGTTCGCGTTGGGATAGAGCTTCTTGAGCTCATCGATCGCATACATGATGTTGAACACACCGCGATTGTACTGCATGCGGCGGCCGACATATTCCTCGCCGACTTTGGTTACCATCGGCGCGTCGGTGTCGAGATCGTGCTGGATGCTGACCACGAGGTAGCCGCGCGATGCGAAGACGTTGGTGAGGAACGAGTACTCGGTGTTCCTGACGGTGTTGCCGTGGCTCAGGATCGCGACCGGCAGCTCGATCATGTCGGCGGCCGCCTGCATTTGCCGGTCGCGACGGACCGCGACCTCGACCGTGACGTTGCGATCGTCGCGCAGCACGTCATGGAAGGTCAGCGTCGTGTGACGGATGGCCCATCTGTCCGTGGTGAAGTAGCCGGCCATCGCCACGATGCACAGGCAAAGGACAATGATGCCTCGTCTCATTTCGACCTCTGATCTTGCGTACGTGACCCGCGCTCTGGGCCTGATTTCACCGGCCATTCCGCGTGAATCGGGCCTTCCGAGGCCATGCGGGCGCTATTGCCGCCGAATATCGGGCTAGTTTTACAATCCGATGACAGCGCGGCGACGAGCCACGGCGCGCGCTTGCGCGGTCCCGTCGAGCCGGTCACAAGCTGGTGAGCAGGTTTGCCAAAACGGTGATGAATGACCGCCCGGGACGCAATAGGGTGAAGCCGCCGGGAGGCAGTGCAATGCCGGGATGGCGTGTCTTGATCGCGATGGTGGTTGCCATGACGCTGCAAAATTCGGCCGCGGCAGAGGATGTGCTGTCCGGTGCCAGTCTCACTCGCGACGTGGCGCGCTATGCCTCGTTCGGCCTGCACCGCTTCGGCTCGCCGGGCGATCGCGCCACCACCGACTGGATCGCCGGTGAATTGCGGGCCGCGGGTTTTCTTGTCGCGTTCCAGCCGGTCGTGCTCGGCCGGCATTATGCGGTGGAGCGCGCGACCGCGGAGGTCGACGGCACCACGGTTGACGCCACGCCGTTCTGGTGGCCGCCGGAGGCGAGCAGCAGCTTTCGCCTGACTGCGCCGCTGGTGCGTGACGGTGATGCCGCCGGCAAGATCCTCTGGATCACGTTGCCGTTCGATCGTGGTGCCTATCTCGGCGAGGCTCATCGCGCGGCGATCGCGCAGGCCGCTGCACGTGGGCCTGCGGCCATCCTCCTGATGATCGACAATCCCGCCGAAGAGCGTTTCGCCTACAACGTCACGCAGGACGACAAGCCCTGGCCGGTCCCGGTGATGGTGGTGGCCGGCAAGCAAAGGGCTCTGTTCGAGCGCTCGGTCGCATCGAGCCT
>CALRXG020000200.1:0-11397 GCA_943372075.1 Bordetella parapertussis | reverse complement strand
ATGGCTCTGCACTGGTGCACGACGTTCTGATCCTCGGCATGACCATGGAGCAGGTCGGGCAACGGCGCGGAGTCCTACTACTTCACCCAAGGAGAACCGACCGATGAATCACACAGGAAACTGCTTTTGTGGCGCCGTCGAACTCAAGGTCACGGGCGAACCGGAGGCGATGGGCTACTGCCACTGCCGTTCGTGCCGTTCCTGGTCCGGTGGTCCGGTGAATGCATTCAGCCTGTGGAAGCCTGAGGCGGTCGAGGTCACCAGGGGCGCCGACCACATCGCGACCTTCGAGAAGACCGCGATGAGCCAGCGCAAATATTGCACCAAATGCGGCGGTCACCTGATGACCAACCACCCGACACTTGGGCTCGTCGACGTGTTCACGGCAACGATCCCGACGCTGAAGTTCAGCCCCGGCGTCCACGTCAACTATTCCGAGGCGGTGCTGCCGATCCGCGATGGCCTGCCGAAGTTGAAGGATTTTCCGGCCGAGTTCGGTGGCTCCGGCGAAATGATCGCCGAGTAGCGCAACGGCTCTTCATGACGGAGCGGGTGGCGACGGCGCGTCGTCACCCGCTATTCTTCCGCGGGCGGAGGTCCCTGTCCGATCTGCCAGTCTGCCGTTCTCCTATTCAAGTCATCCTTTCGCATCGGGCGCTCCGGCATCGCCAGGACGATCCTTGCCGATCGCAGCCATGTCAGGCGAAGGTCCCGCCCTGCAAAATCCGGGTTTGGTCTTAACGATGGGCTTCCGCTAAAAGGCGTGCGGCGGCGGTCCTGCCAGGGTCGCGGTATTTCGCCTGACAAAATAACAGAGGAAGCGTCAGATCATGACCGGACCAGAATTGCCAGGGCGCGCGCCGCGCGGGGAGGGAGTTCCGACGGCGCTCGATGGCCTGCTGGTTGTCGACTTCACCCGCGTCGTCGCGGGGCCGGCCTGCACGCAAACGTTGGCCGATTTCGGGGCCGAGGTCATCAAGATCGAGAATCCGGACGGCGGTGACGACACGCGCGCTTACGAACACGCCGAAATCGGCGGAGAAAGCGCCGCCTATCTGAGCCTCAACCGCAACAAGCGCGGCATTGCGCTCGACTTCAACAATCCAGCTGCGCTCGAGGTTGCGCGCGAACTGATTGCCAAGGCCGACGTCGTGGTGGAAAATTTCTCCGGCGGCGTCATGAAGAAGTTCGGTCTAGATTATGCGTCGGTGGCGCCGACCAATCCGCGGCTGATCTACTGCTCGATCTCCGCTTATGGCCGCAAGGGCGATTTCGCGCTCCGTCCCGGCTTCGATCCGATCACGCAGGCCGAAAGTGGCTTCATGTCGCTGAACGGTTTTGCGGACGGCGAACCGGTGCGCACCGGTCCACCGATCGTGGACATGGCAACGGGCATGTCGGCCTGTAACGCCATCCTGATGGCGCTGATTGCGCGCGATCGGCTCGGTCGTGGTCAGCAGGTCGAGGTCGCATTGATCGACACGGCGGTGTCGATGACCGGCTTCTATGGCATGGCCTATCTCATCAACGGTAACAACCCGGGCCGCTTCGGCAACTCGCCGAATGGATCGCCGACGGTCGGCGTCTACCGGGCATCCGATGGTCCGCTCTATATGGCTTGCGCCAACGACCGGCTCTATCGTCGGCTCGTCACCGACGTTCTGGAGCGTCCGGATCTCATCACCGATCCCGAGTTTGCTCACCGCAAGGCGCGGACCGCCAACAAGGAGAAGCTGCGCGCCATCATTGCCAGCGTGTTTGCAAGCGACACGCTGGAGAACTGGATGGCGAAGATGAAGAAGGCCAACATTCCGGTTGGCTATCTGCGAACGGTCGAGGAAGGCTTCAACGCGCCCGAAGTGCGCGACCGGGATCGTCTCAGCAAGATCGCGCATCCGACCGCCGGCTCGGTTCCGAACATCGAGTCGCCGGTCAGCATGAGCCTGACGCCGGCGGTCGACCCGGTCGCCGCTCCTCTGCTCGGCCAGCATACGCGTGATGTATTGAGCAAGACGCTCGGCTACGACAACCGCCGCCTCGCGGCATTGGCCGAGGCGGGCGCATTCGGCAAGGCCGGGAATACCGGCTAGCGCGGTCGGGGCCGCGCCGTAAATTCAGCATCCTTACAACGAGCTGACTGCAGGCGAGAGCAATGCCTTTCGCCTGCAGGAATGTCGTTCAAGCAGGCAGCTCCCCGGCCCGTGCCGACGGACGGCCAGGGAGCTGGAACTGGCCCGTGCCCCGGGTCTCAGTTCGGCTTGCTGCGCAGGTTGTTCCTTGGCATACTTTCAACTTCTTCGGGCTCTGCCCGATCGATCTCGAGGCGTGCCATCCGAAGTATGAGGGTTGCCGTGGTCAGGCCGAGGCGTTCGGCCTCTTGTGCTGCGGTGTCGACCTTCTGGGCCAAGCCTTCACGTTTACCTGGGTATGCCATTCGTGATCCTCACTTAAGGTGCGAGATGAAAAATCCCACATACGTTGCAGAGCTGCAGAAGAAGCTCGGAGCTCCATCGAGCGAAACACTGGAAAGCCTGCGACTGTTGAAGGCTTTCCTTCGACTTGCACCCGGCCAGCGTTGCGAGGTCATCGAGCTGGTCGAACGTTTGGCGGTTGAGCCGCCGCGCGATCCTTCACTGTCCTGAAGTATTCGCGTTTTCTCCCGAATATCAGGTGTTGATCGGCTTGGCGGGCGGCTGCGTCGCAATCACGTAGATAGCGCCGCCCTCGAGCGCTTCGGACTGATGTCGGGTGCCGGCAGGCAGCAGGATCGTGTCGCCGGCACCGACGACGCGTTCACCACCATCCCAGATGAAGTTCAACCGGCCGCTGACGATCATCAGAATTTCGTCGACCGGATGGGTATGGAAGTGGTGCACCTTGCCGGCCGCATCATGCTGTAGCTCCACCGAACCCTGGGCCGGAAGCAGGTTCAGGATCGCCGGATCGATGGCAAAATCAGTCTTCGTGCCTGCGATGATCTGGGTCATGCCGCCTGTTCCTTGTTCGCGATGGTTGGCGTCTTGTTCTGCGCGAGCTTGGCGAACGGACAGCCGGCGCTCGCATTGTTGTCGTCGTGCAGGAAGTACTGCTGATATTCCCGGCCATCGGTTGCGCCGTAGCGGCCGAGAAGCGGAGAGGGGCTCGCGCCGTCGTAAGGGATCAGGCGCTTGCGCACCTCGGCGACGCCATGGAGCGTGTTGCCGTCGATTACGAAGAGCTCGATCCGGTCACGGATATGCGCACCGCGCTCGATCCGGCGGCGGGTGCGGCAGCGGCGGTTGCCAATGCCGTCAATGACGCGCTGCGGCCGTTCGGCGCAACAATTACCGAGATTCCGCTTACGCCTCGGGTTATCCTGACGGCCTTGGGGCGAATCTGAGTTGGAGACGTTCCGGGCAAAGATAATACGATAAGCAAATCACAGACAGTTCTTGGGGAGGAATAGTCATGACGAACAAGGTCGCCAATGCTGGATCGATATCGCGGCGTCGCCTGCTGACCACGGCAAGCGTCGGCGCCGCTCTCGCCGTCTCGACTTTTCGTATCAATCTTTTGCAGGCAGAGGAAGCACCCATCAAGATCGGCTTCCCGGTTCCCTTGACCGGTCCGTATGGCGCCGAGGCCCAGGACCAGGTGCGGGCGGCTCAGCTGGCTGTCGCGCAGTTCAACGATGCCGGTGGCCTCAACGGTCGCAAAGCCGAGCTCGTGGTCCGCGACGACAAGCTGAACCCCGGCGAGGCGGCGACCCGGACGTTGGAGCTGGTCGAAAAGGAGAAGGTCAATTTCGTCGTCGGCAGTCTGTCCGCCGCGGTTCAGCTCGCGATCAACAACGTCACCAAGGAGCGTGGCGTCATCTTCAATTCGATCAGCCAGTCCGACGCCATCAACGAGGCGGCGGATTTCAGCAAATATACATTCCACGAAGCGCTGAACCCACACATGACATCGGGCGCAGTCGGCCGCTACGCCTTCGCCAAGTTCGGCAAGAAGGTCGCATTTCTCACCGCGGATTACGCCTACGGACACGAGATGGTTCGCGGCTTCCTCGAGGTCGGCAAGGAATTCAACATCGAGAATCTCGGTGACATCCGTCATCCCTTGGGAACGACCGATTTCTCGACCCTGCTGCCTCGTCTCCAGGCGTTGAAGCCAGATATTCTATGCATCAGCAATTTCGGCCGTGACCAGCAGATCGCGCTGAAGCAGGCAACCGACTTCGGGATCAAGAAATCAATCCAGATCATTGCACCACTGCTCTCCCATGCCAGTCGCGTCGCTGCCGGCCCGCAGGCGTTTGACGGCGTCGTCGGCGGTTGCTCGTTCTACTGGGGCATCGAGGACAAGTTTGCTTCAACCAAGGCGTTCAACGAAGCATTCCGCAAGATGTATGACGGCAAGTTGCCAACCGACTACGGTGCGCTGGGTTATGGCGGTGTCCGGACCGTGCTCGAAGCGGTGAAGGGCGCCGGCAGCGTCGAGACTGAGAAGGTGGTCGCTGCGTTGGAAGCGCTGAAGTACGACTATTACAAGGGACCGCAATACTATCGCAAATGCGATCATCAATCGGTGCAGTCGGTGCTCGTGATCAAGTCGAAGTCCAAGGACATGAAGAACGAGTCCGATGTGTTCGAGGTCCTGTCGACCGAGGAGCCGAACGAGAAGTACTTGCGCACCTGCGAGGCGCTTGGCCATAAGAGCTGAGCCATGCGCCGGCGCGCGCCGCGAGACGGTGCGCATCGTGTTGAGGGGACAAATGGCGGGCCTGAGCTTTGACCTGATCGCATTGCAGTTGTTTGCCGGGCTGGCGCTCGGCGCGATCTACGTGCTGTTTGCGATCGGTCTCTCGCTGATCTTCGGGATGCTGACCGTGGTGAATTTCGCCCATGGCGCGTTCTATATGGTCGGCGCCTATGTCGGGCTTTACCTGATTTCGATCGGCGGCAACTTCTGGATCTGCCTTTTGGCTGTGCCGATCGTCATCGGCCTGTTCGGCCTCGCCGTCGAGCGCGTGCTGATCCGGCCGCTTTACGGCCGTGGCATCGACTATCCGTTGCTGCTGACCTTCGGTCTCAGCTACGTCATGGTCGAATGCGTGCGCATCGCGTTTGGCAAGACCGGCTACCCGTTTGACACGCCAGAGGTACTTCAGGGTGCCGTCAATATCGGCGTCGGCTATTTCCCGCTCTACCGCCTGTTCGTGATCGGGGCGACGGCCGTGGTCCTGCTGGCGCTCTGGTTGTTCCTGGAGAAGACCAGCTTCGGGCTCATCATCCGCGCCGGAGCGCGCGATCCGCAGATCGTTCGCGTGCTCGGGGTCGATGTGTCCCGGGTGTGGTTGATCGTGTTCGGCATCGGTACCGCGATAGCCGGCTTCGCCGGTCTGTTGGCGGCGCCGCTTCAGGGCGTCATTCCCGAGATGGGCGGCACGATCCTCGCCGAAGCTTTCGTGGTGACGGTGGTGGGCGGCATGGGGTCGATCGGCGGCGCCGTATTGGCCGGTCTCCTGGTTGGCGTGGTGGTCAGCATGACGTCGCTGTTTGCGCCCGAAATGGCCAAGGTATCGATCTTTGCCCTGATGGCGATCGTGCTCATTGTTCGCCCCCAGGGCTTCTTTGGCCGTGCTGGATTGATGAGCTGAGCCCGGCATGACCGAAGCCGCTGAAACGATCAAACATCCCCGTGCCGCGACGGTCGGCTGGTACGAGTTCGCAACGCGGCATCGCGCCAGCCTCGTTGCCGCTGTGATCCTGGCGTTCCCGCTGGTGATGCCGTTCACAGCGCTGGCCGTCAACATCCTGATCTATGGGTTGTACGCCCTCGGGTTCAACCTGGTGTTTGGCTATCTCGGTCTGCTGTCGTTTGGTCATGCGGCGCTGTTCGGGACCGGCGCCTATCTCTGCGGCATCGCGATCGTGCATTTCGGCTGGCCATGGTATGCAGCCATCGCGGCCGGGATTGGCGGCGGGCTGCTGATGGCGCTGCTGATCGGCGTGCTCGCGATCAGGACCCGCGGCATCTACTTCGCCATGGTGACGATGGCGCTGTCGCAATGCGTCTATTACCTGTTCTATCAGGCAGTGGACCTGACCGGCGGTGAGAACGGGCTCCGCGGCATCAATGTCCGCACCATCGATCTGTTCGGCTTGCGGATCGACTTCATCAACCCGATGATCCGATACTACGTCATAGCGGCCTTCGTGATCGCCGCATTCTTCGTGATGTCGCGCATTCTTGCCTCGCCGTTTGGTGCCGTCATTGAAGCGGTCCGCGAGAACGAGATGCGCGCCCGTGCGTCGGGCTATGACGTCACCCTGACGCGATTGCTGACTTTCGTCCTGTCGGGTGGTTTCTGCGGCCTCGCGGGTGCGCTACAGGCGCTGCATCTGTCGATCGTTCCGATCGAGATCCTGCACTACGAGACCTCGGGCCTGGTCGTGATGATCGCATTGCTGGGTGGGATGGGGACGTTCTTCGGGCCGATGGTCGGCGCAGCTGTTTTCCTGGTACTGGAGAATATTGTCTCGGTGTGGACCGTCCACTGGCAACTGATCGTCGGCGCCATCTTCATTGCGTGCGTGCTGTTCTTCCCGGCCGGCATCTGGGGCACGCTGATCGCGCGGGGCAAACGATGACCGCCGCGTCTGGACAAGCGGGTGAGGTCATTCTGCGCACGAGGGGCGTTGGCAAGACGTTTGGAAAGTTTGTCGCGCTCAACAACATCTCGGCCGAGTTTTCCAAAGGAGCGATCACCTCGATCATCGGTCCGAACGGGGCCGGAAAGAGCACCTACTTCAATTTGCTGTGCGGCGCCTTTCCGCCTACGAATGGCAGTGTGGAATTCGAGGGCAGGGACGTCACCGGTCTGCCGCAGCACCGCTTTGCCCATATGGGCATCGCAAAATCGTTCCAGATCACCAGCGTGTTCCAGCAGCTTTCGACGCGCGAGAACATCCGCGTCGGTTTGCAGGCCATGGTGTCGCGATACGATATCTGGCGCCCGCGCGCGCGCCTGACCGAACTGGTCGAGCGCGCCGACGAACTATTGGCCCTGGTCGGATTGTGGGAATCTCGGGAGCGTGCCGCCAAGACGTTGGCGCATGGCGAGCAGCGGGCGCTGGAGATCGGCATGGCGCTCGCGAGCCAACCCCGCTTGCTGCTGCTGGACGAGCCGACCGCCGGCATGAGCCCCGAGGAAACCCGGACCATGATGGATCTGATCGTGAAGCTCGCGCAGGAGCGCACGGTCATCTTGGTCGAGCACAAGATGAAGCTGGTGCTCGGGATCAGCGATCGCATCCTCGTGCTGCACCACGGAGAACTGCTCGCCGAGGGGACGTCGCAGGAGGTTCGGCAGAACGAGGCCGTGAAGCGCGTCTATCTCGGCCAGCGGGAGCACTGACGCGATGCTGCAGATCAGCAAGCTCAATGCCTGGTATGGCGCAAGTCACGCGTTGCAGGACATCAGTCTCGGCGTGACCAAAGGCGAGATCGTCTGCCTGATCGGCCGCAACGGCGCCGGCAAGACGACGACGCTGAAATCGATCATGGGGTTGATGGGGCGGACGCGCGGCTCGGTCAATTTCAAGGGCGAGGAGCTGCTGCGCCAGCCGGCGCATATGCGCTTCGCGTTGGGTCTCGCCTACGTTCCCGAGGAGCGACGGATCGTGCAGGGCCTGTCGGTGCGCGAGAATTTGCGGCTCGGGCTGGTCGCATCGAAGCACAAGAAGCGGGAAGCCGAGCTGATCGCCGAGATCGCCGCGATATTTCCGCGACTCGCCGAGCGCATGGATCAGGAGGCGGTCACGATGTCGGGCGGCGAGCAGCAGATGCTGGCGATCGCGCGGGCGATGATCGCAAAGCCGGACCTGATCATGCTGGATGAGCCCTCGGAGGGCATCATGCCGGTGCTGGTCGACGAGATGTTCGAGCTGTTCCGTCGCATGAAGGCGCAGAGCACAACGATCCTGCTGGTCGAGCAGAACGTCGAACTTGCACTCGGTATAGCCGATCGCGCCTATGTCCTCGATCAAGGATCGGTCGTGCACCAGGCGTCGGCACAGGCGCTATTGGCCGACGACGAGATCAAGGAGCGCTATTGCTCGGTTTGAGCGATCTGTCGAGAACTGCACTCCTGTACACAGCCCGAACCGTCCTTACTCCGCCGCGCTCGCGATCGCATCGGCCGCGCGATTGGTCACGACGACCTTGATCGCGTCGTCGACGCGGTCCCGCGCATATCTGAGCGCCGTCGGCAGGTCGGCCAGCGGAAACGTATGGGTGTGGATCCTGGTCGCGTCGAATCGCTTTGCCGCCATCAGTTCCATGGCGCGGTGGGTGGCGCTCTTGCCTTCGCCGCGGATGCCGTAGGCGTAGATGTTGTTCCGCACGAGATGCGCGATGTCCAGCGTCGCGGCCTCGTGCGGGAAGGCGGCGAGACAGATCTTGCCGCCACGATTGGTCATGTGAATGGCTTGGTTGAGTGTCGCTTCGGTGCCCGCACATTCGACGACATAGTCCGCACCGATCCCCCCTGTCAGTTGCCTCACCACCGCAACGGCGTCTTCGTCGTTGATGTTGATGACGCGGTCGGCCCCCAGGTCACGCCCGATCGAGAGCCGCTTGTTGCGGGTTCCGGTCAGGATCACCGGGCTCGCGCCTAGCGCCTTGGCCACCGCCACTGCGAGCAGTCCGATCGGCCCCGGGCCGATCACCACGACACTCTCGCCGGCAACCAATCCCCCCAGTTCCGTCAAACCATACATCGACGTACCGGCGGTCACCACGAGCGTTGCCTCGGCATCGCTCATGCCATCGGGTACGCGCGCCAGCGTGTTGATGTGGTTCACCGCGTACTCCGCGAATCCGCCATCGGTCGTGAAGCCGTTGGCGCGGTGACCCTTCTCAGGTTTTCCATAGTTGAGACACGACGTGTACATGCCCTGGCGGCAGCGCTTGCATTGGCCGCAACCGGCATGGATCTCGACGCTAACCCGCTCGCCGATCCTGAACTCGTCCACGTTGGGGCCGAGCGCCGCCACCGTGCCCATGTATTCGTGACCCGGCGTGAAGTTCTTGTTGAAGGGCAGGCCGCCCTGAATGCTCGCGGGCGAGCCCAGATGGATGATCTCGAGATCGGTCGCGCAGATCGCGACCGCGTCGATGCGCACCAGCACCTCCGCACGCGACGGGACCGGGGTCGGCTTTTCGCGAAGGTGGAGTTGGTCCGGATCACCGAGGACCCAGGCTTGCATCAGATCGGACACGGGCAGGTCGGGCGATGTCTTGACGCCGGGCGGCTGGTACATGGGCGCTTCCTCTTTTGGCTGGTAGCCTAGCGCGAAACGCCCCGCGGTCGCGAGCATCCGATGCCGGCACGCGCCATTTGCTGCATGGCAGCAAGCGCGTCGCAAAACGTTCATACGCGGCCTATACTTGGTCGCCCGGTTGATGTTGAAATCCTCATCGCATCCTCTCCCAGACCGGAGCCTCCCATGAAGACCGTTCGCCTCGTCCTTGCGTTGCTGGCGCTGACATTGATCGCGCCGTGGCAATCCGCCAGGGCGGCGGACGTGATCTGCTACAATTGCCCGTCGGAATGGGCGGATTGGGCCTCGATGCTGAAGGCGATCAAGGCGGACCTCAATTACGATATCCCGCACGACAACAAGAACTCCGGACAGGCGCTGGCCCAGATCCTGGCCGAGAAGAGCAATCCGGTCGGCGACATCGGTTATTTCGGCGTCACCTTCGGCATGAAGGCCAAGGCGCAGGACGCGCTCGAGCCCTACAAGCCGGCGCATTGGGATCAGGTCCCGGCTGGCCTCAAGGATCCCGACGGCTACTGGACCACGATCCACTCCGGCACGCTCGGCCTGTTCGTGAACAAGGATGCGCTCGGCGGCAAGCCGGTGCCGGCCTGCTGGAAAGATCTGCTGAAGCCCGACTACAAGGGCATGGTCGGCTATCTCGACCCGTCGTCGGCGGCGGTCGGCTATGTCGGCGCGGTCGCCGTGAATCTGGCGCTGGGTGGCTCGCCGACCAATTTCGATCCGGCGATCAACTTCTTCAAGGAACTGCGCAAGAACGATCCGATCGTGCCCAAGCAGACCTCCTACGCCCGCGTCGTTTCCGGTGAGATGCCGATCCTGTTCGATTACGACTTCAATGCCTACCGTGCGAAGTACTCGGAGAAGGGCAATTTCGAGTTCGTGATTCCCTGCGAAGGCTCCGTGGTGTTTCCCTATGTCGTCGGTCTCGTGAAGAACGCGCCCGACAAGGAGAAAGCCAAGAAGGTGATGGACTATCTCTTGTCCGACAAGGGGCAGGCGATCTGGACCAATGCCTATCTGCGTCCGGCCCGCCCGATCGAGCTGCCAGCTTCCGTGAAGGGCAAATTCCTGCCCGACAGCGATTATGCCCGCGCCAAGAGCGTCGACTGGGGCGAGATGGAAAACGTGCAAAAAGCCTTCGTCGACCGCTATCTCGCCGAGGTTCGCTGAGGCAATATGGTGCCCTTCGCGGGGCACCATTCTTCCGATGTCGCAAAAGTCCTTTGTCTGGCTCTGCCTGCTGCCGCTTGCGGTCGTGACCACGGCATTCTTCCTGTTGCCGATGGCGCGGCTGGTGGTTGCGGGCGCGGAAGGTCCGCACGGGCTCGCCGGCTATCTTGCCATCCTGACGGAAGGCCGCTATCGGGCGACGCTGATCAACACCGTGCTGCTCGCGGCGGCAACCACGATCGTCACGTTGATCGTGGCGACCATTGCCGGGATGTTTCTGCAGCGGCACCGCTTTCCCGGGCGGGCCGTGCTGATCGCGATGCTGACCTTTCCGCTTGCCTTCCCCGGCGTGGTGGTCGGTTTCATGATCATCCTGCTGGCCGGCCGGCAGGGACTGATCGGCGAACTGTCGAGCCGGGTGTTCGGCGAGAAGTTCGTCTTCGCCTATTCGATCTACGGGCTTTTCCTGGGGTATCTCTATTTCTCGATCCCGCGCGTGATCCTCACCATCATGGCGGCCGTGCAGAAGCTCGATATCGGGCTGGAGGAGGCCGCGCGTTCGCTCGGCGCGAGCCCCTGGGCGGTGCAGCGCGACGTCGTGCTGCCGGCGCTGGCGCCGGCTTTCGTTGCATCCGGCGCGATCGCGTTTGCCACCGCAATGGGAGCGTTCGGGACCGCTTTCACGCTGGCGACGAATATCGACGTGCTGCCGATGCTGATCTACACCGAGTTTACATTGGCCGCCAATTTTGCGACCTCGGCAGCGCTGTCGGTCGGGCTCGGCCTGATCACCTGGCTCATTCTCGCGCTCGCCCGCACCTTCAGCGGCAGCGCGGTCGCGGCGGCCGGGTGAACGCATGCGCGACCGCCTGATCTTTGTCGGCCAGTTCCTCTTCAC
>CALRXG020000199.1:0-11420 GCA_943372075.1 Bordetella parapertussis | reverse complement strand
TTATCCGTGAGCATCTGCGCGATCCCGATCTCTGCATCGACCGCATCTCCGCGGCGCTCGGCTGCTCGAAGCGCTACCTGCACATGCTGTTCAGCGATCGCGGCATGACGGTCAGCGACTACATCTGGAAGGCTCGGCTGCAGAACTGCCGGCAAGAGCTGGAAACCCAGAACGGCAAGACCATCACCGATGTCGCGTTCTCTTGGGGCTTCTCCAGCTCGTCGCATTTCAGCCGCGTGTTCCGGAAGTATTTTGGCATCGCGCCCTCGTCGGTCCACAAGGGCCTGCACGGCGGCGTGCCAGTGGACGTCGTGCTCGAATAGCACTTCCAATCATCGTTGCCGGCATCGCCAGTGACGCTTTCCCGCATCCGGGCCTGGGCCGGTCGCCTGAAACGCGACGGCTACGCGGTCTATCTGGCGTCTCGCGATCCGCGGGTGCCTTGGTACGCGAAGGCCGTCGCCATCGCCGTGGCCGCCTACGCGCTCTCGCCGATCGACCTGATCCCGGATTTCATTCCCGTTCTCGGCTATCTCGATGATCTGATCCTGGTGCCCGCCGGGCTCTGGCTTGCGATTGCGCTGATCCCCGACGAGGTGATGACCGAGTGTCGTGCACAGGCCGATGCGGCCCTGCGGCGCCCGGCGAGCCGGGCAGGATTGATTGCGATCATCCTGTTGTGGATCGCAGGCGCGGCTGCGCTGACGTGGGCCATACTACGCCGCTGGGCGATAGCGTAGCTGACCTTGTCGTCACGCGACGCGGACTAGGCCACAGGCGCTCAGAATGTCGCCTTCAGGCCGGCGTAGATCGCACGCGGCCGCGCCGGACTGAGCGAACGCGGATCCGTGAAGGGCGCGCCGCCATTGGCGAAGTTTGGCAGCTGACCCGTGTCGAAGAAGGTGCCATAGGTCGAATAGCGGTTATCGAAGATATTATCGATGCGGCCGAAGATCTGGAATGTCTTGTTGATCTGATACGATGCGTGCGCGTTGAACACCGCGTAGGATGGCAGCTGCGGCGCCTGGTTGGATGCGTCGCCGACGAAATACTGGCTGCTGACCCAGATCGCATCCCCGCCAATCTTCAACTGATCCGTGACTGCATAGTCGATGCCCGCCTTGACGCGGTGGCGCGGGATCGCCGGAATCACGTTACCAGGCATGACCTGGATGTTGCCGTTGGTATCGGCAAACGGGCTGTTCGAGCCCAGCGCCAGCGAATCGAGGAAGCGCGCGTCGATGAAGGAATAGCTGGCATAGACCTGCAACGTCGACGATTTCAGATTGACCTCGGCCTCGATGCCTTGCCGCCGCGTATCGCCGACATTCTGGAAATAGCCGAACCCTTGCAGCACCGGGCTCGGGATATCGAGGATGTCGTCGGTGTTCTTGGCGCGGAATCCGCCGAGCTTCCAGCTCAGGGTTCCGATATTGAGCTCCTTGGTCCCGCGCAACCCGGCTTCGACGGTATGCGACACCACCTGCTTGAGTTCGGGATCGGAGACCAGGAAGCTCGCGATGGTGCAGGGATTGGCCGGATCGGCGCAGCCCAGTTCCAACGGCGTCGGCGCGCGGTTCGCCTCCGAATAACCGGCGTAGAAGGTCAGCTCCGGCGTGATCTTGTAGGTGCCGCCGATCACCGGATTGAACCGGTCGTAATTGTGGTTGCCGTTGAGCGCGGTGCCGAGCTGATCCTGCAGGTTGATGTTGGCGGTGTTGAACCGGCCGCCTCCGGTGATGGAAAACCGGTCGGTGACGTCGAACGTGTCGAGCGCAAAGACGCCGATATACTGGTTGGTGGCGCGCAACGAGACCGGTCCATCCGTCACGGGCGAGCCGGACGGCCCAAGGAAGATACCGCTGCCGTTGAGGACGTAATCCGGACCGAAGGTGCCGAGTTCGGCGCTGGCATTGAACCAGGTGACGCTGGTGTCGATGCTGGTGCCGATTGTGAAGTGATTGCCATGGCCGAACAGCCTGTCGTCGTTGGTCGCTTGCAACGAAAGCCCGGCCGTCGTGGATCGTGTCGAGGTCCGGTCGTTTTCGCCCAGGAACGAACCGTCGGGGAACGGATTGCTGAGCTGCACACCGTTCAGGCCGACGGCCGGTGTCGAGGTATCGCCGAAGCAGAGCAGCGTCGGGTCGTCGCAAGGCTGGGTGCCGGTCGGGTTGCCATCCTGGGTGCTTTGCTTGAAGAAGCGCAGATGCGCGGCGCCCTCGATGGTCCAGGTCGGCGTCGCCTCCACCTTGCCGGTCAGGTTGAAATAGCCGACCTGGTTGTGCGACGTCTGCGGCGTGGTGTAGGTCGCGCCCCAATATTGCTGCAGCAGTTCCGCAGGCACCGTGGCCGAGGCGCCGAACCTGTTGTCGGCGACGCCCATGTTGAGGTGGAATTCGTTGACGTCGTTCCTGTAGGCGATGTCGCCGTAGAAGCGCCTGATGTCGGATTGCGAAAAGTTGCGGAAGCCGTCGTCGTGCGCGCCCTCGAGCGCTCCGTAGACGGCGTAGTTGTTGTCGATCGTCTTGCCCCACTGCCCCGAACCCTGGATGCGGCCGAATGAGCCGCCCATCACGCTGAGCTCGGTGCCTTGATAGCTGAAACCGTCCTTCATCCGAAGGTCGACCGCGCCGCCGAGCGCGTTGAGGCCGAAGGCGGGATTATTGGTCACCACGGTCACTGACTTGATCGCCAAGGTGGGGATCAGGTCCCAATTGACGGTGTCGCCGAAGGCTTCGTTGATGCGAACGCCGTTCTGATAGACCGCAAGCCCCTGCGGAGTGCCTGACACGGGGGACGCCACGAAGCCACGGAATTCCAGGTTGGGCTGGAACGGATTGCCGGTGACCTCGGAAATATTGACGGAGGGCACGCTCTGCATCAGCGCATCGGTGATATTGGGTGATCCGGTCCGTTCGATCTGCCGGCTGTCGACAACGTTGACGCTGGCCGGAACCTTGTCGGCATCGATTTCGGAGGCCGACGAGGGAGAGGCGGAAGGCGAAGTCGGTATCACGACCCTTGGCCGGGGACGCGCAACGCGCGCCGCCTGGCGTGAACGACCGCGCTTCTGGCCTTCGCCGCCCGGCGAAGTCACCTCGACCGGCGGCAGCGCTTGGACTTGCCCGGACGTGCTTTGAGCGAAGGCGATGTCTCTGCCAGCCAACACACTTGTCGCCGCAATGGATGCGACCACCGCAATTCGCACGCCGCCCATCTGACCCACCCATCACCGACTGGTCTTGTTGATCCCCACCAGTTGGTATTGCGATACTAGGAAGCGGATGACGGACCACGCTACCGTCAATGTTCCCGAAAGACTCGGGAATACTTCCCGAATGCGGGTCGCGCCGGCTCTTCCTAGGGTTGAGCGGCTTTCGGAACGAGCGCCTCAACGGTCACACCATCATCGCCGGAGCTGACGTTGAGCGAACCACCCAGCGCGAGGATTCGCTCGCGCATGCCGGTCAATCCGCGTCCATCCTTGTAGCCGGGCCGCAGGCCGCGGCCATTGTCGCTGACGCGCACCAGGGCGCAGCCACGGCTGTCGTGCACGCCGGTCTGTCGTTCTGCCGGCTCGATCGTGATGCTGATCGCTGTTGCGTCGGCGTGACGGAAGACGTTGGTGAGCGCTTCCTGGACGATACGGTAGATCGTCAGATCGGCGGTCTCGCCCGTATCACCAAGCGTATGCGAGACACTGCTCTCGATCTCAACCCCCGGATGGGATTCGCTCCACAGCCGCACCAGGGCGCCGAGCGCCTCGCGAAGCCCAAGCTCCGCCAGACCGGCCGGCCGCAACCGCTCGAGGATGCGTCGCGTGAATTGCTGAAGCGCGTTGACCTGCTCAAGGATGGCATTGCCATGCTTGCGCAGCACCGCCGGGTCCGGCCGGTCGACATCGGACAGTCGCGTCAGGGCGCCGGCATGCGCGCGCAATGCGAACAGATAGGGCCCGAACTCGTCATGCAGTTCGCGCGCGATCTCCTTGCGCTCGGAATCCTGCAGCGAGACCGCGCGCTCGGCGAGCCGCCGCTTGCTGTCGACCGCCTCCCCCAGGGTTGCGGCCAGATGGTTTAGTTTGGCACAGATCGCCGCCAGCTCGGGCGAACCACCGGGTTCGACGCGCGCATCGTAGTACCCTGCCTCAATATTGGTCATGGCCTGCGACAGCGCCTCCAGCGGCGCGAGCGCGCGGCTGACGACCAGCATGGTCACCAGGAAAAGCACGACCGCAATCGCGGAACCGACCTCGAGCTGGGTGACGATGCCGTCCCAGATCTCGGCAATTTCGTCATCAGGGTGCGAGGTGATGACAAGCGATTGCGGCTTGCCATGGATGGAGATCGGCACCGTCACCGACGTCTGCTCCGGATGCACCAATGCGACAAACCATGCGGGCGGAGCGCGCAGATCATCAGCCTCTTCGGAATCCTCCGCCGTCCTGGGGCCAGCATCACCCTGCCGCGTGATGCTGACATGACGCAGCCTGCTCAAGTCCTGGACGATCTGGTCGAGCCGCGCGTCCGGGTCGGGCACATCGTTGAGACCGGCCACCATCGTCTCGACGAACTCGCGGGCCAGGCGGGTCACGCTTTGGTCCTCAGCCTGGACGCGCGGCCCCGCTTCCAGCACGAGCCGCGCGATATTGATGCCCAGTCCGAGCGCCAATATCAGCGCCAGCAAAAGGTTGATCCGTGCGCGCAAGGATAGTCTTCGCCACATTACGTTGCCCCCGACCGCGGTCGTCCTCCTCCCAGAGGATCGTTGACAGCCAAACTTGCCCGGCTATCTAATCCCACCCTACTGCAATCACGCACGTGGTGCACAAGCTGACCGGAACGGACGTTCCCGAGGACTTGCTGCGGATGATGCGATGATGGATAGATCGAAGCAGGTCGATGGGATAAACGCCATGCGCATTCTGATCGTAGACGACCATCCCATCGTGGCTTCGGGCTGTCGCACCGTATTCGCCGACGATCCGGAGGTCGAGCTGATCGATGCGCCGGACGCCGAAAGCGGCGAGCGGGCTTACATCGGGGAAAAGCCCGCGATTTGCGTCATCGACATCAACCTGCCGACGGTCTCGGGCTTCGAGCTGGCGCGCCGCATTCTGGCCCGCGATGCCAACGCACGCATCATCATGTTCAGCATGAACGATGACCCGGTGTTCGCCGCGCGCGCCATCGATATCGGCGCCAAGGGCTATGTCTCGAAGACCGGCGACCCCAATGATCTGGTGGAAGCAGTGCGCGAGGTCGGCAATGGCGGGGTCTATCTGCCGCCCGCGATCGCGCGCAGCGTCGCCTTCGCGCGGCCGAGCTTTGCGCAAAATCCGCTCTCCAAGCTGACCTCGCGCGAAATGGAGATCCTGCGCCTGCTCAGCTCCGGCAAGAGCCTGTCGGAGATCGCCTGGCTGGTACATTCGTCATACAAGACGGTCGCCAACACCTCCTCGATCATGCGCCAGAAACTTGGCGTACGCACATCGGCAGAGCTGGTGCGGCTGGCGATCGAGAGCGGCGTCGCCTGACGCCGCGCTTCAACATAGAGGAATACGGCAATGCAGACGGTTTCCCAGAACAAGTCGCATGGCGGCACGCAAGGCGTTTACCGGCATCCAAGCCGCGAGACCAAGACCGACATGACCTTCTCGGTGTTCGTCCCGGCCGATGCATCCGGCGCCAAACTGCCCGTCGTCACCTATCTGTCGGGCCTGACCTGCACGCACGCCAACGTCACCGAAAAGGGTGAATTCCGCCAGGCCTGCTCCGAGCTCGGTCTGATTTTCGTCGCTCCCGACACCAGCCCGCGCGGCGAAGGCATTCCCGGCGATCCTGCCAACGCCTACGATTTCGGCCTCGGCGCCGGCTTCTATGTCGACGCGACGGAACAACCATTCTCGAACAATTACCGGATGTGGAGCTACGTCACCGAGGAATTGCCCAAGCTGATCGCCGAGCATTTCCCGACCGACACGACGCGGCAATCGATTCTCGGCCACTCCATGGGTGGTCATGGTGCATTGACGGTGGCGCTGCGCCATCCCGATCGCTATCGCGCGGCGAGCGCGTTCGCGCCGATTGTCGCGCCGTCGCAGGTGCCGTGGGGCAACAAGGCGCTCGGCGGCTATCTCGGCAGCAACAAGCAGGCGTGGCGCAAGCACGATGCGGTCGCCTTGATCGAGGACGGCGCCCGCTTCTCCGATCTGCTGGTCGACTATGGCGATGCCGATGGATTTCTCAACGAACAGCTACGGCCCGAATTGCTGAAGGCTGCCTGCGAGAAGGCCGACATTCCCCTCACATTGCGCCGTCAGCCCGGCTACGACCACAGTTATTACTTCATCTCGACCTTCATGGCCGATCACCTGCGCTGGCACGCCGCGCGCCTGAAGGCGTGATTCTGATTTCCGCTAATGCGCTTGCGGCGCGCCGTAGTTCGGCGCGAGGAGGCGGTTGCGTATGAGGTAGTCGGTGGCTCGCGACCAGGATTCGTCGGTATTGCCGCGCATGTCGGCGCTCACGGCTGCCACCATTTGCCCGGTGTGCACATCGCGCAGATAGAGATTGATGTTGAGGATGAGGTTGGAGACCTTCTGCACCACGCCGGTGATGGCAAGATCGGCGCCGAGCTCGCCAGCCAGCTTCACGTCGCAACCGCCGCAGGCCTGAAGATTGCTGCCGTGCGCCGCAGCATTGACCGGCGCAATATCGAGCACCTGGAACCTGCCCGACTCCGCCAGCTCCTTGCGCACCTGATCGCCGGTCCGGAGCAGTCGCGCCTGCTCGTCGGCCCGCGGTCCGTTCACCTCCCCTTGCAGGCTGGTGTCGATCATCTCGAGATCGAACACGGCGAGCTTGGGCGGCTCGGCACGCGCCGCCGCCGCGGACATCGCCAGCAAACAAACAACGAAGCCCAGCGTTGATCTCATGATTGTGAACCAATCGGAATTTGTAATCTCGCAACGACAAAAAGCGGGGTTGCAAGCTAGGCCAATTCCGTCATCTTGCACGTCAACGCACGGTCTCACAATGCCGTGCCCGGTGAAGAAAGACCGCGGGAGGATTTATGTTCCGATGGCTGATCGGCACGATCGCGCTCAGCATGATGGCGACCGGCGCGCTGGCAGCTGATCCCGTCGAGATCCATATCGGCTATCTCGGCCATGCCGGCATCAAATCGACCCTCTCGCTGGTCGAGCAACCCGCCGATAACGACGGCATCGCCGGCGCGCGCCTTGCCATCGAGGACAACAACACGACCGGGAAATTCCTCAACCAGCGCTTCGTCCTCGACGAGGTCAAGGTCAAGGACAGCGACGACGTCGCGAAGGTGGCTGGCGATCTTGCTGGCCACAGTGACTACATCATCACCGACCTGCCCGCCGATGCCCTGCTCAAGGTCGCCGACGCGCTGCGCGACCGCGGCACCGTGCTGCTCAATGCGGGTGCGATCGACGACCGGCTGCGCGAGCAGGACTGCCGCAGCAACGTCATCCATGTCGCTCCGACCCGCTCGATGCTGGCGGATGCGCTCGGCCAGTATCTGGTGTGGAAGCAATGGAAGCGCTGGCTGCTGGTGGTCGGCTCGCACGATCAGGACAAGCTCTACGCCGACGCGCTGCGCCGCGCCGCCACCCGCTTCGGCGCCAAGATCGTCCAGGAACGGACATTCGAGGACACCGGCGGCGCACGCCGCACCGACAGCGGCGTCACGCTGATCCAGCGCCAGATGCCGGTATTCACGCAGCAGGCACCGGCCTACGACGTGCTCGTCGCCGCCGACGAGAGCGAGGTGTTCGCGAACTACCTGCCCTACCGGACCTGGGATCCGCGGCCGGTGGCGGGCTCGGCCGGCCTGGTGCCGACGAGCTGGGACGCGGCCCATGACCAGTGGGGCGCGGTCCAGCTCCAAAGTCGCTTCGTGAAGCTGAACATGCGCCACATGACGGCGCTCGACATGCAGGCCTGGACCGCCGCGCGCATGATCGGAGAGGCCACCTCGCGCACCAATTCCGGCGACCCCAAGAAGGTCATCGCCTTCCTCAAGAGCAAGGATTTCTCGATCGCGGCCTTCAAAGGCACGCGCTTGACCCTGCGCGACTGGAATCTACAGCTCCGCCAGCCGATCCTGCTGGCCGATGGTCGTATGGTCGTTTCGGTCTCGCCGCAGGAAGGTTTCCTGCATCAGGTCTCCGAACTCGACACCCTCGGTGTTGACCGGCCCGAAACGAAGTGCAAGCTGCAGTGAGGGAGATGAAACGCATGTGGCGCCGCTGTCTGTTGACCGGGATGCTGGTTTGGCTTGCCGCGACACCGGCGTCCGCTTTCGTTGCCTATGTCTCCAACGAGAAAGGCAACACGGTCAGCGTGATCGATACCGACAGCTGGACGGTGACGAAGACCATCAAGGTCGGTCAGCGGCCGCGCGGCATCGAGTTCTCGCGCGACGGCAAATTCGTGATGGTCGCGGTCGGCGACGACGACACCATCCAGGTGATCGATACCAAGACCCAGGAGATCGTCGACACCCTGCCCTCCGGGCCCGATCCGGAATTGTTCACCCAGGACGCCGACGGCAAGACACTCTATGTCGCCAACGAGAACGACAACACGGTCACCGTAATCGACCTGAAGACGCGGGCGCGGATCGGCGACATCCAGGTCGGTGTCGAGCCCGAAGGCATGACGGTGAGCCCGGATGGCAAAATCCTGATCAACACCTCCGAAACCACCAACATGGCGCATTTCATCGACACCTCGACGCGCCAGATCGTCGCCAATGTGCTGGTCGATTCGCGGCCGCGTTTTGCCCAGTTCAAGCACGACGGCTCCGAATTGTGGGTCTCCTCCGAGATCGGCGGCACGGTGTCGATCATCGATCCGGTCAAGCGCGTGGTGACCGGCAAGGTGACCTTTGAAATTCCAGGCTTGCGGAGCGAAGCGATCCAGCCCGTCGGCATCGGCATGACCAAGGACGACAAGACCGTGTTCGTCGCGCTCGGTCCCGCCAATCGCGTCGCGATCGTCGACGGCGCCACCCACAAGGTCATCAAATATCTTCTGGTCGGCCAGCGGGTGTGGCACATGGATTTCACGCCGGACGAAAAATATCTGCTGGTCACCAACGGCGTCTCGAACGATGTCTCGGTGATCGACGTCGCCGCCCAGAAGGTGATCAAGACCATTCAGGTCGGCGAACTGCCCTGGGGAATCACGATCGCGCAGCCATGACCGCAACCGACACGCATATCGCGAGCCAGCTTGCGCCGGACGCCGGCCCCGCAGCGGCTGCTGCCGTGCAGCCGGCGCTGTCGATCGGTAATGTCAGCCACAGCTACGGCCCGCGCCGCGCCCTGATCGACGTCAATTTCACGGTTCAGTCTGCGAGCTTCACCGCGCTGTTGGGCCTCAACGGTGCCGGCAAGAGCACGTTGTTCTCGCTGGTGACGCGGTTGTTCGGCATCCAGAACGGCCGGATCAGCATCTTCGGCCACGACATCAGCCGCACCCCGGGCGAAGCGTTGCGGCTGATGGGCGTCGTATTCCAGCCGCGCACGCTCGACCTCGATCTGTCGCTGACACAGAACCTGCTCTATCACGCCGCACTGCACGGCATCTCGCGGCGCGAGGCACGGCTGCGCAGCGCCGAGGTGCTCGGCCGCATCGGCCTCGCCGACCGCGCCGGCAGCAAGGTGCGCGATCTCTCCGGCGGCCAGATGCGGCGGCTCGAGATCGCCCGCGCGCTGTTGCACCGTCCCCGGCTGTTGCTGCTCGACGAGGCAACCATCGGGCTCGACGTCAAGGCGCGCGCCGACATCCTCGACCACGTCCGGCAGCTCGTCACCGAACAGGGCATCGGCGTGCTCTGGGCAACCCATCTGTTCGACGAGATCATGCCGAACGACGACCTCGTCGTGCTTCATCAGGGCCGGATGCTGGCGCATGGGCCGGTTTCGCGCGTGATCGCAGACGCCGGCGCCCAGGACGTCAACACCGCATTCATGCGCCTGACCGGAACGGCAACCCTCACCGGAAGACCGCCACCATGAGCAGCACGACGGTCACGCCTGAACGAAGCGGCTTCTCGGTGTCGGAATACATCGTCTGCCTGAACGGCATCGTGTGGCGCGAGGCGCTGCGCTTCCTGCATCAGCGCGAGCGCTTCGTCTCGGCGCTGGTCCGGCCGCTGGTCTGGCTGTTCATCTTCGCGGCCGGCTTCCGTCAGGTGCTCGGCATCTCGATCATCCCGCCCTACGAGACCTACATCCTCTACGAGGTCTATATTGCGCCGGGCCTGATGGCGATGATCCAGCTCTTCAACGGCATGCAATCCTCGCTGTCGATGGTCTATGATCGCGAGATGGGCAACATGCGCACGCTGCTGGTCAGCCCGTTGCCGCGCGGCTACCTGCTGTTCTGCAAGCTGCTCGCCGGCACCGCAGTGTCGCTGCTCCAGGTCTACGCGTTCCTCGCGATCGCGTGGTTCTGGGACATCACGCCGCCGACCATCGGCTACCTCACCGTGCTTCCGGCGCTGGTGCTGTCGGGCCTGATGCTCGGCGCGCTGGGCATGCTGATCTCGGCCAGCATCAAGCAGCTGGAGAATTTCGCCGGCGTGATGAACTTTGTCATCTTCCCGATGTTCTTTGCATCGTCTGCCCTCTACCCGCTGTGGCGGGTGCAGGAAGGCAGCCCGATGCTATATTACGTCTGCCAGTGCAATCCGTTCACGCACGCGGTGGAGCTGATCCGGTTCGCGCTGTACGGCAAGATGAACTGGGTTTCGCTCGCGGTGGTCGGCGGCTGCACGGTGGTATTCATGATCGGCGCGATCCTGGCTTACGATCCATCGCGTGGCCTGGTGCGCCGCGGTCCCGGCGGAGGCGAGGCATGACAGCCTGGCGTGTGGGTGTGGGCGCGCTGCTCGCGACGGTGATGTCGAGCCATGTCGCATCGGCCGCGGACCCGCGTTACCCGGACTGGCCTTGCCAACAGGCCAAGGTGCCAGAGATCTCGCTCGCTGCGGTCTGGGCCGGGCCACCGCTCGGCGATGCCGAAACCAGGTGGAAGGACGATTCCAAGGTCACCGCACTCGCGACCAAGCTCGCCGCGCGCCGCGTTCCACTGGAGGAGGCGCAAAAGGAGATCACCGAATTCCTGCAGGCCTCCGCGACCGACAAGGCTAACGCCGGAAAGCTGCTGTTCGCGGGCCTGTTCGATACGCTCAATGGCCAGCGGGCCTCGGTCATGAACGGGCTGGAGCGCGTGATGCGCAAGCAGCGCGAAGCCGCGGAGAAGATTCGCGACGATACGATCAAGCTGCAGGCGCTGCAGGACGCGACGCCGCCCGACCAGGCCAAGATCGATGAACTCGGCAACCAGCTGGTCTGGGAAACCCGGATCTTCGAGGAC
>CALRXG020000198.1:0-11461 GCA_943372075.1 Bordetella parapertussis | reverse complement strand
GCCAGCACCAGTTCAACAAGGTCGAGCTCGTCTCGATCACCACGCCCGATCAATCGGCGGCGGAGCACGAGCGCATGCTCGGCTCGGCGGAAGCCGTGCTGAAGAAGCTCGACCTGACCTACCGGGTCATGACGCTCTGCACGGGCGATATGGGCTTCGCCTCCCAGAAGACCTACGACATCGAGGTCTGGATGCCGGGGCAGGGCGACGGCGGCGCCTATCGCGAGATTTCGAGCTGTTCGGTGTGCGGCGACTTCCAGGCCCGCCGCATGGACGCGCGCTATCGCGGTCCCGACGGCAAGCCGCGCTTCGTGCATACGCTGAACGGCTCGGGCACGGCAGTCGGGCGCGCGCTGATCGCCGTGATGGAGACCTATCAGCAGCAGGACGGCTCGATCGCGGTGCCGGATGTGCTGCAGCCCTACATGGGCGGGCTCAAAGTCATCGAGCACGGCATGTAACGCCGGGGCCAGTGTGATGCCGCTCCACCGTGACATCCACTGGCTTGGTCGACAATGGGCGGTCACCGGCCACGGTCTGCAACTGATCAATCAGAAGCAGAGAGGCTACTACGACATCGAGGCCGCGCGCCTGGGCGAGGCGCGCGTGATCGAGGCGACGCAATCGAAGGCCTGGATCGACAGGCCTGACTTCGACAGGGCGCTGGAGATCGCGCGGGCCAAGTTCGCGCATGTGGCGCGGGCTGATCCCGCGCCGGCGGAGCCGCCGCCCGCGGTTGCCGCGCCGCCTCCGGTCCGGGCTGCACCACCGGATCAGCCGCGGGCTCCGCTTGAACCGCCGTCGGTACCCACGATCGAAGAGTTGCTGGCCAGGTTGAAGACGAAATCGGCCGCCGCCGCAAAGTCCGCCGAGGCGCCTGCTACGGCCGCCCCCGGGCCGACCGGATCAGACGCTCAGACGATTGAACCTCCAAAGCCTGAGCCACCACCGTCACCGCTCGAGGTGGTTGATCGGCCCCGTAATCCAGCCACGGCGGTCTGGCCGGTGTTCGAGCGCAAGATCGCCGGCAGCGCCCGGTTTGTCAGCCCTTGGCGGGTGAGGTCGGCGCGCTGGCACGGGCCCTCGTCAGGTTTGCCTCCGCGGCCCTAGCCGGTTAAGACGGCCCGTCAACCAAGAAGATCGAGCCGAATCGGAACAAAGGCAGTTTGACGGATGCGAATTCTCTGCACCAACGATGACGGCATCAACGCTCCCGGCCTCAAGGTCATCGAGGAGATCGCGCGCGCGTTGTCCGACGACGTCTGGATCGTCGCGCCGGAGCTCGATCAGTCCGGCGTCTCGCATTCGCTGTCGCTCAACGATCCGCTGCGCCTGCGCGAAGTCGGCCCGCGTCACTTCGCGGTGCGCGGCACGCCGACCGATTGCGTCATCATGGGAGCGCGCCACGTGCTCGGCGACAAGCTGCCCGATCTCGTGCTGAGCGGCGTCAACAAGGGCCGCAACGTTGCAGAGGACGTGGTCTATTCCGGCACCATCGCCGGCGCGTTGGAAGGCACCATTCTCGGTTTTCCGTCATTTGCGCTGTCGCAGGAATTCTCGATCGACACCCGCAACGCGCCGCTGTGGGACACCGCGCTGAAATTCGGACCCGACATCATCCGCAAGGTGATGGCCGCGGGCGTGCCCCGGAATACCGTCATCAACGTCAACTTCCCATCCTGCATGCCCGACGACGTCAAGGGCATCCGGATCACCCGGCAGGGCAAGCGCAATCAGGGCTTTCTGAAGATCGATCGCCGTCACGACGGACGCGGCAATCCGTACTTCTGGATCGGCTTCGAGCGTGCGGCGATGATGGATACGCCGGCCGAAGGCACCGATCTCGCAGCACTCGCCGCGCGCTACGTCTCGGTGACGCCGCTCAGGCTCGATCGCACCGATGAGGCGTTTTCGGAGACGCTGGTCGAGACGTTGAAGTGATCGCTGTAGCCCGGATCAGCGCAGCGACATCCGCGACCATTGCTTGAGTTGTCCCGGATATCGCTGCGCTGATCCGGTCTGCGGGAGCCGATCGTCAGACCGGCGCGCTTTTCATCGCGCTTGAGATCACCTGGGCGAGCGTTTCCAGCTGGAAGGGCTTCTGCAGCGCGGGGCGGTCGCGGTACTCCGGCGGCAGGCCGGACGAGCCATAACCGGTCGCGAAGATGAAGGGGCGGTTGCGGGCGTTGACCAGCTCGGCAACCGGCGTGATCACCTTGCCATTGACGTTGACGTCGAGGATCGCGAGGTCGAACTCGGTCGATTGCGCGAGCTTGACTGCCTCGCCGATTTCGCCGGCCTCGGCGGCGACGCTATGGCCGAGTTCCTCCAGCATATCGGCAACCATCATCCGGATCATGACCTCGTCCTCCACGAGGAAAACTGAACAGCCCGCCGGCCGTATCGCTGTCATGATGGAATCCTTGCCCCGTCCCTAAATAGGCTCGCAAATAACATTACCAGGCGCAATGCAAACGTTTGGGAATTGGTCCATTTTCGGCGGCGCAAGGGCGCTTCGCCGCACCACCCTGACTGCCTCGCCGCGCGAGATTCGTCCAGGATCCGGTGAGGCGCAACGGCCCAGTCGGAGCGGCTCGGCCAAGCCACCCGGTGTCAACCGCGCGTCGTCGCGGACTATATGAAAAGCTGGCACTGGCGCCAAACGCGAACCAGGCCCCCAGGTTCCGGACCGGGAACAAAAATGACGGGAAATTTTTCCTTAACGCGGTATTTTGGATTTCGATGGCATCAAGCTGAGCACGATCCGCGCGCCGCTGCCCAGAGACGCTGATGAACATGGCCGTAACCCCTGACTCGACCGAAAAGATGATGTTTCAGCTCACCCTGCGACGGCGAGGGGTGAGCGATCAGGCGGTGCTGCGCACCATGGAGGAGGTGCCGCGCGAGGTCTTCGTCGATCCGCGCGATCGCAACGAGGCCTATCGCGACAGTGCGCTTGCGATCGCCTGCGGGCAGACCATCAGCCAGCCCTTCGTGGTGGCCTACATGACCGAGCAGCTCAAGCTCGCGAAAGACCATCGCGTGCTCGAGATCGGCACCGGCTCGGGCTATCAGGCCGCCATCCTGTCCCGGCTGTGCAAGCAGGTTCTGACCATCGAGCGCTACCGCACATTGGCCGAGGGCGCCCGCAAGCGTCTCGAAAAGCTCGGCTATTACAACATCGAGGTGCTGCTCGGGGACGGCTTCGACGTTCCCGGCGGAGCCGGCGATTTCGACCGCATCATCGTCACCGCCGCAATGGAGCAAGTGCCGGAGAAGCTGCTCGATCGGCTCGAACCGGGCGGCATCCTGATTGCCCCGGTCGGACCGCACCAGGGCACCCAGACGCTGGTCCGCATGATGCGGACGGAGAGCGGCTTCGACCGGAAGGAATTGGTCGACGTGCGCTTTGTGCCGGCACTGCCCGGAATCGCGCGCGAATTGTAAATTTGGCGATTTGCTGCTTGGCACCAACGCCTTATTCGCAGGGTTAAGCGGTTATTTACTCGGTACGTGTTTACTCAAAACAGTCTTTTGTTGCGTACGAGTGAGTAACCATGTCTGGGGTTGTTGAGTTGCTTCGCTCGCGTCGCGTTCCGCAGGTTGCGGTGCTGACGCTGATGTCCATGGCTTTTGCCGGCTGCAGCGCCGACATGTCGTCGCGCTTCCAGCAGAGCTCATATTCACAAAATCCGTTTGCGTTCGATCCGCAGCCGACCAGCTCCGTGCAGGCGCCGCCGCGCGAGTTGCCGCAATACGCACGGCCGCGAACGCAACCGCAGTACTCGCAATATCAGTCCCAGCCGTTGCCGCCGCCGGTCGCGGCGCCGCAATCCTACCCGGTCGCCAACGCCGGCGTCTCCGGAGGCGGGCGAGGGATGTCGTCCTACGCGCCGCCGCCGCCGGCGCGCGCGCAGATGGAGGCGACCGGCACCGTGCCGCATTCGGTCGCGGCGGCGCACGCTGCGCATAACGGCACCACCATCATCGTCGGCACCAGCGACACGCTGGATGTGCTGGCGCGCCGCTACAACGTCTCGAGCGCCGAGATCTTGCGCGCCAATGGCTACAAGGGACCGCGCGCGCTCTCGCCCGGCCAGCAGCTGATCATTCCGCGTCCGACCGCAAGCGCCGCTGCGCCCGCGATGTCTGCACCGGCCGCGCGGCCCGTCGCTGTGGCGGCTGCGCCCGGCGTCCACTACGTCAATCGCGGCGACACGCTGCACAGCATCGCACGCCAGCACCACATTCCGGTGGCCGAGCTCGCCCGCGCCAACAATCTCGATCAATCGGCGCGACTCAGCCTCGGCATGAAGCTCGTGGTGCCCGGCGCCAAGACTGCGATGGCAGCACCTGCGCCGGTTGCGCAACCGGTTGCCGCTGCGCCGGTCGCAGTTGCCTCCGCACCAGCCGTGGCGGCCCCGAAGGTCGTCGCCAGTGCGCTGCCGCAGCAGAGCGCGCGGCTGGTTCAGCCGACCGCGACTGTCGAGCAGCCAGCCGTCGCGGAGACGCCGGCGGCGAAGCCGGCCGAGACCACCAGTGCGCTGCCGACCTTCCGCTGGCCGGTGCGCGGCAAGGTCATCACGGCCTACGGCTCGAAGACCAACGGCAAGGTCAATGACGGCATCAACGTCGCGGTGCCAGAAGGCACGCCGGTGAAGGCGGCCGAGGACGGCGTGGTGGCTTACTCGGGCAACGAGCTGAAGGGCTACGGCAACCTCGTGCTGGTTCGCCATTCCAACGGCTATGTCACCGCTTACGCTCATGCGAGCGAAATCCTGGTGAAGCGCGGCGATACCATCAAGCGCGGCCAGGTGATCGCCAAGTCCGGCCAGACCGGCGAGGCGAGCTCGCCGCAGCTTCACTTCGAAATTCGCAAGGGGTCGTCTCCGGTCGATCCGCTCCAGTTCCTCAACGGCGCGTAAGTTACGCGCTCGGACTTCCAAGGGACTTCCAAGTCTCACAACAAAGACAACGGGGGAAGCGCGAGCTTCCCCCGTTTTGTTTTTGACGATTGCGACGGCGATTACTTTCCGCTCAGCCGCACGCCGAGCCGGCCGGCCAACTCCTGGGTGTACTGCCAGGCGACGCGGCCCGAACGCGAGCCGCGGGTGGTCGACCATTCGAGCGCCTCGCGCTCGAGCTCGTCGTCGGCAATCTTGATGCCGAAATGGTCGCAATAGCCTTTCACCATCGCGAGGTACTCATCCTGGCTGCAGCGGTGGAAGCCGAGCCAGAGGCCGAAGCGATCCGACAGCGACACCTTCTCCTCGACCGCTTCGCCCGGATTGATCGCGGTCGAGCGTTCGTTCTCGATCATCTCGCGCGCCAGCAGATGCCGGCGGTTCGAGGTCGCATAGAGGATGACGTTGTCGGGACGCCCCTCGATGCCGCCATCCAGCACCGCCTTCAGCGACTTGTAGGAGGCGTCGTTGCCGTCGAACGAGAGGTCGTCGCAGAACACGATGCAGCGGAACGGCGAGCTGCGCAGAAGCTCCATCAGACCGGGCAGGCTCTCGATGTCCTCGCGGTGGATCTCGATCAGCTTCAGCCGGTCGGCCGGCTTGCGGTCGGCATTGATGGTGGCATGCGCCGCCTTCACCAGCGACGACTTGCCCATGCCGCGGGCGCCCCACAGCAGGGCATTGTTGGCCGGCAGTCCGTTGGTGAAGCGCTCGGTGTTCTCCATCAGGATGTCGCGCATCCGGTCGACGCCCTTGAGCAGGCTGATCTCGACACGGCTGACGCGCGGCACCGGGGCCAGGCGGCCGTCCGGGTGCCAGACGAAGGCATCCGCGGCGCCGAGCGACTCGGCCGGATCGGCGGCGGCCGGGGAGGCGGCCGCGAGGCGGCTTGCGATGCTCTCCAGGGCGTTCGCGATCCGCTCGGCGGTGGCGCCATCGAGCGCCATTTCCGGGCGTTTTGTCGCGGCGTTTGCAGCGCGTCTGGCGGCGGTTTTGGGGGGTGTTTTGCGGGTTGTTTTACTGGTGGATTTCTTGGCTTTTTTCGGCATTTGTCCAGTTCCTGACGGCGCAGCCTTATCGGGCTGGCGCAGGTCCCGCAAGCGCCCTAAATGAAGGCCCGTTAACGTTGCAATTGGGACCGCGGCCGCTATAGTCCGCGCGAATTTGTCCGGACCGCCATACCGCCCCGAAGGTCGAGGGCGCTGCCGGTCCTTTCCCGTCTTATCCGAGGATCGTCCGAATGCTGATTACTCCTGCGTTTGCTCAGGCTGGAGCAAGTGGTGACACCAACAGCATGTTGATGTCGCTGCTGCCATTCGCGCTGATCTTCGTCATCATGTACTTCCTGATTCTGCGCCCGCAGCAGAAGAAGGTGCGGGACCATGCGGACCTCGTGAAGAACATCCGCCGCGGCGACACCGTGGTGACCTCGGGCGGCCTCGTCGGCAAGGTGACCAAGGTGGTCGACGACGACCAGATCGAGTTCGAGATCTCGGACGGCGTCCGTGTCCGCCAGATGCGGCAGATGATCTCGGGCGTGCGCACCAAGGGTGAGCCGGCGAAGGGCGATGCCAAGGACGAGGCGTCCGCGAGCTGATCGCCGCGCCGTCTTTCTGGAATCTGACAGGTCAACTCGATGTTGTATTTCACGCGGTGGCGAGCGCTGGGGATCATCCTGACAGCGCTGGTGGTCTGCCTGTGCGCCGTGCCCAATTTCTTCCCCGAGGCGCAGGTCAAGGCCTGGCCGGCCTGGGCGCAGCGGCGCCTCGTGCTCGGCCTCGATTTGCAGGGCGGCTCGTATCTGCTGCTCGAGGTCGACTCCAACTACGTGAAGAAGGAGAAGCTCGAACAGGTTCGCGACGACGCCCGCAAGGCGCTTCGTGACGCCAGGATCGGCTTCTCCGGCGGCATCCAGATCCGCAATGACGCCGTCGAGGCCCGGATCTCGAAGGAAGCCGATGTTCCGGCGGCATTGGCCAAGCTCAAGGAAATCGCGCAGCCGATCGGGGGCTTGCTCGGGTCCAGCGGTCAGCGCGATCTCGATGTGACCGATGCGGGGGGCGGCTTGATCCGCATGACCGTGTCGGAGCCCGCGATGATCGAGCGGATGCGCAAGACCATCGAACAGTCGATTCAGATCGTCGAACGCCGGGTCAACGAGCTCGGTACCGTCGAACCGGTGATCCAGCGTCAGGGCAGCGACCGCATCCTGGTGCAGGTGCCGGGTCTGCAGGATCCGACCCATCTCAAGGAGCTGCTCGGCAAGACCGCGAAGATGGAATTCCGCATGGTCGACACGTCGGTGTCGCCCGACCAGGCGCAGCAGGGCCGGGTGCCGCCGGACTCCGAGCTGCTGATGAGCGCGTCACCGCCGCCAGTCCCGTATGTCGTCAAAAAGCAGGTCCTGGTGTCCGGCGGCGAACTCTCCGATGCCCAGCCGGGCTTCGACCAGCGCACGGGCGAGGCGATCGTCAGCTTCAAGTTCAACACCTCGGGAGCGCGAAAGTTCGCGCAGGCGACCGCCGACAATGTCGGGCAGCCGTTTGCGATCGTGCTCGACAACAAGGTGATCTCGGCACCGGTGATTCGCGAGCCGATCACCGGCGGACAAGGCCAGATCTCCGGCAGCTTCACCGTGCAGTCCGCCAACGATCTGGCGATCCTGATGCGCGCCGGCGCGCTGCCGGCGCCGCTGAGCGTGGCCGAGGAGCGCACCGTCGGTCCGGGCCTCGGGCAGGACTCGATCGAGAAGGGCGAGCTCGCGGCGTATGTCGGCTCGATCCTGGTCATCGTGTTCATGCTGCTCACCTACCGGCTGTTCGGGGTGTTCGCCAACGTCGCCGTGGCTATCAACGTCGCCATGATCTTCGGGTTGCTGTCGCTGCTCAACGCCACGCTGACCTTACCCGGCATCGCCGGCATCGTGCTGACCGTCGGCATCGCGGTCGACTCCAACGTGCTGATCTACGAGCGCATCCGCGAGGAATTGCGCGGCGGCCGCAACGCGATCTCGGCGATCGACGCCGGCTTCAAGCGGGCGCTGGCGACCATCCTCGACTCCAACATCACCACCTTCATCGCCGCCGCCGTGCTGTTCTACATCGGCACCGGGCCGGTGCGCGGCTTTGCCGTGACGCTCGGCATCGGCATCATCACCACGGTGTTCACCGCCTTTACCCTGACGCGCTTGATCGTTGCGTGGTGGGTGTGGTGGAAGCGGCCGCAAACCGTGCCGATCTGAGAGGCCTCTCGTGACCCATACAGTTCTCATTGGCCTTGGCATCCTGATCGCCGTGCTGACCGTGGTCGCGGCGCTCGGCCTGCTGCCGTCGCTTCGAATCGTGCCCGACGACACGCATTTCGATTTCACGCGCTTTCGCCGCATCAGCTTCCCGATCTCGGCGCTGCTCTCGATCCTCGCCATCACGCTGTTCTTCACCCACGGCCTGAACTTCGGCATCGACTTCAAGGGCGGCACCTTGCTGGAGGTGCGGGCCAAGTCCGGCACCGCCGACATCGCCGCGATGCGTTCGACCCTGAACGGCCTCGGCCTCGGCGAGGTGCAGTTGCAGCAGTTCGGCGGTCCCGACGAGGTCCTGATCCGCGTTGCCGAGCAGCCCGGCGGCGACAAGGCGCAGCAGGATGCGGTGACGAAGGTGCGGGGCGTGCTCGGCGATTCCGTGGATTACCGCCGCGTCGAAGTGGTGGGCCCGCGGGTCTCCGGCGAGCTGCTGGCGTACGGCATGCTCGGCCTGATGCTCGCGATCGTCGGCATCCTCATCTATCTCTGGTTCCGGTTCGAGTGGCAGTTCGCGCTCGGCGCCATGATCGCCAACGTGCACGACATCGTGCTGACGATCGGCTTCATGTCGGTCACCCAGGTCGATTTCGACCTCACCAGTATCGCGGCGCTGTTGACGATTCTCGGCTACTCGCTCAACGACACCGTGGTCATCTACGACCGCATCCGCGAAATGCTGCGGCGCTACAAGAAGATGCCGATGCCGCAGCTGCTCAACGAGTCGATCAACTCGACGCTGTCGCGCTCGATCATCACCCACGTCACGGTGACGCTGGCGCTGCTCGCGCTGCTGCTGTTCGGCGGCAATGCGATCCACAGCTTCACCGCGGTGATGATGTTCGGCGTGGTGCTGGTCGGCACCTACACCTCGATCTTCATCGCGGCGCCGATCCTGATCTATCTCGGCGTTCACACCACGCGGGGGGAGGCATCGGACGCGCCGGCCAAGAAGCCGGACACGGCGGCGGCCAAGAAGTAGCCGGCATGAGCAACCCCTCGGACGCTCCCCATCTTCCGAGGTCGGCGCCGATCGAGGCCTACGGCAAGGGCGGCTTCGCGTTTGCCGATATGTCGCACCGCGGCTCGCTGTTGTGCCTGCCGGACGCGATCTGGGCCTGGCCGGTCACCCGGCCACAGGAGATCGACGAATATTCGCTGCAAAAGGTGTTCGCGGCGGCCAACGCGATCGACACCCTGATCGTCGGCAGCGGCACCGAGGTCTGGGTGCCGCCAAGGGGCCTGCGCGAGGCGCTGCGTGCGGTGCGCGTGGTGCTCGACCCGATGCAGACCGGTCCCGCGATACGCACCTACAACATCATGCTGGGTGAGCGGCGCCGGGTCGCGGCGGCGCTGATCGCGGTGCCATGAGCGCGGCGGAGGCGCCGAACGACGGCACGGCGTTCTGCGCCGACCTGGTGCGGTCCCAAGATTTCGTGCGCTACGCCTCGACCCTTTTCCTGCCGGGGCCGGAACGCCGGGCGCTGCTCGCGATCTATGCCTTCAACATCGAGGTCTCGCGCGTGCACGAGCAGGTCAGCCAGCCGCTGCCCGGCGAGATGCGGCTGCAATGGTGGACCGACATGCTGGCGGGCACGGGGCATGGCGGCGTCGAGGGCAATCCGGTCGCGGCGGAGCTGCTGTGGACGATCCGCAATCACCGCCTGCCGGTCTCGCCATTCTCCCGCCTGGTCGAGGAGCACCAGTTCGATCTCTACAACGACCCGATGCCGTCGCTTGCCGCGCTCGAGGGCTATCTCGATGCCACGGCGTCGGCGCTGTTCTCGCAGGCCACGCGTATCGTGGCGCGGCCATCCGAGGCGATCGATCATCTCGCCCGTCATGCCGGCCTTGCCCAGGGCATGGCGCAGGTCATTGCAACGCTCGGCCGCGACGCCGCGCGGCAGCAGCTGTTTCTGCCGCTACAACTGCTCCAGCAGCGCGGCAGCAGCAAGGAGGAGGTGTTTGCCGGCAAGCCGACGCCGAACATCCGCGCTGCGATCGATCAATTCGCGGACGAGGCACAAAGCCATCTCAAGACGGCATTCGGCCTGCTTGCGGATGTGCCCGCCGGCGCGCGACGGATCTTCCTACCGCTGGCCTGCGTGCGGCGTGAGCTCAACCGGGCGAGGAGGGCAGAGTACGATCCGTTCCTGCCAAGGCCGGTCTCGCGCCTGCGTACGCTATGGACATTGTGGCGCGCGGCGCGCACCGAGGAATTCGGCAGCTAAAGCTGATCCCGCGCGACAGACGCAAAGCGTGTGTGCGCGGATCATGCGTGGCGCTATTCCTTGGCGATGTGCTTTGTGAAGATCCGGATCGTTGCGCCCTTGACCGTCCGGCCGCTGTCGTAAACGTCGGATGCGATCTGCTCGACCGCGTCGCGCAGCGCAATGAATTGCGCCTGCCGCGCCATGCTCGCCGTTCCACGCGTGCCGGCCAGCTCGTCCATTGCGGCGTCGCTGATCTGGCATTCGATTTCCTGGTCGCCGTCCATCATGGTGAATCCGAACGCCAACCGTTCGGAATCATATCCTCCGATGCGGCCACGGGTCAGTGGCATCAAACTTGTCCCTTGAGCGCGATATCCCGCGCAAAGAGTGGGGCTTCGCGCCGCGTTTGTCGAGGGCCGCTACGCATGCGTTAAAGCATGATCCGGGAAGGTGCGAAGCGGTTTTCCGAAAAGATCATGCGCAACAAAAGGCTAAAGCGAGATGACGATTCAACTCATCTCATCTCGCTTCAGCGTGCGGGCCGATCCATCTCGGCGACTTCAAAGTTGAAGCGATCGCGCAGGTTCTTGCGTTGCTCGAGGATATCCTTGAGGAACTCGCGATCGGCGTCGCTGCGCATCATCGGCTCGATCAGGTCGATCTGATTCATGGCGACGAGTTGCAGAATTTCGGTGCGCGGTTTGCCGGCCGCGTCGCGCGGCAGCGCGTGCACGATCTGGATGTGTTCGGGCGGCTTGACGCCCTTGGCCGCGGCGAGCTCGCTGCGCAACGTCTTTTCCAACGCCGACTGATCGGCCTCGACGAAGGCGTAAAGTCCGACGCCGACGCGACGGTCGGCGAAGGCCACGATCGCGGTGTCGCGCACGCCCGGATTCCTCCGGATCAGATCGACCAGAACCGGGGCGTCGTTGACCAGCCGGCGTCCGCCGCCTTCGCGGTCGGTGAAATTGAAGATGCCGCGGGTG
>CALRXG020000197.1:0-11474 GCA_943372075.1 Bordetella parapertussis | reverse complement strand
TCAGCGCAAACAGGGCCAGGGCGCCGGCGGTGCTGCCGGCCTGCGTGACACTCGATATCGGTGTCGGCTGACCTCCGAACTGCATCTTGTAGGGTTCGTCACCGATGGTGAAATCCAGGATTCGATCGCCGCGCTCGATGCAATCCTTCGCGACCCGTTCGAACATCAGCGCGCCGATCGACTGGCTCTTGTATCCCTCGATGTCGAACGCCGTCATGACGACGAGAAGGCTGTCCCGGTGGACCAGTCCGAGGGCGGTGGCGATGACATTGCCGTCCATCTTCATGGCATAGAGCCGGGTAAAGGAGCCGACGCCGCGAAGTGCCACGTCCGAATAGAAATCGAAATATTCCTGGCGTTGCAGCAGGTCGCCGTCGCCCTGCGCCTGAAACCGCGGACCGCGAAATTTCCGCATCATTTCCATGGCCGCGGCGATCGAGGCGCTGTCGGTGCAGCATGAGAAGCTGAGCTCGCCCTTCTTGTGGATCTGGCGCCATTTCTTGGCCAGTTCCTTTTGGTACGATCGTCCCAAGGCGCTGATCTGCCATTGCTCGAACGGTGCGACCAGGACGGTCGCATAGGCATTTGTATCCATCAGGCTGCGGTGAGGTGCTCCGAGCAGGTTCTCGATCGGCATCCTGGCATCGAGCAGCTTGGGCACGCGCAGCAGATCGAACGGCCGCAGCAGCCGTCGCAATCGCTCGCAGGCGTGCCGGTCCTGAAGCAGGTCGGCGAACGTCGTCGCGGCGCAGACCGGCGATAAATAGTCGGACACGCGAAGGTCGGCAAACTCGATCGTGCGCATCGGTCCACGGCGCACGCGCAGCAACGGCAGCACCGCCGCCAGCGCGCCGGTTGCACGGGCGCGAACGACCACGACCAGCGGCTTTGCCGCCGCGGCGGGAGCGAGTTTTCGATACAGGCTGTCCAGCCACAGCGGATGCTGAAAGGCAGTCGCGTCCGACCCTTTGAACAGCTCCGCATACTCTTCGGATAAGAAGTCGAATGCGTCGTCGATGCAGACATCGAACGCGTCATCATTCTTATTCATGTGTGACCAGGCAAAACGATAATTTCAAAGCGTCGGCAGAGCGGTGGTCGTCTTATAGCAAAGGCCGGCCGCCAGCGGCATCGTCAGAATACGATTTGGATTAATGTACTGGATCGATCTTTGCGCCTTGTTGCTGGTGGAACGTCCCGCTCTGGCAGGAATTCCCTGCTTCTGTCGTCTCACGCAGCGGCAGTCAGCATCTTTAACAATTCCTTTACAGCATGAGCAAATCGCGCCTGCAAGGTCCGGCGGGCGGCGTGGACCGGATATTGCAGTCAAGGGCCTGTTAGCCCTGGAGCCGCTACTGAGATGCCGAGTCACGACCAAAATGCCCGCGTTTCCGACGCAATCTTGCCTTCGCAGGCCGATCGCGCATGGCCCCGGCGTCTCAATTCGGGCACAGCTGCTCCGCCTGTCCGGATTTGCGACAGTCAGCGTGGCGGCCAACCGGCGGTCTCAGCGTACGTGCCAGCCGGATCGTTGATGCCGAACGGCCTGCCGGAGCGGCGCATCAACCCTGCCGGCAGGGCGGCGACCGCCGATGTCGCCCGGGCAACCATCGGAGGGCTGCGGCTTGCCGTGCTCGATCGCCAGCAGACCGCGGAATTCATGGTCGGGGTGGTGTACCCGAGCCGGCGTGTCAGCCGGCCCCTGTATTTGACCTCCGCCAATGGCGAGGTGCTGTCGCGCTGCTCGACCGAGCCGATGACCGATCGGTTGTTTCGCACCGCGGATCTGATCAATGCCGACGGGCAGCCGCTTGTCATGGTGTCAAAGCTGCGGTCGTCGAAGCCGCTTCCCGAGCGGGTGGCGACCACGGATCTGTTCCACGACGTCGCGCGCAAGGCCGAGGCGCTCGGACTGACCTTTTATCTGTTCGGCGCCAATGAATCCGAGAATATGGCGGCAATCGCCAATGTCCGCCGGGCCTATCCGGCCCTGAGGATCGTTGGTCATTCACACGGCTATCTGCGCGGCGACGCGCTGCGGGCCAAGGTGGACGAGATCAATGCCCTGGCGCCGGATTTCCTCTGGGTCGCGCTCGGCGTGCCCTACGAGCAGGCCTTCGTCGACGAGTTCATGCCGCGGCTGTCCAATGTCGGCGTCATCAAGACCTCGGGCGGACTGTTCAACTTCCTGTCCGGCTCGCGGCCGCGCGCGCCGAGATGGATGCAGATCGTCGGGCTCGAATGGGCCTGGCGCCTCTGGCTCGAGCCGCGCCGGTTGTTCTGGCGCTACCTGACCACCAATCCACACGCGCTCTATCTGCTGTTCAACCGGAGCCGGTCATCCGGCAGGGACTGACGCCGCGCGACGGCAAGTTCAGGACCGTTCTGCCTACCTGATGACGCGATTGTCCCGCGCCGTGAGCAACCCGCCCTTGTAGACCGAACGCCCGGCGGGTCGTGCGACCACGGCCTCCTGGATATGCGCGGCGTTCAGGGTCACGAAATCGGCCTTGGCTCCCACATGCAGTCCATAGCCATCGAGCCGTAGTGCCTTGGCGCCGGCCGCGGTGATCATGTCGAAGGCGATCGCGAGCTCTTCATCGGTGTAGAAGCCCGAGCGGTATCCGATCATCATGGCGCGGCCCAGCATGTCGCCGTCGCCATAGGGCCACCAGGAGTCGCGGATGTTGTCGTTGCCGCTGAACACCGTGACGCCGGCCTTCCTGAGCGTGGCGACCGGCGGAAACGGCCGGCTGCCCGGCGCGTTGGTCATGATCGCGACGCCCGAACGCGCCAGGATATCGGCGGTCTTCTTCAACGCATCGGCGGGGATGTCGCCGAGCCCGTAGGCGTGGCTGACGGCGACGCGCCCCTCCATGCCGAGCGCGCGCGTTCGCGCGGCGATCTGCTCGACCTCGAAGGCGCCGAGCATGCCGCCGTCATGGAGATGGATGTCGACATCGACGCTGTGCTTCTGCGCGACGCCGAACACCACGTCGAGATGCCCCTCGACGTCGCGATCGAAGCTCGCCGGGTCGAGCCCGCCGACGGCATCGGCGCCGAGCCCGATCGCCTCGTCGAGCAGTTGCGGCGTGCCGGGGCTGCTGAGGATTCCGCTCTGCGGAAACGCCACGAGCTGGATATCGATCAGCTGCCGATATTCGTCGCGCACCTTGAGGATGGTCTCGAGCGACTTGAGGCCCACCGAGCCGTCGACCATGACGTGACTGCGCATCTGCGTCGTGCCATGCCCGATGCAGAGGTCGAGCTGGTTGCGCGCCCGTACATCCATCGGCGCGGCCGCAGCCATGTTCTCGGCCTGGAACGCAACCCGCTCATGGACGTCGAAGCCATTGGTGCAGGGACGATGCGGCCGCCAGTCGTCGCCGTAGAAGCTGGTGTCGAGATGGATGTGGCCCTCGACGAAGCCGGGCACGACGAGCGCATTGCCGAGATCGACGATCTCGATCCCCGTCGGACGCTCGCCTGCGGCTTCGATCGCCGCGATACGGCCGTCACGAACCAGCATGTCGCGGCACGTGCCGTCGCCAAGCCTGGCATTGGTGAAGAGTTTGTCGGCCGGCATCGGATCTGTCCTCGTCGCTTGCTTCACATGCGGTGCGCGCTGTGCGTCATGCCTTGCCTAACATGATCGGAGGAATAATACTCGCGCTGGACAGCCAGACAAGGAACCGAGGGCGTTGCCGGACATTGCGAGCAGGGAATTCGATGTCAAGCGCGCAGCCTTTGCCGCGACCATCGGCAACATGCTGGAGTTCTACGACTTCATCACCTACAGCTTCTTTGCGACCGAGATCGGGCACACGTTCTTCCCCGCGCAAAGCGAGTACGGCAGCCTGATGCTGTCGCTTGCGACCTTCGGCGCCGGCTTCCTGACGCGGCCGATCGGCGGCGTCGTGCTCGGCATCTTCTCCGACCGCGTCGGCCGGCGGCCGGCGATGCTGCTGAGTTTCGCCTTGATGGGCGGCGCGATCCTGACCATCGCGCTGACGCCGTCTTACGCCGCCATCGGCATCATGGCTCCGATCATCGTGATCCTGGCGCGGATGGTGCAGGGATTTGCGCTCGGCGGCGAGGTCGGACCGACCACGGCCTATCTCGTCGAGATCGCGGCCCCCAGGAATCGCGGCCTGGTGGTGGCATGGCAACCCGCGAGCCAGGAGGTCGCTGCGACGGTCGGCGCACTGGTCGGCGTCATCCTGAGCAGCACGATGGCGCCCGACATGCTGCAGGCCTATGGCTGGCGCGTCGCATTCCTGCTCGGCGCCGTCTGCCTGCCGTTCGGCATCTGGATGCGCCGCACGCTGCCGGAAACGGTTCCTCACGACGCGCGCACAGCTGCCAATATCGAGAGCTCGAACCATATTGCACTGGCGCGCCGGCATTTCCGCGTGATCGTGCTGGCGCTGATGATCCTCGCCAGCGGCACGATCTCGACTTACGTCACGCAGTATATGACGACCTACGCCAAGAATACGCTGCACGTGCCGTCGTCGCTCGCATTCACCGTGTCGCTGGTGAGCAACGGACTTCAGATCATCGGCGCGGTGCTGGGCGGCTGGCTTGCGGACCGGCTCGGACGCAAGCCGATCATGATCTGGCCGCAGCTCGTCGTTCTGGTGCTGACCTATCCGGCGTTCCTGTGGATCGTCCGCGATCCCGGTGCCTGGTCGCTGCTGTTCGGCTTCGGCATCCTGTCATTCATCGGATCGCTGCCGTTCACGGCATTCTATGCCGCCTTCACCGAGGCGCTGCCGCAGAATATCCGCGGCGGCGTGTTCGCCACGATCTACGCGGTCGCGATCGCGACGTTCGGCGGCACCGCGCAGCTCGTGGTCACATGGTTGCTGCACGTGACGGGGGATCCACTGGCGCCGTCCTGGTATCTGCTGCTCGCGGCCGCGATCGGCATCGTGGCGATGAGCCTGATGCCCGAGACCGCGCCTGTCAAGGTCGGTGAGAAGTAGCGCGCCGTTGAGCGAAGCGGGGACCGGTTCGCGCGAAGAAAACTGTTCCGGTTCGATCGAAACGGAACAGAGGCCAAATGTCGGCAACTACGCTCAGTCCATGTCGCGGAAGGCGTGACCGTTGGCGTCGATCTCCTTCACGAGCTGCGGCGGCAGATTGGCCTGTGCCGAGGTGCCGTCGAACACCCAGTCCTTGGCATCGGCGAGGTCGGGAAGGCCCGCGCCCTTGCGAACATAGAGACCGACCGACGCCTTCTTCGGGTTGATGTAGAGATCGTAGTCCATTGCGCGCCTCCTCTTCGTCGACATTCAAAGCGGCCCGGATTAGCCCGGGGCTTGCTGCAAGAGTGAACGCCGATAGGGCTAGGCCGGTTTCTTCTTCGCCTCCGGCGCCAGCACCACCGACGCTTCGCTGGTCAGCATCAGGAAGGTGATGGTCTCCTGGAAATAGAGCTGGACCGCGGTGGCCGAGTGGCTGAGATAGCCGATCGACAGGTCCTGGCCGATCGAGAGCTGGAAATCGCCGCCGCGGGTGGTCAGCAGGACACCGCCTTCGATCGCGGGCGCCCAGATGATCTTGCCGTCGACCAGGCGCTGGATGTGCTGCAGCACCGGATAGCCGTCGTCGGTCGCGCCGCCGATCGCGGTATAAGGCTCGGTGCCGAGCAGCAGCGTATAGGGACCGTTGACGCCGGCGAGCCGCAACTGGCTGACCGCCTGCGCGACCACGTTGGGATAGTTCTTGATGCTCAACGGCAGCGTCAGCACCGGATTGCTGCTGCCCTCGCGGATGCCTTGTATGCCTGCGGCGGTGTAGCCGTCGAACACCGCGCGATCCTCGGCAAAGGCGATCTTGCGCGCGGCTTCCTTCAGGGGATCCCAGTCGGAATCATTCGAGCCGCGCTCGACATCGTCGATCGCCTGGCGTGTGAGTTCGAATGGCACCCGCAGCTCGACCAGTGCGCGGACGTCGCGCTGCGTCGCCTCGACCCCGTCGCCGGGTGTCGGAATCTTCGTAAGATGGCCGGTGCCGACCGCGGAGAAGTCCGTTCCCTTCGGGCCATCGACGTCGACGACACGGCGCGCCGCCAGATGGCGCTTCAACGTGCGTGAGGCTTCCTCCTCGATCTGGGCCCATGCCGCGTCAGAGATGGGTGCCAGTCCCCGATGAAGATTATTCATGTCCAGCCTCTCCTTTCAGTGAGCCGATGCCGAGCGAGCCATCGGCCGGCGGCAGTCTTGGTGCGGGTGTGTCGTCGGCCCCGGCGTCATCCAGCGACGGCTCGGCAGCCGGTGCCGCGGGCGCCGCGCTCGCGGCATCCTCGAGGAAGGTCGCCGACGGGATGAAGAACAGCATGCCGGTCACGGCGCGGCTGAAGTCGAGCAGGCGGTCGTAATTGCCCGGTGGCCTGCCAACGAACATGTTCTCCAGCATCTGCTCGATCCGGTGCGGGGACTTGGCATAGCCGATGAAGTAGGTGCCGAACTCGCCCTCGCTGACATTGCCGAACGGCATGTTGTCGCGGACGATATCGAGCTCCTCGCCGTTCTCGACGATCGTCGTCAGCGCGTTGTGCGCATAGCTCGGCTTCACCGCGTCATCGAGCTCGATGTCGGATAGTTTGGTGCGCCCGATGATCTTCTCCTGCATCTCGACCGGCAGCTCGTTCCACTTGGTCAGATCGTGCAGGTATTTTTGCACGATCACATAGCTGCCGCCGGCGAAGGCCGCGTCCTCGTCGCCGATGATGGTGGCATCGGTCGCTGCCTGATCCTCAGGATTTTCGGTGCCGTCGACGAAGCCGAGCAGGTCGCGCTCGTCGAAATATTTGAAGCCGTGCACCTCGTCCGCAGTGGCAACCGCATCGCCGAGCCGCGACACGATCTGGGTCGCGAGTTCGAAGCAGAGGTCCATCGGCACGGCGCGGATGTGAAACAGCAGGTCGCCCGGGGTCGCGACCGCGTGGTGGACGCCGTGGATCTCGCGGAACGGATGCAGGCCTTGCGGCTTCGGCGCGCCGAACAACCGGTCCCATGCATCGGAGCCTATTCCCATCACGCATGACAGCCGGCCCTCGAGATCGCGGAAGCCGACGGCGCGCACCAGCGCGGCCAGATCGGCGCAGAGCGACCGCACCACAGTATCGAATTCCGGATTGGGCTTGATGGTGACCGCAAGGAAGATGGCCGCGCGCGTCAGCTTCGCAGCGACCGGTTGCGGAACGGCTGATGGCACGCAGGTCTCCTTACTGGACGGCACTTCCACGACAAAAAAGGCGGGCCGAACGCCAGATCGGCGCCCGGATATCGAGAGAGGAGCATGCCATCGGAGCCTTTACAAGAGCCCGGATTGCTAGGCTTCCGCGGACGGACCAACGGGCTTGCCGGACTTCTCCTCCTCGAGGGTTACCGCGATGGCGGCATTGGCCGACAGCCGCACTTTGGAGCCCTCGACGCCGGCAACGAAGCCGAGCTCGATATAGTGGTGATGACCCTTGTGGAAGCCGTCGCTTTCGCTCTTCTTGAGCTTGATGCGGTTGCCTTCGACGCGATCGACGGTGCCGACATGCACGCCATCGGCGCCGATGACCTCCATGTTGTCCTTGATGCCCTGCTGCGTCATGGCGCTCTCCCTGGTTGAAGGTCAGCTTGTCTATTCAGCTTGCATATGATGCGCCCCGACGACGCGGCGATGACAGCGCGTCGTCGGGCTCTCCGCCTTTGCCTCACACCGGCTCGAATTCATCGGCCGCCGAGTTCGCTGGCTCCTTGCCATTGAAGGTGAGGCCGGCCTTGGTAGCGGAGAGCTTGACCTCGGAGCCGTCGCGCACGTCGCCGGCGAGGATCATCTCGGCGAGCGGATCCTGCACGCTGCGCTGGATCACCCGCTTCAGCGGACGGGCGCCATAGGCCGGGTCCCAGCCTTTTTCCGCGAGCCAGTCGCGCGCCTTCGCGTCGAGCTCGAGCTCGATCTTGCGATCCTCCAGCAGCCTGCGCAGCCGCGCGAACTGGATCTCGACGATGCGGCCCATGTCGCTCTTCTGCAACCGGTGGAACAGGATGATCTCGTCGATGCGGTTGAGGAACTCCGGGCGGAAGTGCGCCCGCACCATGTTCATCACCTGCTCGCGCACCGCGCTGGTGCTCTGGCCTTCCGGCTGGTTGACGAGATATTCGGCGCCGATGTTCGAGGTCATGATGATCAGCGTGTTGCGGAAGTCGACGGTGCGGCCCTGGCCGTCGGTCAGGCGCCCGTCGTCGAGCACCTGCAGCAGCACGTTGAACACATCCGGATGCGCCTTCTCGATCTCGTCGAACAGCACGACCTGGTAGGGGCGCCGCCTGATCGCCTCCGTCAGCGCGCCGCCCTCGTCATAACCGACATAGCCGGGAGGCGCGCCGATCAGCCGCGACACCGAGTGCTTCTCCATGTATTCGGACATGTCGAGGCGGATCATCGCGGTCTCGTCGTCGAACAGATATTCGGCGAGTGCTTTTGCGAGCTCGGTCTTGCCGACACCTGTCGGCCCCAAGAACATGAACGAGCCGATCGGCCGGTTCGGGTCCTGCAAGCCGGCGCGGGCGCGGCGCACCGCGGTCGACACCGCACGCACCGCTTCGGCCTGGCCGACCACGCGCTTGCCGAGCATCTCCTCCATGCGCAGCAGCTTGTCCTTCTCGCCTTCCAGCATCTTGTCGACGGGAACGCCGGTCCAGCGCGACACCACGGCCGCGATATTGTCGGCGGTCACGGTCTCGCTGGCGGACGAGGTCTCGCTGGCCTCGACGGCGGCGAGCTTCTTCTCGAGCTCCGGGATGCGGCCGTAGGCCAGCTCGCCGGCCTTCTGGAATTCGCCCTTGCGCTGCGCGTTGGCGAGCTCGGTGCGTAGCTGTTCGAGTTCGCCCTTCATCTTCTGCGCATCGGAGAGCTTGCTCTTCTCTGATCGCCATTTCGACGTCATGTCCGCCGATTTCTTCTCGAGATCGACCAGATCCTTCTCGAGGGTTTGCAGGCGGCTCCTGGAGCCCATGTCGGTCTCCTTCTTCAGCGCCTCCTGCTCGATCTTGAGCCGGATGATCTCGCGGTCGAGCGAGTCGAGTTCTTCCGGCTTGGAATCGACCTGCATCTTCAGCCGCGCCGCCGCCTCGTCCATCAAGTCGATCGCCTTGTCGGGCAGGAAGCGATCGGTGATGTAGCGGTTCGACAGCGTGGCGGCGGCGACCAGCGCCGAATCCGCGATCCGGACGCCGTGATGCTGCTCGTATTTGTCCTTCAGGCCGCGCAGGATCGAGATGGTGTCCTCGACCGTCGGCTCGGAGACGAACACCGGCTGGAAGCGCCGGGCCAGCGCCGCGTCCTTCTCGACATGCTTGCGGTATTCATCGAGCGTGGTGGCGCCGATGCAATGCAGTTCGCCACGCGCAAGCGCAGGCTTCAGCAGGTTCGATGCGTCCATCGCGCCGTCACCCTTGCCGGCGCCGATCAGCGTGTGCATCTCGTCGATGAACAGGATGATGCCGCCCTCGGCCGAGGTCACCTCCTGCAGCACCGCCTTGAGCCGCTCCTCGAACTCGCCGCGATACTTCGCGCCCGCGATCAGCGCGCCGAGGTCGAGCGCGAGCAGCGCCTTGTCCTGCAGGCTTTCCGGCACGTCGCCATTGACGATGCGCAGCGCCAGGCCCTCGACGATCGCAGTCTTGCCGACGCCGGGCTCGCCGATCAGGACGGGATTGTTCTTGGTGCGGCGTGACAGCACCTGGATGGTGCGGCGGATCTCCTCGTCGCGGCCGATCACCGGATCGAGCTTGCCGTCGCGCGCAGCCTGGGTGAGGTCGCGGGCGTACTTCTTCAGCGCGTCATAGGCGTTCTCGGCCGATGCGCTGTCGGCGGTGCGACCCTTGCGCAGCGCGTTGATCGCTGCATTCAAATTCTGCGGATTGACGCCGCCCTTGGCGAGCAGCTTGCCGGCGTCGCTGTCCTTGTCGGCTGCGAGCGCCTGCAGCAGGCGCTCGACCGAGACGAAACTGTCGCCGGCCTTGTCGGCGGCCTGTTCCGCCGCGGCGAAGGCGCGCGCGGTCTCGGGCGCCAGGTAGATTTGTCCGGAGCCGGCGCCGCTGACCTTCGGCACCTTCGCCAGCGCATCTTCGGTTGCCTTGAGGATCGCGCGCGAGTCGCCGCCGGCGCGGTCGATCAGGCCGGCCGCGAGGCCTTCGGGGTCGTCGAGCAGCACTTTCAGGATGTGCAGCGTCGAGAATTGCTGGTGCCCCTCGCGCATCGCCAGCGATTGTGCCGACTGAATGAAGCCGCGAACGCGATCGGTATATTTTTCAATGTTCATCGTGGCACCTCGGGGCAGCAAAGGCTCGGCGAAATCAAGTCATGCCATGCATTGCCGCCGGCGACAGATGGCGGAACGATGACATCCATCATGCGGCAGGCCCAGTGCATTTGCGCCGGCGGAAAACCGCGCGCCTGACACCGCCGCGGCTCGTATCGTGTGGTCGTTTCAAGGGTGTGTCAATCGCCGCGCGCTGCCGTTGGCACTCGTCCGGCGGCACTGCTACGGCTGCACGGCTACGGCGGACGCGCCGATCATGCCGATGGCGCTGATTGCAGTCATCCGAGTGGTGCGCCATTCGGCGAGTCCGGATCGTTACAATCCTGCGACAGCCAGGACCGGATTCGCGCTTTCAGAAATGATCCCCTCACTCGCGACGCAGCGCGCTTGTGATGCACGCGTGACCGCGCGATGTTCCACTGAATCATGTCGTGCTACGACATGATGCACTCTGAACCGCCGATGAATAGCCACGAAAATGCGTTTCCGTTTGCGTCGATGCATTTCAGGCTGGTGTAAGGTCAAGGCGCTAGCGATGAAGTGTGTCGGTGCATTGCCGATGCACGGAACTTTTGTTCCGGCTCTCACGTTGAACGTGCTCATCGAAGAGGCTCCCAATGATCACTCGTCTCCTTTCGACCGTGTCGTGCGCAGCGCTTGCCACGGCGCTGCTCACTGCGACGGCCGTACCAGCAAGCGCGCAGGATGCGGCATGCGCGCCGGTCTCTGCCGTCGACACGGCACCGCCGCCATTGCCGACCTACGATCAGCCGCCGGTTCCCGGGCCGGGCTACATGTGGTCGCCGGGCAATTGGTCATGGGATGAGGATCGCGGAGATTACTACTGGGTGCCGGGCACCTGGGTGCAGCCGCCGCGGGTCGGTTTGCTGTGGACCCCGGGCTATTGGGGCGCGTTCGGCGGCGGCTTCATTTTCCACCAGGGCTATTGGGGCGAGCGCGTCGGATTCTACGGCGGCATCAATTACGGCTTCGGCTACGGCGGCTCGGGCTATGAAGGCGGCCGCTGGGATCACGGCAACTTCTTCTACAATCGCACCGTGAACAATCTACAGGGCGCGCAGATCACCAACGTCTATGAGAAGAACGTCACGATCAATCAGACCACGATCAACAACGTCAGCTACAA
>CALRXG020000196.1:0-11483 GCA_943372075.1 Bordetella parapertussis | reverse complement strand
GCTTCAGCGCAAACCATCCACGATACGCCTGAAAAGAATCCCGTGGTCGCGCGTGCCAACAATGCCGCGATCGCGCTGTTCAAGCGCGGCGACAATCAGGGCGCGCTGTCTGCCCTCGATGCTATCATCCAGCGCTTTCCCGATTCCGGCCTGGCTTACGCCAATCGCGGCGCGGTCTATTTCCAGATCAAGAAGTATGACGAAGCGATCAAGGATTACACGCAGGCGATCGGTCTGGGCAGAAACGACACGATGACCGTCCTCGATCGCGCCTCCGCCTACTCCAAGAGCGGCGATTTCGATCGGGCGCTGGACGATTGCAACGCCGTGATCCGGATCAATCCGCGCAACGCGGTCGCCTACCGGGTCTGCGGGGTCGCCTATCAGGGCAAGGGTGACGCCGAGCGCGCGTTCTCGAACCTCAACGAGTCGGTGCGTCTCGATCCGCGTGCGGCCAAGACCTATCGTGCGCGCGCCATTGCCTATGAGCAGGCCGGGCAGGCCGACAAGGCGCGGGCCGATATCGTGCAGGCTGGCAAGCTCGATCCGTCGAGCATCACCGCGGCGCAAATGGCCGAGGCACGCGAGCGCGCCGGTGGTGCGACGATTGTCGCAGCGGCACCGGCGAAGCCGGCTGCGCCGGTCGTGATGGCCGCGCCGACGCCCGATCCCGCACCGGCTGCGATCGCAACCGATGCGCCGGGCGGCGAGACGCGCGTGGCGCTGGTGATAGGCAACAGCGATTATGTCTCGGTGCCTCGTCTGCCGAATCCGCAACATGACGCCGCCGCGGTTGCCGAGGCGCTGCGTTCAGCGGGGTTCAAGACCGTCGCGCTCAACGACAATCTCGGTGCCGCTGCGATGCGGCAGGCACTCAATGATTTTTCGACCGAAGCCGCGAAGGCGGATTGGGCGCTGGTCTACTACGCCGGCCACGGCATCGAGGTGAGCGGGACCAACTACCTCATTCCGGTCGATGCCAAGCTGAAGACCGACCGCGCCGTTCAGTTCGAGGCGGTACCGCTCGACGCGGTTCTGGCGAGCGTCGAGGCCGCGCACAAACTGCATCTGGTGATCCTCGATGCCTGTCGCGACAATCCATTCCTGCGCGACATGACGCGGACGGTGGCGAGCCGCTCGGTCGGACGAGGCCTGGCGCGGGTCGAGCCCGAGGCCAGCGCGACGCTGGTGGCCTATTCCGCCAAAGCCGGCCAGACCGCGATGGATGGAACGGACGGGCAGAGCAACAGCCCGTTCGCTCGCGCCTTGATCCGCAACATGCAGAAACCGGGCGTCGAAATCCGGAAGTTCTTCGGTCTGGTCCGCGACGACGTGATGGCGGCGACCGGCAACAGTCAGGAACCATTTGTCTACGGCTCGCTGGGCGGTGACGACTATTTCCTGAGAAACCCCTGAGTCTTCGAATTCGCACTGTGCACGGCCGGAGACGGGCCAGTTGCGAGCTCGAAACTCGGCGGCCTCGCGAGCTTATGGACCGGTGGTCTGCCGTGGAATAAAATCACCAGGCAGGGGTTGGGCGAGGGGACGGCCAGGCGCGCCGTCATCGCAGAACCAAGCACATCCAACATGCCCGAACTCGCCGCTCGCAGCCGCTGTGTCGCATTGGAGGACATCACATGGAATTGACTCGACGTCACGCTCTTGCCGGTGCTGCCGGCGTCGCCGCCGCACCGTTGTTGTCTGCCGTTCCTGCGGCCGCTGCGGCGTCGGTCGCCGACAAGCAGGCACCCAGCTTCTATCGCTACAAGGTCGGCGACGTCCTGGTGACCGCGGTGTCCGACGGCAAGAACGTCTTCAAGCTGGAAGACGCCTTCATCCCGAATGCGAAGCGTGAGGACGTCAACGCGGCGCTCGAGAAGGCGTTCATGCCGCGCGACATGATGACGATCTGGTTCGCGCCGCTCGTGCTCAACACCGGCGGCAAGCTGATCGTGATCGACACCGGCAACGGCGCGCTGGCGAAGGTCAACAGCAAGGGCGCCAACGGCCTGTTCGCCGACAATTTCGTCGCGGCCGGCTTCGACCCCAAGGCTGTCGACATGGTCGTGATCTCGCACTTCCACACCGACCACGTGAACGGCCTGCTGACAGCCGAGGGCACGCCGGCGTTCCCGAACGCCGAGGTGCTGGTGCCTGCCACCGAATGGAAGTTCTGGATGGACGACGGCGAGATGAGCCGGGCACCGGCCGGCCGCATGCAGGGCCTGTTCAAGAACAACCGCAACATCTTCGAGGCCGGCCTGAAGAAGAAGGTAACGCCCTACGAATGGGGCAAGGAGATCGCCCCGGGCCTGACCTCGGTCGAGACCATCGGACACACTCCTGGCCACACTTCCTATGTGCTGGCGTCGGGTTCGGAAAAGGTTTTCATCCAGTCCGATGTCACCAACAATCCGAACCTGTTCGCGACCAATCCCGGCTGGCACGCGTTCTTCGACCAGGACGGCGACGTGGCGGAAAAGACCCGGCGGCGGATCTACGACATGGTGGTCGCGGAGCGACTCCAGGTGCAGGGCTTCCACTATCCGTTCCCGGGTCTCGGCAACGTGGTGAAGGACGGCAACGGCTATCGCGTCGTGCCGGCGCCGTGGAATCCGGTGATCTGAGCGGACTCCTCGAGGCGAGACTGTCTTGACGCCAGGTGGGTGCGGCCTTATAGCCGCGCCCATGATCAACGCCGCGACCATCACCATCGCCCGCCGCCGCCGCATTCTCGCGGTATGGGCGGTCGTTCGCGTTTAAGACCATCGCCTCTGCCGCCGGATCCGATCCCGCGGCGCTCTCCTGAAAAAGACCCGTGGTTCGATCTGGCGGCTCCTACGTCACAGGGAGCAACCACCATGTATACGCCACCGGTATTCAAGCCTGATCGCGCTGCAAGCCTGGCCTTTGCCGAAGCGCGCGGTTTCGGCCTCGCCTGCGCGTGGGACGGCGCCAAGCCGATCGCCTCGGCACTGCCGTTCTATCTGACCTATGCGGCTGACGGTACGCCGCGGGCGCTGTTTCATGTCGCCCGTCACAATCCGCTGATAAAGCTGGCGGGTGGCACGTCCTGGCTGCTGGCCGTCAACGGCGCCGACGCCTATGTCTCGCCGGACTGGTACGTGTCACCCGATCAGGTACCGACCTGGCTCTACCAGGCGGTGCACCTGACCGGGCCGGTGCGGAGGTTGTCGGATCAGGAGCTTGCCGTTCAGATCGACGCACTGAGCGCCAAGTTCGAGGACCGGTTGCTGCCGAAAAAGCCGTGGGTGTCGGGCAAGATGACCGCCGCGCGGCTCGAAGCGATGAAGCAGGCCATCGTTGGCCTGGAGATGACGGTCGAAGAGGTGGAGGGCAGCTTCAAGCTGAACCAGCACAAGTCCGAAACCGATTTCGCGGCGGTCGGCAACGCGCTCGCTGTGCAGGCCGAAGCCGGTGCCCGGGACATCGCGGCCTTGATGCGCGAGGTGCGCCCGCAGGCCTTCGCGACGGTACCGACCGAGATGACGACACTTCCGGGGAGGGCGTGATGACGAAGAAGAAAATCGGAATTTTGGGCGCGTCCGGCTACACCGGCGCCGACGCGGTGCGCCTGCTGGCGCGGCACCCGAATGCCGAGATCGCCGCGCTGACTGCCAACACCCATGCCGGCAAGGCGATGAGCGAGGTGTTTCCCCACTTCTTCATGCTCGACCTGCCGAAACTCGTGGAATGGGAGCAGGTCGACTGGACGCGGCTCGATGCCGTGTTCTGCGGATTGCCGCACGGGACGACGCAGGAGATCATCGCCGCGGTGCTGAAGGCCAATCCCGCAATCAAGATCCTCGACATGTCCGCGGATTTCCGGCTGCGCGACAAGGACAGCTACGCGCAGTGGTACGGCCATGAGCACCGGGCGCTCGAATTGCAGGGCGAGGCCGTCTATGGGTTGACCGAACTCTACCGGCAGAAGATCGCGGCCGCGCGGTTGGTGGCTTGTCCCGGCTGCTATCCGACGGCGGTGCTGCTGGCGCTCGTTCCGCTGGCGAAAGCAAAGCTGATCGACGTCGACGACATCATCATCGACGCCAAGTCGGGCGTCACCGGGGCCGGACGCGGACTGAAGCAGAACACGCTGTTCAGCGAGGCCGGCGAAGGGTTGTCGCCCTATTCGATCGGCAGTCATCGACACTCGGCGGAGATCGAGCAGGAGATCGGCGCAGCCGCTGGCTCGGCCGTGACGGTGAACTTCACGCCGCATCTCATTCCGATGGCACGGGGCGAGTTCTGCACATCCTATGTCAGGCTCAACGGGGCTACGCCGGACGATCTGCGCGCCGAACTGGAAAAAGCCTACGCCAACGAGCCATTCGTTCATGTGATGAAGAGGGGCGTGCTGCCACAGACGCAGAACGTGCGCGGCTCGAATTTCGTTCAGATCGGCGTCGTCGCCGATCGGATCAAAAATCGCGCGATCGTGCTCTCGACGCTCGATAACCTGGTGAAAGGTTCGGCCGGACAGGCGATCCAGAACATGAACCTGATGTTCGGCTTGCCCGAAACCACCGGACTGGAGCAGATCGCTCTGTTTCCGTGAGCGGGGGTGTTGTCGCGGACCAGGATGCGCTCAATCTATTGGCGGTGCGGGCGCGGCCATATGTGCTAGCTAACGAAACGAATGAGCTTGAAAGGAACGTGCCATGACCCTCACCGATACCAAACAGACGACCAAGAGCGGTGCGACCACGGCAACCGTATTCGTCGACGGCGGCTCCGGCACGACCGGCCTCGGCATCCAGGAGCGGCTGCATGGGATCGGCGACGTCACGGTGAAGCACATCGCCGAGGACAAGCGGAAGGATGCCGGTGCCAAGCGCGCGCTGATGGAGGAGGTGGATCTCGTCATCCTCTGTCTGCCTGACGATGCCGCCAAGGAAACCGTCGCGTTGATCGACACCATGGGCAATGCCGCGCCCAAGGTGCTCGACGCCTCGACCGCCTACCGGGTCGCGCCCGACTGGGCCTATGGCTTTCCGGAACTCGCGCCCGGCCAGGCCGACAGGATCCGGACCGCGAAAAAGGTCTCCAATCCCGGCTGCTATCCGACTGGCGCGATCGCGCTGTTGCGGCCGCTCGTCGATGGCGGCCTGCTGCCTGCCGACTATCCCGTCACCATCAATGCGGTGAGCGGCTATTCGGGTGGCGGCAAGTCGATGATCGCAAGCTTCGAGGACGGCTCGGCGCCGGCCTTCCACCTCTACGGCCTCGGCTTCGAGCACAAGCACGTGCCGGAGATGCAGCTCTATTCGCATCTGACGCGGCGGCCGCTGTTCATCCCGTCGGTCGGCAACTTCCGGCAGGGCATGCTGGTCTCGGTGCCGCTGCAACTCGACGCGCTGCCCGGCAAGCCTGATGGTGCCGACCTGCAGGCGGCGCTGGCGAAGTGGTACGCCGGCAGCAGGTATGTTTCGGCGATGCCGCTGCAGAACGAAGCCGCCAAGGACGGGAAGATCGAGCCGGAAGCGCTCAACGAGACCAACCAGCTCGAGCTCTATGTCTTCGCCAGCGACAAGCATCGCCAGGCGGTGCTGGTCGCGCGCCTCGACAATCTGGGCAAGGGCGCCTCGGGCGCCGCGGTCCAGAACATGCGGCTGATGCTCGGGCTGGCCGACGTTTGACGGCGGGGCGCGTCATGGACGACGCCACGCTGCAATTCTACCGGCGCAATACCGAGGCCTATGCCGGGTGGGCGAAAGCGCCGTCCACCCGGCTTGTCGGCTTCCTCAAATTGTTGCCACGGGGCGGCGCGATCCTCGAACTCGGCTGCGGGGCCGGCAATCATGCCGCGGTCATGCTCGCCGAAGGCTTTGTGCTGCGTGCGACCGATGGTTCGCCGGAGATGGCCGAAGTCGCCGCGCGGCGCATCAGTCATCCCGTGGAGGCAATGCTGTTCGATCAGCTTGACGAGCAGGATGCCTATGACGGCGTCTGGGCCAGCGCCTGTCTGCTGCATGTGCCCCGCGACGAGCTGGCCGGCATTCTCGGCCGGATCCACCGGGCGCTGAAGCCCGACGGATTGTTCTACGCGAGCTACAAGGTCGGCCATGATGACGGCCGCGACAGCATCGGGCGCTATTACAATTATCCCACCGCCGACTGGCTGGCGACGACCTACGCGTCGTCAGGGGCGTGGACGCAAGTCTCGTCCGACACCAGCGAGATCAAGAGCTTTGACGAGGCGCCCGCGACGATGCTGCACATCGTGGTGCGCAAGAGCGGGTAGTTTGCCACTCAGACGATCTTGAAGATCGCCAGCGCCAGCACGGCCTGGGCAATGAAGCCGACCGTGAAGGCCAGGGTTCGGAACACCGGGATGCCGAGCGCATAGACGATCAGATGCGCGACGCGCGCCCAGAAATAGACGGCGCAGGCGAGCACGGTCCATTTGCTGGAATAGTCGGCGGCGTTCAGGATCAGCACCAGGGGCGCGAAGATCACGAGGTTCTCGACCGCGTTGTCGTGCGCGAACATCAACCGGTTGGCCCAGTCGGCCTGCGGCTTGTCAGTGCGCGTCGGATTGCCCATCGCGCCGGACAGGCCACGCACTTGGCAGCGGTTGATGATGTAGGGGACCCACAACAGTCCGGTCAGGATCACCGTCAGCGACAGCCAGAACAGTTCGCGCGTCATCGTATCCCCCTCACGTGAATTCGATTCCCGACCGTCGGGACCGTCTGTTTATAGCTGAGTGGCGGACCTCGCGCTACGCGCGGACGCGGACATAGCTGCCGGGAGCGTCCTCGAGCGCGGACGCTCCGTTGGAGCCGACCACGCGCGCCGGGACCATCTCGGGATCATGGCTTTCCAGCCAGCCGCGCCAGTCGGGCCACCACGAACCCTTGTGCTCCTCGGCGCCCTTCAGCCAGTCGGCGAGCTTGATGTCCTTGATGTTGTCGTTGGTCCAGTACTGGTACTTCTTCGAGGCGGGCGGGTTGACCACGCCGGCGATATGGCCGGAGCCGGACAGCACATATTTCACCGGGCCGCCGAAGAACTGCGAGCCGTACAGCACCGATTCCGCCGGCGCGATGTGATCCTCGCGGGCAGCGAGGTTGTAGACCGGCACCTTCACCTTCGACAGATCGAGCAGCGTGTTGTCGAGCACCATGGTGCCGGTCGACAGCCGGTTCTCCAGGTAGCAGTTGCGCAGGTAGTAGGAGTGGTTCGACGACGGCATCCGGGTCGCATCCGAATTCCAGTGCAGCAGGTCGAACGAGGAGGGCGGCTGGCCCTTCAGGTAGTTGTTCACGACATATGACCAGATCAGGTCGTTCGAGCGCAGCATGTTGAAGGCCATCGCCATCTTGCTGCCCTCGAGCACGCCGGACTCCTGCATGTCCCGCTCCAGCGCCGAGATCTGGTCCTCGTCGACGAACACGAGCAGATCGCCGGCGTGGGTGAAGTCGACTTGAGCTGCGAAGAACGTCGCCGACGTCACGCGCTGGCGGCGCTTCTCGGCGAGATAAGCGAGCGTCGAGGCGAGCATGGTGCCGCCGACGCAATAGCCGGCGGTGTGCACCTTCATCTCGCCGGTGACCTTCTCGATCACGTCCATCGCGGTGAGCGGGCCTTCGGTCATGTAGTCGGCCCAGGTCTTCTTGCCGAGCTCCTTGTCCGGATTGACCCAGGAGATCACGAACACCGTGATGCCCTGGTCGACGCACCATTTGATGTAGGATTTCTCAGGACGCAGATCGAGGATGTAGAACTTGTTGATCCATGGCGGCACGATCAGCAGCGGCGTGCGCAGCACGTTCTCCGTCGCAGGCGAATACTGGATCAGCTGCATCAGCTCGTTCTGGTAGATCACCTTGCCCGGCGTCGTCGCCATGTTGACGCCGACCTCGAGATTGCTCGAATCGGATTGACGGATCTTCAGCGTGCCGTGGCCGGCTTCGATATCCTCGGCCAGCATCTTCATGCCGCGGACCAGATTGTCGCCATTGGTCTCGACGGTAGCGCGCAGCACTTCCGGATTGGTCAGCACGAAATTCGACGGCGCCAGCGCGTTGGTGATCTGCTGGACGTAGAATTCGGCCTTCTTGCGGGTATGCGGATCGATTCCGTCGGCGTCGTGGACCAGCTGCTGCGCCCATTTCGAGGTCAACAGGTAGAGCTGCAGGATGAAGTCGAAGAACTGGTTCGACTTCCACTCCGGGTCCTGGAAACGCTTGTCGCGCGGCGCCGGCGAGATCGCGGGCTTGGCGTCGGCTTCGCCGGCCATCCGGCGTACCGCCGAGCCCCAGAGATCGAGATAGTCCTTGCCGAGCTGCATCTGAAGCGACGAGGCGCGCTCCTTGTCGGACAGCCAGTATTCGGCGATCACGCTGAAGGTCTTGATCACCTCGCCGAGCTCGTTCGGCGGCTTGTCGCGGACTTCGCCGATCTGGCGCGGCTTGAGGTAGGCGGCCAGCGCCTGGCCGCTGCTCTCCATCGCCCGCGCGATGTTCATGGCGAAGGCTTCGGCGTTGAATTTGGGGGCGGCTTGGGTGTCGGTGCTGACGTTGCTCATCTGAGGGACATTATCGCGTCGTTTGGAGGGCGTCATCGCGCGGTGCGGCAACGATAATCAGTGAAAACCCGATGTTTCGTTCTGTTGCGGTGCGACAAAAAATCTTTGTTCCGTCATATTGAAGCCTCAGGGGTCGGTTTTGTTGTTCACGCCTTAAGCGTTTCGGGCGACAATGGTTTGAAACGCTGAAGTCGAAATTAACGCAGCGGGGGACGCTGCAAGGCTCGTACCAGTGCGACCCGTGTCAGCGACGCGCGACGTTCGCGCCAGCTTGTTGGGGACAATTCGGCGCATGCCGGTCGAAATGATGAAGAGGGGGCTCGCGGCCGCAGTGCTGCTCGCGTCGGTGTTGGCGCTGAGCGGCTGCTCGAGCACGATCGCCGATATGGCGATGCCGGCCGACGCGCCGGCGCGGGCCAAGGATCCCAACGGCTACCTCCCGGTGCACGATATTCCGCCCGACCGCGCCGACCCGATGATCAAGCCCGCGGATCAGGCCAAGATCGAACAGGAGCTGATTGCCGCACGCGATCGCCAGGCTTCGACGGCGGCCCAGGTCGGCAAGTGAGCCCCTGCCAAACGGCCGATCAGCGCTGGCGCCGCCCGGCGTCCGTGCTAAAAGAAACCCAGTTCAACCGCAGATCCGGCCGCAGCCCCCAGATCGTGCGCCTGAATTCGCTCTAAGTCATTGATTCAGTGCGATTTCTGCAAGAGGCCGAACCGGCTTCCGCGTGCATGCTATGGGGGGCGATTCTAGCATCGCGGTTGTCGGAGCAAGGGTCCCATGGAAGATTTTTACCGCATTCGCCGTCTGCCGCCTTACGTCTTTGAGAAGGTCAACCAGGCCAAGGCGGCCGCGCGCAACGCCGGGGCCGACATCATCGACATGGGCATGGGGAATCCGGACTTGCCGACCCCCGCGCACGTGATCGAGAAGCTCAAGGAGACGCTGGGCAAGCCGCGGACCGACCGCTACTCGGCCTCGCGCGGCATCAACGGCCTGCGCAAGGCCCAGGCCGCCTATTACGCGCGTCGTTTCGGCGTCAAGCTCAACCCCGATACCCAGGTCGTGGCCACCCTCGGCTCGAAGGAGGGGTTCGCCAACGTCGCGCAGGCGATCACCGCGCCGGGCGACGTCGTATTGTGCCCCAACCCGAGCTACCCGATCCATGCGTTCGGCTTCCTGATGGCTGGCGGCGTGATCCGCTCGGTGCCCTCGGAGCCGACGCCGCAGTTCTTCGAGGCGGTCGAACGGGCCATCATCCATTCGATCCCAAAGCCGATCGCGTTGATCGTCTGCTATCCGTCGAACCCGACCGCCTATGTCGCGGACCTCGACTTCTACAAGGATCTCGTCGCTTTCGCGAAGAAGCACGACATCTTCATCCTCTCCGATCTCGCCTATGCCGAAGTCTATTTCGACGAGAACAATCCGCCGCCGTCGGTGCTGCAGGTACCCGGCGCGATCGACGTCACCGTCGAGTTCACCTCGATGTCGAAGACGTTCTCGATGGCCGGCTGGCGCATGGGATTTGCGGTCGGCAATGAGCGCATCATCGCAGCCCTTGCACGGGTCAAGTCCTATCTCGACTACGGCGCCTTCACCCCGGTCCAGGTCGCGGCGACCGCAGCGCTGAACGGTCCGGACGACTGCATCCGCGAAATGCGCGACACCTACCGCAAGCGTCGCGACGCGCTGGTTGAGTCATTTGGCCGCGCCGGCTGGGACATTCCGCCGCCGCAGGCCTCGATGTTCGCCTGGGCGCCGCTGCCCAAGGAATTCGAGGCGGTCGGCAGCATGCAGTTCGCCACCCTGATGGTGGAGAAATCCGGCGTCGTGGTGTCGCCCGGCGTCGCCTTCGGCGAGCACGGCGAAGGCTATGTCCGCATCGCGATGGTGGAGAACGAGCAGCGCATCCGGCAGGCTGCGCGCGGCGTGCGTCGCTTCCTTGAAAGCGGCATCGAAACGTTGCACAACGTCGTTCCTCTCGCCAACCGACGCTAATCCTTCCAGGTTGCTTAAACTCATGGTCGCACCCCTCAACGTGGGCATAGCGGGGCTCGGCACCGTCGGTGCCGATGTCGTCCGCCTGATCGAAACGCAAGGACGGGCGCTGGCCGAGCGCAGCGGCCGTGGCGTCCGTGTCGTCGCCGTGACGGCGCGCTCGAAGGCCAAGAAGCGCGGGCTCGACCTGCGCGGCATTGCCTGGGCAAAGAGCCCCGAGGCGCTCGCCGAGGATCCCAATATCGATTGCTTCGTCGAACTGATGGGCGGCGCCGGCGATCCCGCGCTGTCGGCGATCGAGACCGCGCTGAAGGCCGGCAAGTCGGTCGTGACCGCCAACAAGGCGCTGATCGCCAAGCACGGCCTGCGGCTTGCCGCGGCAGCCGAGAAGCATGGCGGCGCGCTGAACTTCGAGGCGGCGGTCGGTGCGGCGATCCCGGTCATCAAGACGCTGCGCGAGGGCCTCGCCGGCACCAGCATCAACCGCGTCTACGGCATCCTCAACGGCACCTGCAATTACATCCTGACCCGGATGGAGCAGGAGGGCCTGTCGTTCGACGAGTGCCTGAAGGACGCCCAGCGGCTCGGCTATGCCGAGGCCAACCCGTCGTTCGACGTCGATGGTCACGATACCGCGCAGAAGCTTGCGATCCTGGCCAGCCTCGCCTTCGGAACCAAGGTCGCGGAGAGTGCTGTCTATGTCGAGGGCATCTCCTCGATCACGCCTGAGGACCTCAAGGCGGCCTCGGAACTCGGCTACCGGGTCAAGCTGCTCGGCGTTGCCGTGCGCACCGCAAAGGGCATCGAGCAGCGCGTGCACCCGACCATGGTGCCGAAATCATCGTCGATCGCGCAGGTCATGGGCGTCACCAATGCGGTTGCCATCGACGGCGAGGGGATTCCGCCGATCACGCTGGTCGGACC
>CALRXG020000195.1:0-11543 GCA_943372075.1 Bordetella parapertussis | reverse complement strand
CGAGATGGTGAAGGCCGCGAGCACGATCTCGCGTGACATCCGCGCCGATAATTTCGGCAAGCTGGAGGGCTATTGGATCACCGAGATTGGTCCGCTCAATCAGGTCATGCACATGTGGAGCTACGCCGATCTCAACGAGCGGACAAAGCTGCGCGCCGAACTCGGGAAGAATCCGCGCTGGACCGGCGAGTACATTCCGGCGATCCGTCCGCTGCTGCTGCGCCAGGAGGTCCGGCTGCTGAATGCGATCATTCCGCCGGTGGCGCCGGCCACCAAGGGCAACATCTACGAATTCCGCAACTATCGCGCCAAGCCGCTCGGCGGCGTCAAGCAGTGGCTCGATCTGTTCACCGGCGTGATGCCGGAGCGCGAGAAGTATTCGAAGATTGTCGGCCTCTGGGCCACCGATGCCGGGCAGCCGAACGAAGTCTGCCACATCTGGGCCTATCCCGATCTCAATGCCCGCGCCGCCGCGCGCGGCGCCGCGATGAAGGACCCGGCCTGGCAGGAATTCCTCGGCAAGGGCACGCAGCTGCTCGAGGAGATGAACTCGACCATCATGCTGCCGGCGCCGCATTCGCCGTTGCAATGATGGGGCGGCGTTCGCCCGCGCGGTCTCGCCCGCGCAAGGCGAAAACCGACAGGGTAGAAAGCCTCACCCGACGTCTCCATCGGATGAGGCTTTTCAGGCAGGGGCACGCGCTGTCTGAGAACCAGCGCACCGCAACGCTAGAGGGGCAAGCTGACGCCAACCTGACGGCGGCGCCGATCATTTCCTGCTGTGTCCGCATGGCTACGAAAGGGTAAACCGTTCGTAGCCATGAATGGTGCTCGCTCGCTGCGCCGTTCAGTGCGCCGGGCGCGCTACAAATGCCAGGGTGGCGTCAAGCGGTGTGATGCCGCTTCGTCCAGCGTGACAAATTGCTCCGCCCCATCCTCGAACGCCATGAGCATGTCCGCCATCCGGTCGAGCTCGGCGAGGGCTTTGACCTTCAGGACTTTGCTCATCGGCGTCGCGTCGCGCCAGCTATCCCAGTCAGACATTTGCCGGTTCGTCAGCGACAACAGGTCGCGGTAGACGTTGACGTGAAGAAACCGTAGGCCAGTGGTCGCGGCATGCCCAAAGGCGCCGGCCGCGACCGCGTTGCTTCTCGCAAGCCGCCAGGCCTGCGCTGCCGTCAGAAACGCATCACGCGGCAGGTTCGTGCAATCAAACGTGATCTGCTGCTGCTCGATCTGAAGCGCATCGAGTTGCGCGTCGGCCTGCCTCCAGCGCTGTTCGCCCGGCGACCAATATTCGCAGATCCAGTGGTCGTGATAGATGTCGCCGGCGATGTAGGTGGCAAAGCCGCAGCGCACCCGCGCCGGGATCGATCGGTGACGGAGCATGCTGCACAGCAGGAGCGCATAGTCGCGACAGGTGCCGAAGGTGCGACTGCGTGGCGGGCGTGCCGCGGTGAGCGATCCGGCGAACGACGCCTGGATCGCTTGCAGCCGATCGGCGACCGGCTGGGTTTGCCTGATCATAGGGACGTCGGGCGGGATGTCGTAGAGCTGCGTCAGGGCGACATGGACGATCAGCCCCGAGACGACCTCGCGTAATCCGGCGATCGTCTCCGGCAGATCGTCATATGCGCCGGCGGATGCGCCGGGGTCGGTCAGCGCGTCTTGCCGGACGTAGCATTGCTGGATCGTCACGTTCTCACCGATCATGACGCTGCCGGCTCGAGGCCGTCGCGTGCAGCCTATCGATCCGCGCGGGCTCGCGTAAGAGGGGGCCGTGCTAGAGCGTTTTCGAGCGAAGTGGATACCGGTTCGCGTGAAGAAAACGCGTCAAGACAAGAACCTGGAGCCCCGTCCCGCTTCCATCGGGACGGGAAAGGCTCTAGCCGGGCTTGCCGCGCCGGCGGCGGATGAAGCGGACCGCACCGCGCGCGGCCTCGTAAGCGACGTTGTTCAGGGTCAGCGCGGCATGAATGGCGCCGACCAGCGGATCGCGGCGCCGCAGCGGCAGCAGCACATCGCCGATCGCGAAGCGGCCGCGCCAGATCGGGTCGATCATGGGATGGCCAGGTGCCGCGGTGGAATCGGCCGAATTGATCGCGGGATCGGCGCAGAGATGACGCGTGAGATCCAGCGTCAGCTGCGCGCCGGGGGAATGCCTGGCAAAGCGCTCGTCGATGCCGATCTTAAAGAAGAAGGCACGGTCCTGGTGACGCACCACGATGCCGGCTGCGACCGGTGTGCCGCCGGCATGCAGCGTGATGATCTCGCAACGGCCAGCCTCGGCCATCGCCGTCGTCGCGCGACGGATGAAGGCGGCATCGCCGGCATGCTGGCTGAGCGCGGTGCCGCGCTTGCCCTTCCAGCCACCGGCCTCGAGGGCGAGGAAGGTCTCGAGCGCGGCGGCAACGGCGCGCGGCGTGCGTGCGACATCGAACCGCACCGCGCCGTGTTCGGACAGGCGATGGCGCTGGCGCCGCAGCTCCTTCAATTTCTTGGCCCCGAGCGCATCGCGCAGCAGTTCGTCGGCATCGCGCGTCGCATCGAGCTGTGCGCGCTGATAGGCGCTCAGCACGCGGGGCTGCAAACCGTCCCGCACCAGCACCGCGCGGATCGCCGTCATGGCAGGGCCCTCAAGCGACATGGTGCGCAGGATCAGCGCATGCGCGCCCGCGTTGCGGGCCTGCTGCAACAACTTGCTCACGGCTTGCTCGGCGGCGTCGCGGTCGAGCAGCGGCGTGCACAACGTGCCGTAAGGTTCGGCACCGACCAGCGCGGGCAGCGGCATCCGGGTGATCCGCCGCATCGGAATGACCGGCAACAGCCCGATCAATTGCCCGGCGTCACCGGTGGCGCTCAGCAGCGCAGCGCCGGTGCGGCCGCGCGCGGAGGCATCGACCGCCAGTTCCCAGTCGGGTTGATAGTAGCCATTGGGCTCGACCGCACGCTCGGCCAGCGCGCGCCATGCGCCGACGGAGGCCGCCGACAGCGGCGGCAACGCGCGCTCGTCCGTGGCATCCTGGCGCGATGCACGGCGGATCATTGCCTGGTCAGCAATATCGGCCACGTTCCTTGTTTCCCCGGTCCGCGAGGCGGTTCGGCCTGCGTTCGTCACAGCTCGCGAAGCTATCCCGAAGAGATGGAAAATGCCGTTGAGGCTGCCGCTCAATTTGAGCGGTCATGTTAACGGACTGTTCAGCATAAGGTCGCGGAACGATCTATGGCGACCAGGGCGGACCGACGACGAAGCTGGCGTCGTCGCTCCAAAGCGCCTTGGTGTCCCGGGGATTCCTGTCGTCGCCGTCACCCGCGATATAGACCTTGCCGTAGTAGTGGCGAATGTATTTCGCTGGGGCATTCATCGCGTGGAATGAATTTCCCTTGCCGTTCTTCCCCGGCTCCGGGGAAGCGCGTCGCCCGCGGCGCCGAGGTCGGCCCCTCCGGCGCCGGGCCCCTTGTAATGTCCGCTGGTTGCGATGGTGAGGTCGTTATGCCGGGGCGACGCACAGCGTATGTGCGGCCGCGTAGATGTCACAGGGCCCCGGCCTGATCGTCTCGCCATGCGCGGGGCCAAGGCCGATCAAGAGGCCAGTGACGATGGCCAACGCAGCACGGATCCCGCTCGTCAGCAGTACGGACAGCAGTGCGCTCATGACCGACATGATCCTCCGCTCGCCGCGACAAGGTAGCCGCGGAAATCGCGAAAGCTCATAACGATACGGTGACGGTCGCGGTCGGCGCGTAACGCTGGAAGCTGACGCGCCGCAAGTTGGCGACTTCCTCGCGCGAACGGCCTAGGCGTGAAGTTGCGCGTTGAGGCCGTCCCAGTTCTGCGAACGTCTGGTCGCCTCGAGAGCGCCGCTCTGGGAATTACGACGGAAGAGCAGGCCCTTCTGGCCCGAAAGCTCCTTGGCTTTCAGCACGCGGCCATCTTCCAGGAGGATGCGGGCGCCTGCCGTGATGTAACAGCCGGCTTCGACGATACAATCGTCACCCAATGAAATGCCGATGCCGGCGTTGGCGCCGATCAGGCAGCGCTCGCCGACTGTGATCTTCTCTTTCCCGCCTCCGGACAGCGTGCCCATGATCGACGCGCCGCCACCAATGTCGCTGCCGCTCGCCACGACCACACCGGCACTGATCCGGCCTTCGACCATGCAGGGACCGAGCGTGCCCGCATTGAAATTGCAGAAGCCTTCATGCATGACGGTCGTACCCGGAGCCAAATGGGCTCCGAGCCTGACGCGATCGGCATCCGCAATTCTCACGTCCGCATGCGTGACGTAGTCGGTCATGCGCGGAAACTTGTCCACGCCGGTCACCTCGAACCCAACGCCGCGCTTGCGCGCCAGCATTCGCGCTTCCGGGACGCGCGCGCAATCACAGGGCCCGAGGGTCGTCCAGGCAACGTTGGGCAGCAGACCGAAAATGCCATCAAGGTTCAGGCAATTCGGCTGCACCAGCCGGTGGCTCAGGAGCTGCAGGCGAAGATATGCGTCGTGCACATCGGTCGGCGCCGATGCAAGGGAGCCGATCTCGGTACGAATGGCAACGATGTCGACATTGCGGATGTCGTCGTGTCGCGCACATCCGTCCGCCGACTGACCCAGTGATTTGCTGATCTCGTCGTTCGTCAGCCGCACCGTTGCGGCTTTGTCGGCCTGCGCAACCAGGCGTGGCTGAAGAAACCAGGCATCCAACACCCGACCATCAGCGGCAATCGTCGCAAATCCCTCGCCGCTCGCGCCCCTCAGTTCCATCGCCATTTCAATGTCTCACGTTTACGATCCTGCGCGTAGTCATAAGCGCGTTCCCGGAGAAATGGCAACGTCCGGACCCTCAAACACACCCGCTTTAGGGCATTTTCGACGGATTCATCGGGGATTATCGGCAGGTTGATGCCGGCGTCTGCGCCGCACCTAGGGTTTCGCGCTCCGTTGCGCTTCCGCCGCGACGGTGCTCTCGACCGGTTCATAGGTCTCGGTCACGCAATTATCGTCAGCCTCGGCCTGCCGCCGATCGAAGATCGCGCCGTCATTGATGAAGATGCGATAGGTTTGCGTCCCCAGCGGCTTGCCGATCACCGATGTCAGTTCGGCGCGCACGCAGGCTGTCCAGCCGGTGCCGCGCGGGTCGTGCAGTGGGGCGGAGACCCGAACATGGGCCGGTTGCGATCCGGCGGTGAACACCGAGTCCAGTCGGCCCGCGACCAGCCGCTTGACATCAGGCGGCGCTTCGAGGGGCGCGGGCTCATTGGCCTTGACCTTCAACATCTCCGGCCACACCGCATGGCTGTCCGCCAGCCCGCAGCCACTCAAGATCAAGGCGGCGCTGGCCAGCAGCGCCGCCACATGTACTTGTCCCTGTCCCATCGAGCGGATTTAATGTGCCGTTGCCTCGATTGCGCCCCCCTGGTGGCGCTGAATTCGCGTTATGCCGGCGCTTTGTCGATCAACAAATGTCGAGAGACAAGTTATCTTTGGCGTAGAGGTATTGCCGGATGTTGCTCCGGCTTTGGGGGAGAGAGACCGACATGAAAAGCTTCACGGTTGCTGCCGTCGTTCTCGCGCTGATCGCGACACCGACCTTGGCTCAAGGCCGGCGCGGGGGCGGCGGCGGCGATGACAGGAAGACGGAGAAGAAGCCCCAGATCGACGAGAAGGCCTACAAGGCTGCGCTCGATCGTATCCCCGAGCCCAAGGAGAAATACGATCCCTGGGGCGTCACCAAGCCGGCCGCTGACCCAGCCAAGAAGCCGAAATAGCCGGCTGAACGATCCAGCCTGCGGTCCCTGCGACGGTTTGACGTCAGAGCCGGTGACGCCGGCAGCAGATTGCCGCATGCCATGAACCTTCCTCTGACGGCCTTCGACCCATCTCCGACATCCTCGACGGAGGGCCGCCATGCTGCGCCGTTCGCTCCTCAGCCTGATTGTTCCGGTGGCGATCCTGTTCGGCGTCGTGCCGGCATCGGCGGAAAACCGCCTCGCGCTGGTGATCGGGCAGTCCGCCTACAAGTCGGTGCCTGCGCTGCCCAATCCGGCCAACGACGCCAGGGCGATGTCACAGATGCTGACCGATGCCGGATTTGCGGTGACGACGGCATCGGATCTGTCGCAGGACGAGATGCGGGCCCGGATCAGCGACTTCGCTGGCCAGGTGGCGGCGAAGGGCGCCGACAGCGTGGCGCTGGTGTTCTATGCCGGGCACGGCTTGCAGATCGATGGCGAGAACTACCTGGTGCCGGTCGATGTCGATCCGAAGCGTGAGGCCGATATCCCGATCCAGGCGGTTCGCCTCAACGACATTCTGAACACGCTGACCTCGGTGCCGAGCCGGATGCGCATCGTGCTGCTCGATGCCTGCCGCAACAATCCGTTCCCGGACCTCAGCAAGACCACGGGGCATGGGCTTGCCATTGTCGACGCCAAGGTCGGCGCGCCCGGCACCTTCGTGTCGTTCTCGACGTCGCCCGGCGCGGAAGCCGAGGACGGCAGCGGCGCCAACAGCCCGTACACAACCGCGTTACTGGCCGCGGCGAAGCAGCGGGGAATCCCGATCGAGGACACCTTCAAGCGGGTTCGTCTCGCGGTGAACAAGGCGACCGACGGCCGCCAGACGCCGTGGGACTCCTCGTCGCTGACCGACGACTTCCGCTTCATGGCAGGCCCGACGGCGGCGCCCGCGACCGCGCCGCAGCCGGCCGCGACCAGGCGCACCGTCGATGAATGGAAACGCGAATTGCAGGGCAAGCCGATCGAGGCCGCAAACGATTTGATGGTGCTCGATGGCACCGACGAATCCTATGAAGCCTTCGCCGCGATCTTTGCCGGCACGCCGCGCGGCCTGCAGGCGCGCGACTGGCTCGACCGGCATCGCCGCATGGTGGCGTGGAACAGCGCCGTGCTCGTCAACACGGCGGCCGCCTATCGCGGCTTCCTCGCGTTGTATCCCGACAGCGATCTCACGGCCACCGCGCGCAAGCTGATCGAACGGCTGCGCTATCGTCCCGATCCGACGCCGGCGGCTGCGGTCAGCGTGCCCGCGACCAATGTGGCGCTGGCGGCGCCAACCTGCCCCTGCAATGCGGCACCGGCGCCGCAGCAGAAGGCCGATGCGCCGGTGAAGAAGCGCGTCGTTTCCGATCCGCCGCGGCGTGGCGGCAAGCGTCGACCGCCCGTCGTGGTCGAAGACGATGTGGTGGTGGTGCGCCGTCCGCCTCCGGCCGTGGTCTACGAGCCCGTCGGTCCGCCGGTCGGCATCGGCATCGGAATCGGCATCGGCGGCGGTGGCTATCGGGGCGGCTATGGCGGCGGTTATCGCGGGGGTAGATACTGACGTGCCGATCGCGTAAACGCTTGCGTTGCATGAGGTGCGGCGACTGATGATCGCATCTTGCGGGAGGACGCAATGCGGTCCCTGATTGGCCTGCTCGCCGCGCTGGTGCTGTGTATGCAGCCGGCGCTTGCCTGGGAGTATTGGGGCGGTGATCGTGGAGGACAACGCTTCTCGCCGTTGACGCAGATCACGCCGGACAATGTCGGCACGCTGGTGCGCGGCTGGGAGTTCCGCACCGGCGATCTCGACGCTCGTCCCCCCGATGTCATGAAGCGCACCAAGTTCGAGGTGACGCCGCTGTTCGTCGAGGACAGCCTGATCTTCTGCACGCCGTTCAATGAGGTGATCGCGCTCGATCCCGGCACCGGGGCGCAGAAGTGGCGTTTCGACCCGAAGATCAATATGGCGCAGCGGCCGGCCAATCGGTTCGTCTGCCGCGGCGTCGCGTACTGGACGGATGATCGCGCGGACGAAGGCGCGGCCTGCAAATCACGCATCTTCACCGGCACCAATGACACGCGCCTGATCGCGCTCGATGCCAGAACCGGCAAGCCGTGCACCGATTTCGGCAACGGCGGCGAGATCAAGATCGATGCCGGGATGAAGCTGGAATGGCCGGGCGAGTTTCAGATCACGTCGGCGCCTGTGACGGGCCACGGCGTGGTCGTGGTCGGGTCCGCGATCGGTGATAACCGCAGGGTCGACGCGCCGGTCGGTGCGGTGCGCGCCTTCGATGCACGGACCGGTCAGCCGCGCTGGAGCTTCGATCCGCTGGTCCATGACGGCGTCGAGGCCGGCCACAGCAATGTCTGGGCAACGATGTCGGTGGACGAGGCGCGGGGGCTGGTGTTCCTGCCGACGACATCGCCCAGTCCGGATTTTTGGGGCGGCAAGCGTCCCGGCAATGACGAGCACGCCAATTCCGTCGTCGCGCTCCGGATCGAGACCGGAGAACTGGTCTGGGCGTTTCAGACCGTGCATCACGACGTCTGGGACTATGACCTGCCGGCGCAGCCGACGCTGGCGCGCATCGACACCGGCGACGGCATGCGCGACGTCGTGATCCAGCCGACCAAGCAGGGCTTCGTGTTCGTGCTCGATCGCGACACCGGCAAGCCGGTGTGGCCAGTCGAGGAGCGCCCGGTGCCGCAGAACGGCGCCGAGGGCGAGAAGCTGTCGCCGACGCAGCCGTTCCCGACCCACGTGCCGCCTTTGCTGACGCAGCGCATCGGCCCCGATGATGCGTTCCGCATGCCGTTCGATATTGACGGCGCCGCTTGCGAGAAGCTGTTCACGCAATCCCGCAACGAGGGCCTCTACACGCCGCCGTCGACGCGCGGCACGATCATCTATCCGATGACCGGCGGCGGCGTGAACTGGGGCAGCGCGGCGTTAGATCCGGTCAACCAGATCGTCTACGCCAATGTCAGCCATGCCGTGCAGATCGTCACATTGATCCCGCGCGACCAAGCCAAGGGCTTCAGCCCGCCGCCGGGTCACGATTTCGGCCAGCAGGAAGGGGCGCCGTTCGCGATGTCGCGGTCGGTCGCGAGGTCGCCGTTCGGATCGCTCTGCAACAAGCCGCCATGGGGCGAGATGGTGGCGCTCGATCTGAAGGCCGGCAAGATCCTCTGGCATTCGACGGTCGGCACCAGCGAGGATCTGGCGCCGCTCGGCATCGCGCTGAACAGCGGCACGCCGCTGGTCAATGGCGTGGCGATCACCGCGGGCGGACTGGTGTTCACTGGCGCGATGGATGCCTATCTGCGCGCGTTCGATGCCAGGTCGGGAAAGCAATTGTGGCTCGGCCGGCTTCCGGTGCCGGGCGTCGCCAATCCGATGACCTATCTCTGGAAGGGCGAGCAGTATGTCGTGATCGGCGCCGGCGGCCATTCCGAGGGCGGCACATCGATCGGCGACAGCGTGGTGGCGTTTCGCCTGCCGCATCCCGGCGAAGCAGCATCGCTGTGGTCGCGCATGATCGACCGTCCCGGCGGACGGTTTGCGGTCAAGGTGGTCGAGGCTGCGCTCGCGCTGATCGTGCTGGTCGCGTTCATCGTTGTGCTGTGGCGCTGGCGGCGGAGCCGTCGCGCAAACGCCGTGTAGTTCGATCGCGCGCCTGCTGATCCGCGTCATCGCGGATCGGCGCGGCCGATTCTCAATCCGTGCAGCGAAGCGACGTGCGGACCGATCCGCGCGATGCGATGCTTGCGCTGCTCGCGACGCTTCGCCTACGAGGTCGCGAGCGGACGCGCCGGGTGTCCGGCGACCTTTTCATTTCAGGTCATTGTCCATGGAGATTGCGATGAAGATCACTGCCTCGATCATGCTTGCCGCCGCGCTCGCGCTGTCGTCCGCGCCGGCCAACGCCACCGTCCTCGATCTCTCGACCATGACCTGCAAGCAGTTCGTCGAAGGCGGCGACGACACCATCAAGATGGTGCTGGTCTGGATGGACGGCTGGTACAAGGGCGATTCCGACGAGGCGATCATCGATACCGACGTGTTCACCGAGAACGCCAGGAAGTTCGGCACCTATTGCGGAAAGAATCCGACGATCAGCATCGTCAACGCCGCCGAGGCCGTGCTCGGCAAATAATCAACCAGGCAGCATCGCGAACGCGCTCGACACCATCGCCACCGGCTTGTTGTCGGTGGCGGAGGAGAGAGTGACGCGGCCGAAGCTCATGGTGCGGCCGAGCCGCACCACGCGGGCGTCGGCCAGCACGTCGGAGGCGGTCACCGCGCGCATGAAATGGGTGGTCTGGTCGACCGTCGTCATCGGCCGATAGCCCTTGTTGGCGGCGAGATTGGCGAGCACCATCGCGGTGTCGGCGAACGCCATCAGCGCCTGGCCGCAGACGATGCCGCCGTTGCGGCACAGCCGCTCCGAGAACGGCATGCGCAGGATGGCGCCGGGCTGCCAGTCGCGATCGCCGCCGGCGGGGGCTGCGATGTCGAATTGCTCGATCGACAGATTGAGGTCCTGCACCCAGGGCGCAAAGACGTCGGCGAGCACGCGCTTTGCATCGTCGATCCCGAATTCACCAGCCGGCTGCTGCATGACGTTCCGTTTCCTCCGTTGATGTGTTGCTTGTGGTCTATTCTAGTTGCGCGTGACATGCACGCCCGGCGTCTTGCCGTCGTTCCACTTGCCGCCGATCGCCCGCTCGATCTGGGCGGCGAGTTGCAGCAGCAGCCCGTCATCGGCCTGCTTGCCGATCGCCTGGATGCCGAGCGGCAGACCCTGCTCGTTGGTGGCGAGCGGCAGCGAGATCGCGGGGATGCCGCACAGGTTGGCGAGCGGCGTGAAGGCGAAATTGCGCCAGAGATTGCCGAACCAGTCCAGCACCGACGGATTGTCCGAGATGGTGAGATACTCCGTGGTGCCGACCTTCGGCGTCGGCAGCGCGGTGACCGGCGTCAGGATGACGTCCCAATCCTCGAAGAAGGCGCCGAAGCCGCGCGCGGTGGTATTGAAGACGGCTTGCATGCGCGCACGATCAGCGAAGCTGAAGTGCCGGCCGTGCTCCCAGATGCGGATGTTGATCGGCTCGATCAGATCGGCCGGCGGCCGCGTCAGCCCACGTGCGGCGAGCATGTTGCCGATCACGACGGCGAAATTGCTGATGTAGCAGGTGGTCTGCGCGGCGAAGGCCTCCTGGTAGTCGATCGACGGCAGGGCGTAATCGACCTGATGGCCGAGGCCCTCGAGGAAGCGTCCGACCCGCTCCAGCTCGGTTGCGATGTGCGGCGTCGCGCGGTAGTCGCCCCAGCTGTGCGACAGCGCGATCCTGAGCCGCCCGGGGTCGCGCGCGATCATCGCGGCATACGGCTCCGGCGATGTCCAGAACGGCATGAACTCGCCGGGCGCGGGGCCGCGGCAGGCGTCGACGAACGCCGCGGTGTCGCGCACCGTGCGCGACTGGCAGCCCTGGATCGAGACGAGACCCGTGAGATCGGACAGATGCGGCGCGAGCGAGAATACGCCGCGCGACACTTTCAGCCCGATATTGCCGTTGACGCCGGCCGGAATCCGGATCGAGCCGCCACCGTCGGTCGCATGCGCGATCGGCACCGCGCCGGCCGCGACCATCGCCGCGCTGCCGGCCGACGAGCCGCAAGTGGTGTAGTCGGTGTTCCAGGGATTGCGCGTGACATAGACGGCGGGATTCTCGGCCGAGCTGCAAACCCCAAACTCCG
>CALRXG020000194.1:0-11647 GCA_943372075.1 Bordetella parapertussis | reverse complement strand
CTCGAGGAAATTGCCGCTGGTCGCGCGCAGGATCGCGCCGAGACGTGACTTGATTTGCGGGACTTGCGATGGACTCGACTGCGACATAACGGCCTTTCCTCCCCGTGGCAAAATCGGCCGGCGCAAATTGTTTCGCCGGCGAAGGCAGTTAACTGCCGTATGCGGCAATTTGGCACGGCTGTCCGGCGCGACCAACCTGAAATCACGCCGCCGCCATCGGAAAAAAGCCGTAGATCGAAATCGCCGGAGCGCCTTCGCACGAAGAAAGCGTCAGGGCGGCGTATGCGCGGCTGTGCCGAGCCAGGACCGGAACGCCGAGAGCTTTGCCGTATCGGCACGCCCTTGCGGCGAGACCAGATAGAAGCCGGCATCGGCGGGCAGCGCGATCTTGAAGGGAACCACGAGGCGGCCCTTGGTGATGTCGTCCTGCACATAGGAGGTGCGGCCCATCGCGATGCCGATGCCGTCGATCGCGGCCTGGATGGTGACGAACAACAGGTCGAAGGTGACGCCCGGCTGCTTGGAAACGTCGGTCGGAAGGCCAGCCGCAGTCAGCCACAGCCGCCAGTCGTCGCTGTTGGTGTTGCTGGTATGCAGCAGCACGTGGTCCCTGAGGTCTTCGGGAGATTTGAGCGGCTTGCTGCCTTGCAGCAGCGCTGGGCTGCACACCGGAAACAGCTCATCCGCCATCAGCCAGTCCGCGCGCAGGCCCGCCCATTGGCCGCGGCCGTAGCGGATCGCGGCATCGACCTTGTCGCGCTGGAAGTCGACTAGGCTGGTCGAGGTGGTGATGCGAACGTCGATCCCGGGATGGGCCTCCTGGAACGCCGACAGCCGCGGCAGCAGCCATTTGGCCGCGAGCGATGCCAGCGTCGAGACGGTGAGCACGTGGTCGTCGTCCCGCCGCAGCAGGCGGTCGGTCGCAAACCTGAGGTCGTTGAACGCGGCGCGGACGCCAGGGAGGTATTGGGTAGCCTCCGGCGTCAGGCTCAGCGAGCGGTTCTGGCGGATGAACAGGCGGACGCCGAGTTCTTCCTCGAGCCGCCGGATCTGATGGCTGATCGCGGTCTGCGTCACGTTCAGTTCGGACGCCGCCAGCGTGAAGCTCATGTGTCGCGACGCGGCCTCGAAGGCCCTCAGGCCGTTCAGCGAAGGCAGCCGGCTGGTCATCCCCTCAAGTCTCCGAATACATGACTTTAATTCATGCGAAGCGGTACAAAGTGTCGTTTGTGGACGGGCCGAATAGCCGCGATATTAACCTCAACAGGTTACCGATAGGAGCCCGAAATGTCCATTTTTACCCATGAATCGATGACAAATCATCATACGCCGGGGCTGCTGAATCAGGTCAGCGACACGATCCATGTCTGGTGGGATCGTTACGAGCGCCGCCGCGAACTTTCGCAGTGGACCGAGCGTGATCTGCACGACATCGGCATGTCCCGCAGCGACATCGTTTTCGAAACCGAGAAGCCGTTCTGGCGGGCCTGAGAAGGACGCCTTCGCTGGCGCCGCCTCAGTGAGGGGCGCCGGCCAATTTCTTCACCCGAGGAGCGTGTCATGATTGCGCTGCGTCTCGATGATCTGAAGCAATACTCCGATGTGCTGCGCGCCAAGGACGGCAGCGAGATCAAGGTGCGCTTCGTCGAGCCGCGCGACCGCGAAGAGCTGCAGAGCTACATCCGTTCGCTCTCCGCGAGCTCCCGCTACAATCGCTTCCTGGGCGCGTTGAGCGAGCTGCCGAAGACGGAGCTCGAGCGTTTCATCCATGTCGGCGAGGCTGACCGGTTCACGGTGGTCGCGACGATGCTGGTTGATGGCTTCGAGACCATCGTCGGCGAAGCCCGCTACGCTTTCCATGCCGATACGTCGAGCGTCGAGTTCGGCCTGTCGATCGATGACCGGTGGCAAGGCCATGGCATTGGCAAGGCGCTGTTGAAGAATCTCGAATGCCGCGCGGCGTCCTTCGGAGCCGAGCGAATCTTCGGCGACACGTTGCGTTCCAATGCCAGCATGATCGGCCTCGCTCGCAAGTCCGACTACGCCTTTATGCAAAGCCCCGGCGACTGGAAGCTGGTGCGCTTCGCGAAAGAGCTCCACGTCGAGCCGCAAGACATTCCATGTGCCAGCTGGCGGCTCGCCGCCACTTCCCGCTCGGCCGCGATGTCCTCGCTTGCGGTTTGACTGACTAGGCCCGGTTCTGGCCTCCCCAGAACCGGGCCCTTTTCTTTTGCGCTACGACGCAAGCAGATACAGCCGCATGATCGGCCGCTCGCGCGATGGCGAGGGGACCTGTTTGAACCCCAAGCGCTCAAACGTCGTCACGAATCCCGTGCTGGATGAACTCGGCGACGTTGACCGGTCGATCGGATACGCCTCGATGGCGGGCACTCCGTTGCGCCGGGCCAAATCGATCGCGCCCTCGGTCAAGCGGGTTGCTATGCCATGTCGTCGGAAATGCCGTCCGATGTAGAAACAGGAAATGGCCCAGACCGGAACGTCATCCGGTGAACGCAGCCGCCAGGCCTGTTGCAGGTAGGGCAACGCGTCGCGGCTGCCGATCTGGCACCAGCCGGCAGGTTGGCTGCCGACATAGGCGAGAAGTCCCGGCGGCGGCCCCGTTTTGACGACCTTGTTGAAGGCTGCGCGAACGGTCGACGCCTGTTGCCTTCGGTACTGCGCTCCGATGCGCCAGTACATGCACCAGCAACGCCGCGTCACCGCACCCTCGCCGAAGAGCTTGTCGACATCAGGCCATCGCTCAGGGGTGAGGACTTTGACCGAGACATTCATGCGCGGATGCCGGCAGCGTTCCAAATGAACCCCTGTCGCCCGGATCGGGCGCAGCGAAATCGGTTTACGGTTCAGCGGGCCGCGGTCAACCTCCCCGATACGCCGGCTTGCGCTTCTCGATGAAGGCCTGCACCGCCTCCTTGTGATCGGCCGTCGTGGTGAGGCGGATCAGCCGCTCCGCCTCGTGATCGCGCGCGGTGGCGAAATCGAACTGCAGCGCCTCGTCGAGATTGTCCTTCATGTAGCGCAGCGCCAAGGTCGGGCCCTCGGCCATCGACTTCGCCAGCGCGAACGCTTCGTCGTGCAGCGCCTCGTCCGGCACCACGCGGTTGACGAGGCCGATCTGCTCGCACCTCGTCGCATCGACCTTCTCGGAGGTGAACATCAACTCGCGCGCGCGCGAGGTGCCGACCAGGCGGGTCAACAGCCATGCCATGCCGTAATCGCCGCTCAGCGCCACGCGCAGGTAGCCGGTCGAGATGAACGCGGATTGCGCGGCGATCCGGATGTCGCAGGCCATCGCGATCGCAAGGCCGGCGCCAACGGCGGGGCCGGGGAGCGCCGCAATGGTCGGCTTGCGCACCGAGGCGAGCGCGCCGGTGAGCAGGCGCTGGCGCTCCTGCAAATCCGCGACCTTGTCCTCGTAGGACATTTCGAGCTTCTTCGGGTCGCGATTGGCACCCATGCCCTTGACGTTGCCGCCGGCGCAGAACGCCTTGCCGGCGCCGGTGACCAGTAGCGCGCCGACCTCGGGGTTCTCGCCGCAGGTCCGGATCATCGTGCGCAGCGCCGGCGTCAGCGTGTCCGACAGCGAGTTGCGGGCGTCGGGGCGGTTCAGGGTGATGACGGCGACCCGGTCGCGGATCACGCAGAGCAGTTCGTCGGTGCCGGTTTCGATTTTGATTTCGCTGGTCATGTTTTCTCCTCTGTTTCCTCCGTCATTGCGAGGAGCGAAGCGACGAAGCAATCCATTCTTTCGCTTGCGGTGGCATGGATTGCTTCGCTTCGCTCGCAACGACGGCGCTGCGGCGGCTCGCCGCAAGACTACGTCGCTTACATGATCGTCGTCATCTCAAAACTTCTCAACCCAGGGCCGCAATTCCAGCTCCCAGGTCCAGGCGCTGCGCGGCTGCTGCAGCACGTTCCAGTAGCTCAGCGCGATCGCATCGGGATCGAGCATCGAATCCGGCTTGTCGGCGGGCTCGGTGCGGGCGGCGCTGCGGATGCCGCCGTCGATCACGAAATGCGCGACATGGATGCCCTGCGGCGACAATTCGCGCGCCATGCTCTGCGCCAGTCCGCGCAGCGCGAATTTGCCCATCGCGAACGGCGCCGATTGCGCGTAGCCCTTGACGCTGGCGGAAGCGCCGGTGAACAGGATCGCGCCCTTTTTGTTAGGGAGCATGCGCTTCGCCGCCTCCTGCGCCACTAGGAAGCCGCCGAACGCCGAGACCGCGATCGCCTGCTCGACCTCGGAGGGTACGAGTTCAACGAAGGGCCCGCGGCTGCGGCCGGAGGCATTGTAGACCACGAGATCGGGAGTTCCGATTTCGCGCTCGACCAGGCCGAACAGGCGCTCGACCTCCTCGGCCTTGGTGGCATCGCACGGATAGGCCTTCGCGCCGGTTTCGGTGCAGAGTGCGCCGAGCTTCTCGATGCTGCGGGCGCCCAGCGCCACCCGAATTCCCTCCCGCGAAAATAGCCGCGTCAGCGAGGCGCTGAGGCCCTCGCCGGCGCCGACGATCAGGGCGATCTTGTACTTCGGAATATCCATTGGGCTTTCCTTTGCTCGGCCGGAGGAGGATAGTCGTGCCCAAACAAATGAGCACCGAAGCAGGGAATTCAATGCAGCAGCACTCGCAGGATCTGACCTCGTCGCCCGCCAGCCAGCCGGGCCTGCTGGCGCCCGATACGACGGGAATGAATTTCTACCGCGCCGATCCCGCGCTGACCGATCTTCTCAAGCTGCATCTGCCCGAGGCCTTGTTCCGCCACATCGAGCCGCATCTCGACCGGCTTGGTGGATTGGCGGGAGGCCATCTCGACGAATGCGCGCGGCTGGCCGATCGTCACACGCCGGTGCTGCACCAGCGCGACAAGTTCGGCCGCGACGTCCAGAGCATCGAATATCATCCGGCCTATCGCGAGATCGAGAACGCCGCGTTCGGCGAGTTCGGCATCCACGCGCTGTCGATCCGCCAGGGCATCATGGGCTGGCCCGACAAATACCCCGTGGTCGCCAAGCATGCCTTCACCTTCCTGTTCAACCAGACCGAATTCGGCATGGGTTGCCCGATCAACGTCACCGATGGTTGCGCCAAGCTGCTCAATAATTTCGGCAGCGAGGCGTTGAAGGCGAAATATCTCGACGGCCTGACCCAGACCGACATGGATAAGCTGACGCAGGGCGGCCAGTTCATGACCGAGAAGGAAGGCGGCTCCGACGTCGGCACGCTGACCACGCGCGCGGTGCAGGAGGGCAACCACTGGCGGCTCTATGGCGAGAAGTGGTTCTGCTCGAATGCCGACGCCAAGGTGGTGATGCTGCTGGCGCGGCCGGAAGGCGCGGGGCCGGGCACAAAGGGTGTCGGCCTGTTCCTGATGCCGCGCTTCCTCGACGACGGCTCGCAGAACCACTACCGGATCGTGCGCTTGAAGGACAAGCTCGGCACCCGCTCGATGGCCTCCGGCGAGATCAAGTTCGACGGCGCGATCGCCTATGCTGTCGGCAAGCTCGACCGCGGCTTCGTGCAGATGGCGGAGATGGTGAACTCGTCGCGCCTGTCCAATGGCGTGAAATCGACCGCGCTGATGCGTCGTGCCTGGCACGACGCCATCACCGTGGCGCGAAGCCGCGTGGTGTTCGGCCAGCGCATCATCGATCTGCCGCTGGCGCGGCGGCAATTGATGAAGATCGTGCTGCCGACCGAACAGGCGCTGTCGATGAGTTTTCTCACCGCCGACGCGCTCGACCGTGCCGAGGCCGGCAGCCAGGACGCCGCGGCGCTGCTCCGCATCTTGACCCCGACGTTGAAATTCCGCGCCACCCGTGACGCCCGAAAGGTCTGCGGCGACGCGATGGAGATGCGCGGCGGCATCGGTTACATCGAGGAATTCGTCACGCCGCGCCTGCTGCGCGATGCGCATCTCGGCTCGATCTGGGAGGGCACCGGCAACATCGTCGCGATCGACGCGCTGAAGCGCGCGGTCGGCCGCCATGGCGCCGACAATGCGCTCGCCGCCGATCTGCATGCGCGGCTCGATGACAGCGCCAATGTGCCGCAGGCCTGGCGCAACCGGCTGCGCGAGCTCAGCGACCGCGCGGTCGCGTTTGCGCGCGAGGTCGCGGGCCGCATCGACAATGAGGGCGATGCGCGACGCGCCACCAGCCTGCTCTATCATGTCGCAAGCGCCGTCGCGCTGGCCTGGGAAGGTGGCCGCATCCATGAGATGCGCGGCGATGCGCGCCGGCTGTTGCTGTCGCGAATGGTGGTCGATCACCGCGTGATGCCGGGCGATCCGTTCCGGCTTGCGGAAAATACCGTTCAGCGCAGGATGACCGAGCATCTGCTCGGCGATCGCGCGATCGGCATGGCCGAGGTTGGCGAATTGCTCCTCGCAGCGTAGGCTCGCAGTGGCCGCTCGCGCAGTCTCACCTCTCCCATCGGGAGAGGTCGGATCGCGCCAGCGATCCGGGTGAGGGGTTGCGCACCATCGATGACCTGAACCCCTCACCCGGACCGCATCTTCGATGCGCTCCGACCTCTCCCTTTGGGAGAGGTGGAGAGCGTGCGCAACAAAAAACATGAGAGGAAATTCCGATGAAGGCCGCCGTTCTGCATGAAGTGAATCAGCCGCTGGTGATCGAGGATGTCAGCGTGCCCAATCCGGGGCCGCGCGAGGTCCTGATCCGCACCGCGGTCGCGGGCCTCTGCCATTCCGACCTGCATTTCATGGAAGGACTCTATCCGCACCCGCTGCCCGCCGTGCTCGGCCACGAGTCTGCGGGCGTGGTCGAGAAGGTCGGCTCCGACGTCAATTACGTGAAGCCCGGCGATCATGTCGTCACCTGCCTCTCGGTGTTCTGCGGCACCTGCGACAATTGCACCACCGGCCGCACCGTGCTGTGCACCGACACCACGGTGAAGTTGTTGCCCGGCGCCTCCAACCGGCTGTCCTGGGGCCGGAAGGAGAAGCTCAACCAGTTCCTCAATCTGTCGTCCTTCGCCGAGCAGATGCTGGTGCATGAGAACGCCATCGTGAAGATCAAGAAGGAGATGCCGCTCGATCTCGCCGCGCTGATCGGCTGCGGCGTCATCACCGGTTACGGCGCTGTGGTCAACACCGCGAAGGTCACCGCGGGCGAGACCGTGGCCGTGATCGGTTGCGGCGGCGTCGGCATGGCGGCGATCAACGGCGCGCAGATCGCCGGCGCCGGCCGTATCATCGCGATCGACACCAATCCGGCCAAGCTGCAACTCGCGACCAAGCTTGGTGCCACCGACATCGTCGATCCGGCTCGCGGCGACGTGGTCCAGCAGGTGCGCGAGCTCACCGGCGGCGGTGTGCAGCATTCCTTCGAAGTGCTCGGCCGCAAGGATACCGCCGAGCAGGCCTTCGGCATGCTGGCGGCCGGCGGCACCGCGACCATCGTCGGCATGATCCCGTTCGGCCAGAAGATCGAGCTGCACGGCTTCGACTTCCTGCGCGAGCGCCGCATCCAGGGCTCGTCGATGGGCTCGAACCATTTCCGCGTCGACATGCCGCGCCTGGTCGACTTCTACATGCGCGGCAAGCTGCATCTGGAAGACTGGATCTCGGCCAAGCTGAAGCTCAGCGAGATCAACGAGGGTTTTGCCAACATGAAAGCCGGCAAGACGCTGCGCAGCGTGATCATGTTCGACAGCTGAGTAATGCGTCGTCGCCCGGCTTGACCGGGCGACCGTGTACGCCGCGGCGGAAGTTGTATGAATCAACGGCCGCCGCGGAGTACTGGATGCCCCGCATGAAGCGAGGCATGACAGCGGAGGGTGACGCTGCCCGCGTCGCTCCTACCGCGCGACATGCGCGGAGACCGCGAGCCATTTTCCGTTCTGCCTCGCCCAGCAATCGGTGTAGCAGCCGTGCATCGGCTCGCCGTCCGCGGTGCTGTAGCTGGTGCGGGCGTGGATGATGGCGAAGTCGCCGAGGATGCGGATCTTGACGTCCTCGGCCTTCAGGCCCTTGATCTTCACCGGGATCGCCGTCTGCTTCAGAAAGGCGGCGCGATTGACCAGGCTCTTGTCGGGATTGGTACAGTAGAAATCCTGCGCCAGGATTTCATCGAAACGCTTGACGTCGCAGTTCTGCACCGAGTCGACGTAATCCTTGTTGAGTCTTGTGAGCTCTTCGAGGTCGTTGCTCATTTGGTTGTCTCCCTATCCCCCTCGTCATTGCGAGGAGCCAACGGGTCGCGCGAACGCGCGCCCGATGACCGGCTCCGCGAGGAAGCAATCCATGCCTCCGCATACGCGGACATATGGATTGCTTCGCTTCGCTCGCAATGACGGCGCGCGTCACTCAATCATCGAACGCCTTCGGCGGCACGAAGCCGCCGAACTCGCGCTCGATCAGCTCGGCGAGCTTCAGCGGCGTGCGGTCTTCCAGCATGGGGCCGACGATCTGCACGCCGATCGGCAGTCCGTCGGGCGCAAAGCCGGTCGGGATCGCGGTGGAGGGCAGGCCGGGCAAGGTCGCGATGCCGGGCCAGGCGAGCTGGTCGGTGTAGACGTGCGGCTCGCCGTCGATCAGGATCTTGCGCTGCTCCTGATCGGGCGAATGATCGTGCGGATAGGCCGGGGTCGGCATGATCGGGCAGATCACCGCGTCGAATGATTTGAACAGCTCGCGCCACTGCGCGCGCAGCCGGGCGCGGCCGCCGTCGGCGATCACCCAGTCGCGGTGGCTGAGCGCGATGCCGCGCAGCCGTTCGGCTTGCAGGCTGGTGTTGTCGGCCGGCAGCGCCGCCGCCGCCGCGCACGCGCCGGCATAGACCTCCGGCGGGAAGCTCGCCGCCAGGAACGACAGCAGGATCCGCATATAGAGCCGCGAGGAGGCGGCGAAGTCCGGCAGCAGTGGGCTTGTGCGAGACACCTTTGCGCCGGCCCTGTCGAGATTGCTGGCGAGCTTGTCGATGCTTCCGCGGATCACCCTGTCGGTCGGCAGCACCGGATCGCTGTCGATCACCAGGATGCGGAAATCCTTCAACGTGCTGTGCCGCGCCGCCGGCAGGTCGAGCCGGTAGGCCTTGCCCGCTTCGAGCGGGTCGGGGCCGGCCATCACGTCGAGCACCAGTGCGAGATCGGCGGCGCCGCGCGCCATCGGGCCGATCACCGACAGGTCGCGATCGAACGGCAGCGGCGGCAGCGGCGGCGGGGTGTGGCCGCGCGACGGCAGCAGCGCGAAGGTCGGCTTGTGCGCATAGATGCCGCAGTGGAATCCCGGCACGCGGAGCGAGCCGCCGATGTCGGAGCCGAGCGACAGCGCGCCATAGCCCGCGGCGAGCGCCGCCGACGATCCGCCGGAGGAGCCGCCGGGCGTGCGGCCGAGGTCGTACGGGTTGTTGGTGGTGCCGTAGATCTCGTTATAGCTCTGCCAGTCGGCGAGCCCGACCGGCACGTTGGTCTTGCCGAGGATCACGCCGCCGGCGCCCTTCACCCGCTGGATCGAGAGCGCGTCCTCGGCCGGGACGAAGTCCTTTTGCGGCAGGAAGCCCCAGGTGGTCGGTAGTCCCGCGACGTTGAAGGATTCCTTCACCGTCATGGGGATGCCGAGCAGCGGCTTGTGCTCGCCGCGCGCGATTGCGGCGTCCGCGGCGCGTGCGGCGGCAAGGCCGCGCTCGAAATCGCGGACGCAGATCGCATTGATCTTGTCATCATGGCGTTCGATGCGGCCGATCGCATCTTCCGCGAGTTCGACGGCCGAGACCTGCTTTTTGCGCAGCGCCTCCGACAATTCGACGGCGGTCTTGAAACTCCATTGCGATTTGGCCACGGCATGCTCCCTGATTTTGGCGGCGATCATGCGCAGAATGGAGCAGGCGGGCAAGGCTCACTTGATCGCAATTGCGTGCGCGTGGGCTGCCAAGGATCTGGAGCGTCCTAGTATGGCGTGGTGCGCGCCGACAGATGTGCCATCGGATTGATCGCGCCGTTCGCGCTCGATCGCTCTCCCGCAGCCTGCTTGGCTCCGGGCACCGGAAATGCGTAGCCGATGATGGTCTTGACCACGAGCCGGTCGGACGCCGGCGTCAGGCCGTAACCGACGCCGAAATCGATGTCGACGTCGCCGACCTTGAAGTCGGTGACGGCAAACAGCGTGTGCTGTTGCTGTGCCAGCGGGCTGAAATTGCCGATCTTGCCGAAGTCGGCGTAATATTCGAGGCCGACATAGACATCGTCCTTCAGCTTGCGCGCCAGGCGCGCGGCCGGCGCGAAATCCGCCTCGCCATACCTGCCGAATCCGACGTCGACGATCGGGTTGACGATGAATTCATAGTCCGCGTTGCGCACGCCGATGATCGGCCGGATCTCCAGGCCCCAGCGGGTCTGCGCGAATTTGGGCATCTCGTAGCTGAGCTCGAAATTGATGCCGTAGAACAGGTTGCGCTTGTCTGCGTTCGGCGAGACGAACAGCGTGCGCAGCTTGAAGGCGTCGGACAGGAACTGCTGGTCCTGCACCGCGAACGGCAGATAGAGCCCGAGCTCCCACCAGTCCGTCATGCCATAGGCGAATTCCGGCGTGCCGTTGAGGCTGTGGTTGGACGGAAAGCCGCCGGGAAACGGCGGGTCTTTCTGGCCGATGCCGACATAGTTGAGATGCTGCTGGATGGTGAACTGCCCGACCTCGGCAATAGCGGCGTTGTAGACCTGGATCTCGTCGGTCGCCCGCGCGCCGCCGCTCCATGAGAGCAGCGCGGCACCAAGCGCAGCGCTGGCCAAATAGCGGGCTTGATGGTGATGCCGCATCTTTGCCCCCGCCCCCTCAGCTAGGCCGCGCCGATCAATATGCCGACCGCGAGCACGATCGCGCCGCCGAGCACGATCTGGAACACGGCCTGCAAGAACGGTGTGTCCATGTAGCGCGAGCGGATGAAGGCGATCGCCCACAGCTCGAAGAACACCACGATCCCGGCGATCGCGGTCGCGATCCAGAATGCGTTCGGCCAGGCGTCCGGCACCAGATAGGGGATGGTGTGGCCGAGGCCGCCGAGCGTCGTCATCAAGCCGCAGGTGATGCCACGCAGCCAGGGCGAGCCGCGGCCGGTCAGCGAGCCGTCGTCAGACAGCGCCTCGGCAAAGCCCATGCTGATGCCGGCGCCGATCGAGGCAGCGAGGCCGACCAGGAAGGTCTGCCAGTTGTGATGGGTGGCGAAGGCGGCGGCGAACAGCGGCGCCAGCGTCGAGACTGAGCCGTCCATCAATCCGGCGAGGCCCGGCTGCACATATTGCAGCACGAACATCCGCCGCCGGGTGCGGTCTTCCTCGGCGCGCACATCGGGCTTGAGGATCTCGCCGGTCAGGCGGACCGCGAGCTTCTCGTGGCTCTTTTCCTCTTCGGCGAGATCGCCGAGCAGGCGGCGCACGCCGGTATCCTCGGCCTTCTCAGCGGCCCTGGCGTAAAATCGTTCGGCTTCCAACTCCATGGTTTCGACCTCCTTGCGGATGGTGTCGAGCGGCAGGTTCTTGGTCAGCCAGATCGGACGCCGGCGCAGAAAGCCTTTGACGTCCTCGCGCCGGATCGGCGGCAGATGCGGTCCGAAGCGCTGCTCGTAGGTCTCCAGCAGCCGGTGACGATGGCCGCGCTCCTCCTCGGC
>CALRXG020000193.1:0-11684 GCA_943372075.1 Bordetella parapertussis | reverse complement strand
ACCGTCCTTGCGTTCGGCCGCGAATACCAGGTCGGCACCGACATGGGGCCGCCGCTGGCGTTCTGGCTTGCCGACATCGCCTTCCGCGCCGCCGGCAATCACGTGTTCGGCGTCTATCTGCTGGCGCAGGTCTGCGAGATCGCGACCTTCATCGCCTTCTACCAGCTGGCGCGTGCCATCGTCGGCGGCCCGCAGGGCGTGCTCGCGGTGCTGCTGTCGATGACAGCAGTGGTGTTCTCTTCGCCGAGCGTCGAGTTCGGCCCGCTGATCCTGGCGCGTCCGCTGTGGGCGCTGCTGCTGCTGCACTCCTGGCAATTGATCGGGCAGAACCGGCGCAGTTCGTGGTTCGCCTGGTCGATCGACTGCGGCCTGCTGCTGCTGACGACGCCGGCGGCGATCGGCATGATCCTGCTCGTGGTCGGCTTCGCACTTGCGACCGAACGCGGCCGGCGCACGCTGCGCGCGGTCGATCCGCTCTATGCGGTGCTGGTCATCATCGTGCTGGCGCTGCCCTATCTGATCTGGCTGGTCCGCGCCGACGCGCTGGTGCTGCCGGCCTTGCCCGCGGTTGCCGATCTCAAGGCCCGCGCGCTGCGCTGGGGCGTCGTGCTCGGCGGGTTGATCGTGGCGACCGCGGCGATCGTGCTGCTGGTGATCCTCAACTCGCGCTGGTTCGCCCGCGACGCCGACGATTCGCCGATCATCTATCGTCCGCCGGTCAGCCCGCTGGCGCAGCAATTCGTCTATTTCTTCGCGTTCGCGCCGGCGCTCGTCAGCAGCTTCGTGTCGGGCCTGTTCAATCTCGATCGCCCGTTCGGCGGCGCCGGCGTGGCGCTGTTGATGTCGGGCCTCGCGGTCGTGGTCGCGACCGGCGATCTGATCCATCTCCGGCGGCAGCGGCTGTTGCGTTCGGTGTGGGCCTTCGCGGTCGTGGCGCCCGCTGCGTTGGCGCTGGCGGCGGCGCTGTTCCTGCCCTGGACCAGCACCACCGAGGTGCCGACCTCGCTGCCGGCAGCCGCGATGGGCCGCTTCTTCGACGACAGCTACGAGCGCCGCACCAACCAGCACCTGCGCGCGGTCGCCGGCGATCCCGAACTCGCCAGCCTGATCGCGATGAACGGACGCCGCCCGCATCTTCTGCTCGACGCCACTCCGCAGCGGACGCCGTGGCTGTCGGTCGCGAAGTTCAACGAGACCGGCGGCGTCGTGGTCTGGCGCGCGCTGGACACCGCCGGCACGCCGCCGCCCGAACTCGCGCAGCGCTTTCCTGGTCTGGTGCCGGAAGTGCCGCGCTCGTTCGATCGGCTGGTCAATGGCCGGCAGCCGGTGCTGCGGATCGGCTGGGCCATCGTGCGGCCGAAGGGGTAGGGCTCTGCAGACCTGCAGGAATGGGTAGAGCGCAGCGAAACCCATCGACCCGGACTGCGGCGCAAGTGATAGGTTTCACTGCGCTACCGATCCAACGAAACTACGCCGTCGCCGCCTGCAACACCTTCGCGATCGCGCGCAGATCCTGCCACGACAACCTTTTGTACGACGGCGAGCGCAGCAGATAGGCCGGATGGAAGGTGGCGACGGCACGGATGGTGCGCGTTCCGGTGTCGTAGTCGATCCATTTGCCGCGGGTGCGCATGATGCCTTCGCGGGTGCCGAGCAGCGCCTGCGTCGAGGGATTGCCGAGCGTCACCAGCACGTCCGGATTCACCAACTCGATGTGGCGCTGGATGAACGGCAGGCACACCTGCGTCTCCTGCGGCGTCGGCGTGCGGTTGCCCGGCGGCCGCCACGGGATGACGTTGGCGATATAGGCGGTGCGGCGATCCAGCCCGATCGCCGCGATCATGCGGTCGAGCAGCTTGCCGGAGCGACCGACGAACGGCAGGCCCTCGATGTCCTCGTCGCGGCCCGGCGCCTCGCCGACGAACATCACCTTGGCCTGCGGATTGCCGTCGGCGAACACCAGCTTGGTCGCGGTGTGCTTCAGCGCGCAGCCGTCGAACGTCTCCATCAGCGTGCGCAGCGCTTCCAGCGTCGGCGCGGTCCGCGCGGCCTCGCGTGCGGAAGCGATCGCAGCGTCCGGTGCCACGGTGATTTCGCTGCGCGGAACAGCCGGCATCGGCGGAGGCCGCAGCGGATTGAGCGCAACCAATGGACGCGGTGCCGCAGGGGCAGGAGCGGGAACTGGCTCCGCCTCATCGAGCCGGTTGATCGGCTCCTCGCCAAGCGCGCAGTCGACCCCGGCCTCCAGGTAAAAGGCCAGCAATTGCTGCAACGTAGGGGTGGGCTCGGGCGTCATCATGGGGTGCAATCTAGAGCATGATCCGGAAAAGTGTGAAGCGGTTTTCCGAAAAGATCATGCTCGAACAAAGAGATGAGATCGTGATGCGATTTTGTGGGAACGCATCATGATCGAGAGCATCGATGGGAAAATTGGAGGCTCGAATTCGGAAAAGATTATTCCCCTGCGGTATCCGGACCGTGCAAACCCATGGAAGCGCAATTCCATGGTTGTCCTTCCGCGAAAAATCGGAAACAACGACATTTGAAAAGCTTAGAAGCGTTCTCAATGGGCTGAGACAGAGATCATGAGTGCTGAAGACCTTCCTCCGCGCGAGTCTATGGAATTCGATGTCGTCATCGTCGGCGCCGGCCCGTCGGGCCTGTCGGCCGCGATCCGGCTGAAGCAGCTCAATCCGGAGCTCTCGATCGTCGTGGTGGAGAAGGGTTCCGAGGTCGGCGCGCACATCCTGTCGGGCGCGGTGATCGATCCCGCTGGCCTCGACAAACTGGTGCCCGATTGGCGCGAGGATGCCGACTGCCCGCTGAAGACGCAGGTCAAGAGCGACCGCTTCTATTTGACGACGTCGCAGGGCTGGTTCCGCATCCCGAACTTCATCATGCCGCCGTTGATGCACAATCATCACTGCTACATCGGCTCGCTCGGCAATGTCTGCCGCTGGCTGGCGCCGAAGGCGGAGGCGCTCGGCGTCGAGATCTATCCGGGCTTCGCCGCGGCCGAGGTGCTGTATGACGACAAGGGCGCGGTGCGGGGCATCGCGACCGGCGACATGGGCATCGCCAGGGACGGCAGCCACAAGGATTCCTACACCCGCGGCATGGAGCTGCTCGGCAAATACACGCTGTTCGCCGAAGGCGCGCGCGGCTCGCTGTCGAAGCAGTTGATCGCGAAGTATCAGCTCGACGCCAAGAGCGAGCCGCCGAAGTTCGGCATCGGCCTCAAGGAAGTCTGGCAGATCGACCCGGAGAAGCACCGGAAGGGTCGGGTGCAGCACACGCTCGGCTGGCCGCTGAAGGACAACACCGGCGGCGGCTCGTTCCTCTATCACTACGACGACAACCGCGTCGCGGTCGGCTTCGTCGTGCATCTCAATTACGACGATCCCTACCTGTCGCCGTTCGACGAATTCCAGCGCTTCAAGACCCATCCCGACGTCCGCGAGCTGTTCGAGGGCGGCAAGCGCCTTGCCTATGGTGCGCGCGCCATCACCGAGGGCGGTTATCAGTCGGTGCCGCGGCTCTCCTTCCCGGGCGGCGCGCTGATCGGCTGCGCCGCCGGCTTCGTCAACGTGCCGCGCATCAAGGGCGTCCACAACGCGATGGGCTCGGGCATGCTCGCCGCCGAGCATGTCGCCGCCGCGCTCGGCGCCGGACGTGCCAATGACGAACTGGTGTCCTACGAGGACGCTTGGCGCTCGTCGGCGATCGGCAAGGACCTGTTCAAGGTCCGCAACGCCAAGCCGCTGCTGTCGAAATTCGGCACCATGCTCGGCATGGCGCTGTCCGGCTTCGACATGTGGTGCAATACGCTCGGTTTCTCGCTGTTCGGCACCCAGTCGCATGCCAAGCCGGACCGCAAGACCCTCGATACGGCCAAACAGCACCAGCCGATCGCCTACCCGAAGCCGGACGGCAAGATCTCGTTCGACAAGCTGTCCTCGGTGTTCCTGTCCAACACCAACCATGAGGAGGACCAGCCGGTCCATCTCAAGGTCGCCGACATGAACCTGCAGAAGACGTCGGAGCACGACGTGTTCGCCGGTCCCTCCAACCGCTATTGCCCGGCCGGCGTCTATGAATGGGTCGAGGAGGGCGCCACCCCGCGTTACCAGATCAACGCCCAGAACTGCGTCCACTGCAAAACCTGCGACGTGAAGGACCCCAACGGCAACATCACCTGGGTTCCTCCGGAGGGCGGCGGCGGCCCGAACTACGAGGCGATGTAAGCCGAGTGTCAGGTCCCGCCGCGCGCCTGCTGCGCGCAGGTGGGCCGGATCGCATCCGTCGCCGTCACGGGAGCGGCGGAACTGGGGTGGCAGTGCCGGGACCAAGCGCTTTTTGCGTCCGCACGCGAATGTGCCCGGCCCGGTCACGATACCGCCATAGTGGGAGCGTTTTGCGGTGGGGCTGGCTGGATCGGTGGGCGTAAAGGCCTAATCTGCCGATTGATTCGTCACGGGTTACCTTTGGGCTGTCCTTGCGGTTGCACAGCAAAAGCGGCATTGTCGCTCGTCGTGATGCCGCCGCTTGGGTTCGCATTTTGAGACTGATCGCAAGATCTTGGCCGTAGAATCCACCTTGGCGTAAATCCTGGAGCAAGGCGACCGTGATGCTGTCCACCCGTTTCAACCGCCTGACGATTGCCCTTCTCGCTGCCGCGGCGCTTGCCGTGCCTGCGCAGCTTGCGGCGCAAACGCCGGACCATCCGACCGACAATACCGCGCAATTCCCGACCAAGAACGACCTGAAGTCGCTGACCACCGCCGGCAGCTATCTGGCGGCCCGGCATGCCAGCGTCGAGCGCGATGCGTCCTCGGCTGCGGCGTTCTACCGCTCGGCGCTGCGCACCGACCCGAAGAACTCCGAGCTGCTCGATCGCGCCTTCATCTCCTCGCTCGCCGACGGCGACATCGAGGAGGCGGTCAAGCTCGCCGACCGCATCCTGACCCAGGACAAGGCCAACCGCGTCGCCCGCCTCGTGGTCGGCGTGCGCGACCTCAAGCTGAAGAAATACGCCGCCGCGCAGTCCAACATCAACCAGTCGGTGCGCGGTCCGATCACCGATCTGGTCGCCACGCTGCTGTCGGCCTGGGCCGCCGCCGGCGCCGGTGACAGCAAGGCCGCGGTCGCCTCGATCGACAAGCTGACCGGTCCGGAATGGTATCCGATCTTCAAGGACCTGCATGCCGGCATGATCTACGAGTTCGCCGGCAAGGAGAAGGATGCCGGCACGCGCTTCGAGCGCGTCTACAAGCTCGACGATTCGATGCTGCGCACAGTCGACGAATATGCGCGCTGGACCTCGCGCAACAAGGACGCCGCCGCCGCCACCGCGATCTACGAGGCGTTCGACAAGAAGCTGCCGCGTCATCCGCTGGTGCTGGAAGGCATCAAGGAGACCAAGGCCGGCAAGAAGCTGCCGCCGCTGGTCGACAGCCCCCAGGCCGGCGCCGCCGAGGCGCTCTACGGCATCGGCGCCACGCTGACCCGCCGCGGCGGCGAGGACCTCGCGCTGGTCTATCTGCAGCTTGCGCTCTATCTGCAACCGAACCATCCGCTGGCGCTGCTGTCGCTCGCCGATCTTTATGAATCGGTGAAGAAGCCGCAGATGGCGATCAAGGTCTATGAGCGGATGCCGGCGTCCTCGCCGCTGAAGCGCAATGCCCAGATCCAGCTCGCGACCAATCTCGACGCCGCCGACCGCAGCGACGAGGCGATCAAGATCCTCAAGGAAGTCACCGCCGATCAGCCGAAGGACATCGAGGCGATCCTGGCGCTCGGCAATATCGAGCGCGGCCGCAAGAAGTTCGCCGACTGCGCCACCACCTACTCGCAGGCGATCGACGCGCTGCCGGCCGGCAGCGGCGACAAGAACGCCTGGGTCACCTATTACTACCGCGGCATCTGCGAGGAGCGCTCCAAGCAGTGGACCAAGGCCGAGGCCGACATGCGCAAGGCGCTCGAGCTGCAGCCCGAGCAGCCGCATGTGCTGAACTATCTCGGCTATTCCTGGATCGACCAGGGCATCAACCTCGACGAAGGCATGAAGATGATCAAGCGTGCCGTCGATCAGCGTCCTGACGACGGCTACATCGTCGACTCGCTCGGTTGGGCCTATTACCGCATCGGCAATTACGACGAGGCGGTGAAGAACCTCGAACGCGCGATCGACCTGAAGCCGGAAGATCCGACCATCAACGACCATCTCGGCGATGCCTATTGGCGCGTCGGCCGCACGCTGGAAGCCAAGTTCCAGTGGGCGCATGCCCGCGACCTGAAGCCCGAGCCGGAAGAGCTGCCCAAGATCCAGGCCAAGATCGAGAACGGCCTGCCGGACGACACCTCGAACGCTGCCGCCGCCGACAAGAAGAAGGACGACGACGGCAAGGGCGGCTAAGGCTTGCGGGTGCAGCAAACTCGGTGTCGTCCCTGCGAAAGCAGGGACCCATAACCATCGATGATTATTGTTGCAGACCGTCCGAACGACGAATCCCGTTCACAACATCCGCCGCGGAGTATGGGTCCCTGCTTTCGCAGGGACGACTGCGGAGTTTGGGGCGGACCCCTCGGAATTTCCATGCAAACAAAGGGATAGGATCGTGCGGCGATTTACGCTAATCGCATCGCAATGTTTGTTTTGAGGGATTTATCGCCGTGCCGGCGCTGATTGAAGCAGGGCGTGCCAAGGTCAACCTGACGCTCAGGGTTGTCGGGCGGCGCGTCGATGGGTTTCACGACCTGGAGAGCGTCGTCGCGTTTGCCGATTGCGCCGACCGCCTCACGCTCGAGCCGGGGCCTGAACTGTCGCTCTCGATGGCGGGACCGCTGGCCGATGCCTGCGGCGATACCTCTGATAATCTGGTGCTCAAGGCCGCCCGCCTGCTCGGCGAGCGCGTCGCGGACCTCGAAGTCGGCCACTTCACGCTGGAGAAGGTGCTGCCGGTCGCGGCCGGCATCGGCGGCGGCTCGGCGGATGCCGCAGCCGCGCTGCGGCTGCTGGCGCGGCTCAACGAGCTCTCGCTCGACGATTCCAGGATCATGGAGGTCGCGCTGCAGACCGGCGCCGACGTGCCGGTATGCGTCGCCTCGCGCGCCTGCGACATGACCGGCGTCGGCGAGGGCCTGCTGCCGCTCGACCTGCCGGAAATGCCGGCCGTGCTGGTCAATCCGCGCGTGCCGGTTGCGACCAAGGATGTCTTCAATGCGCTCGGCCTGCGCCATGGCGAACTCCTGATCGGCGCCACCGATGTGATGATGCAGGCACCATCCTGGCCGGATGCCGGCCGCGCGGTCGACGACTGGATCGCGGCGCTCAAGCGCGGCACCAACGATCTCGAAGCTCCCGCCGCGCGGATCGAGCCCGTCATCAGCGACGTGCTGTCCGCGCTCCGTGAGACCAGCAACGTTCGCCTGGTCCGCATGTCGGGCTCTGGCGCGACCTGCTTTGCGATCTACGCCTCCGATGCCGACGCCCAGGCCGCCGGCGAAAGGCTCCGCGCGCAGCATCCCGGTTGGTGGGTGCATGCGGGCACGCTGAGCTAGGGGAGTCATTCTCTCTTCGTCATTCCGGGGCTCGCCTCTTGGCGAGAGCCCGGAATCCATTCATCCACGCGTGATGCGGCCCAATGGATTCCGGGCTCGCGCTTCGCGCGCCCGGGAATGACGGAGGGAGAGGCGCGGCGAAGCCGCGTCCCCAACTTCAACTGTCATCGCCGGTTCGACCGGGCGATCCAGTATGCCCCGGCTTCTCGGTGCAGGTATTGCTGCCGCATGCGCGTGTGATGACACCGTCGTTGTTCTGCATGATACCGAGCGGGGATTGGCACCGCGACGCCAACGCCGGGCAGCGTTGCAGCCCTGCTTGCTTGGCAAGCCAAACCCCGTTTGCCATAACGGGATGAAACAACAACGTTGCGCGTGCGGGACCGTTAGACCGCCGGCAGCCAAAGAGCCGGGAGGATGTCATGGCCAATATCCGAGTTCTCGCCACCGATCTCGAGTTTCCCGAAGGTCCGGTCGTCATGCCCGACGGGTCGGTCGTGCTGGTCGAAATCCGCGGCCAGCGGCTGACGCGGGTGTATCCCGACGGGCGCAAGGAGATCGTCGCCAAGGTGCCGGGCGGCCCGAACGGCGCGGCGCTCGGCCCCGACGGCAAGATGTACATCTGCAACAATGGCGGCTTCTCCTGGATCCCGACCCGCAACATGATCATGCCGGGGCCGCAGCCGGAGGATTATCTCGGCGGCTCGATCCAGCGCGTCGATCTGCAATCCGGCAAGCTCGAGACCGTGGTGACCAAGTGCGGCGAGCACGAGCTGCGCGGGCCGAACGATCTGGTGTTCGACAGGCAGGGCGGCCTGTGGTTCTCCGATCTCGGCAAGCGCCGCGCCCGCGACATGGATGTCGGTGCGTTCTACTATCTGAAGCCCGGCATGAACGAGATCGTCGAGGCCGTGCACGGCATCCTGCCGGCCAACGGCATCGGCCTGTCGCCGGACGAGAAGACCGTCTACATCGCCGAGACGCCGACGGCGCGGCTGTGGGCGTATGAGCTTTCCGAACCTGGCACCGTCAAGCCGCGCGACGTGATCTATCGCGGCGAGCGCGGCAAGCCGATCGCGGGCCTCGGCGGCTACCAGATGTTCGACTCGCTCGCGGTCGAGGCCAACGGCAATGTCTGCGTCGCCACGCTGGTCTCGGGTTGCATCTCGGTGATCGCGCCCGACGGCACCGTGGTCGAGCAGGTGCCGACCGGCGACCGTGTCACCACCAACATCGCCTTCGGCGGCCCCGACCTGAAGACCGCCTACATCACGCTGTCCGGCAAGGGCGAACTGATCGCGATGGACTGGCCGCGGCCCGGATTGCCGCTGAACTTTCTGAACAAATGATCGCACCCGCCGTCATTGCGAGGAGCGAAGCGACGAAGCAATCCATCTCTCCGCGTTTGCGGATCGATGGATTGCTTCGCTTCGCTCGCAATGACGACTAGAGTGCGGTCCACCCCGACTTAGAGGATTCCAAAATGCCCTGGCTTGAACCGGTTACCCTTCGCGGCGCGCATGCGCGGCTTGAACCGCTGTCGCATGATCACATCGCTGGACTGACCGAGGCGGTGAAGGACGGTGAGCTGTCAAAGCTCTGGTACACCGCGATTCCGCAACCGGAGAACATGGCCAAGGAGATCGACCGCAGGCTCGGCTTGCAGGCCGCAGGATCGATGCTGCCCTTCACGGTGTTCGACGTCGAAGACCGGATCTCGGGCATGACGACTTACATGAATGTCGATACGCCGAACCGCCGCGTCGAGATCGGCTCGACCTGGTACGCCAAGCGTGTGCAGCGCAGCGCGGTCAACACGCAGTGCAAACTGCTGCTGCTGCAACACGCCTTCGAGAAGCTCGATTGCATCGCGGTCGAGTTCCGCACGCATTTCTTCAATCACCAGAGCCGTCGCGGCATCGAGCGCCTCGGTGCGAAGCAGGACGGCATCCTGCGCAGCCATCAGATCGCGCCCAACGGCACGTTGCGCGACACCGTGGTTTACAGCATCATCGCCAGCGAGTGGCCGACGGCGAAGGCTCATCTGAACTATCAACTCCACGAAAAGGTGCGTTGACCCCGACGTCATCGCCAGAAACGAGACGATGGAAACGTTCGATTATGTGATCATCGGCGCAGGCTCCGCCGGGAGCGTGCTGACCAACCGATTGAGTGAAGACGCGGGCACAAGAGTGTGCGTGCTGGAGGCGGGGCCGAGCGACTGGCATCCCTACATCCATCTGCCCGCCGGCTTCATCAAGACCTTCCACATGAAGAGCGTGAACTGGGCCTACCAGCAGGAGGTGGGTCCGTACACTGGCGGCCGCAGCATCTACGCGCCGCGCGGCAAGACGCTCGGTGGCTCGTCCTCGATCAACGGCCACATCTACAATCGCGGCCAGCGCCAGGATTTCGACACCTGGGCCCAGCTCGGCAATCGCGGCTGGGGCTATCCCGACGTGCTGCCGTATTTCCGGCGCATGGAGAGGCGGATCGGTGAGGGCGACGACACCTATCGCGGCCGCGACGGCAATCTCACCGTCACCACGATGGATTGGCAGGATCCGCTCTGCGAGGCCTTCATGGCCGGCGCGGTCTCGCTCGGTATTCCGCGCAATCCGGATTACAACGGCCAGATCCAGGAGGGCGTGTCGTACTGCCAGCGCACCATCCTGAACGGCCGGCGGGTCAGCGCCGCGACTGCGTTCCTGCATCCGGCGCGGCGCCGTCCCAATGTCGACGTGCGCACGCATGCCCATGTCACCGGCATCGTCTTCGAGGGCAAGCGCGCGGTCGGCGTGCGCTATCATCGCGGCGGCAAGCACGGCGATCCCCTGGAGATCCGTGCCACCAAGGAGGTCATCCTGTCCGGCGGCGCCTACAACTCGCCGCAGCTGTTGCAGCTCTCCGGTGTCGGCTCGCCCGAGCTGTTGCAGGCGCACGGCATCGAGGTGCGCCACGCGCTGCCGGGTGTCGGCGAAGGCTTGCAGGACCACTACGCGCCGCGCTCGGTGGCGCGGGTCAAGAACATCCGGACCATCAACGAGCTTCGCCGCGGCCTCAGCCTGTGGGGCGAGGCGATCAAATGGGCGACGACGCGGCGCGGGCTGCTGTCGCTGTCGCCGACCATGGTGTACTGCTTCTGGCATTCCGGCGAGACCACCGAGAGCTCCGACCTTCAGCTCACTTTCACGCCGGCAAGCTACAAGGAAGGCGTGCAGGGCCAGCTCGAGGACGAGCCCGGCATGACGGTGGCGTCATGGCAGCAGCGGCCGGAAAGTCGCGGCTACGTCCGGATCCGCTCGGCCGACCCGTTCGCGCCGCCGATCATCCAGACCAACTATCTCGCCGAAGAGATCGACCGCCGCGTCGTCGTCGCCGGCATGAAGCTGGCGCGCCGGCTGCTCGCCTCCGAGCCGCTCAAGCCCTACTACGCCTATGAGGATTTTCCGGGTCCGAAGGTCACGAGCGACGACGAACTGCTCGCGGCCGCGACCCAGCGCGGCACCACCACCTTCCATCCCGGCTGCACCTGCCGGATGGGACCGGCCGATGCACCGTGGGCCGTGGTCGACGACCAGCTCCGGGTCCATGGCATGGAGGGCCTGCGCGTGATCGACGCCTCGATCATGCCGCGGATGATCTCCGCCAACCTCAACGCCTCCACCCTGATGATCGCCGATAAGGCCTCCGACATGATCCGCGGCAAGACGCCGGAGGTCGCGGCGAAGCTGCCGGACTATGCGTGAGGGATTCTCGTCATTGCGAGGAGCGAAGCGACGAAGCAATCCATCTATCCGAGTATGCGGACCGATGGATTGCTTCGCTTCGCTCGCAATGACGGCAGATATGCGCCAATGCTTCCCGGTCGGCGCGCTTTATCTCACGCCGTGCACCCTTCGAGGCTCGCTTCGCGAGCACCTCAGGGTGACGGGATCCACATTCGGGTGACGGGAAAGAGAAGAGCTCAGCCGTAGACGAACGCCTTGTCCTCAAGGTCGATCGCCGGGAATTCGTCCTTCTCGGCCCAGTAGTCCTGGTTGTGTTGCCATTCCGGCTTGTCGCCGCGCTTCGGCAACAGGTGCATGCCGCGCATCATGTAGCCGGGGTTGAAGTTCTCCGGA
>CALRXG020000192.1:0-11705 GCA_943372075.1 Bordetella parapertussis | reverse complement strand
GCGCTCTTCATGCACTCGAAGATGCCGCCGCGCACCGCAGCGCTGAGCGCATTGACGGGCGGACTGTTAACCGTGACGACGGCAATGTTGTCATGACGTTCGAGCTTGACGACTTCACTCACCGGGACTCTCCCTGGATGCTTGTTCTTGAACTTGCGTTGAGTAGCTGCACGACCTGCGTCGAACCGCTGCGATTAGACCAATTTCGCACTGCGAAATTTAATTCCACATCTTGACACGGAGGGTTATTTTGAAGCACGAGCCTTGTCAACGAGCATGACAAGGGTAGGGCAAGGATCGGCAATGAAGCGCGCCGGCAAGAAAGCAGCGACCGATCGCAATTTTGTCGTCGCGCTTTCCCGCGGACTGGACGTTCTGCGCGCATTTCAACCCAATGACGGTCTGCTCGGCAATCAGGAGATTGCCGCCCGCACCAAGTTACCGAAGCCGACCATTTCCCGGCTGACCTACACGTTGACCAAGCTGGGATACCTTACACCTGTACCAAAATTCGAGAAGTACCAGCTTGCGCCGTCGGCGATGGCGCTCGGCTATGCCGCGCTCGCCAATCTCGGCGTTCGGCATTTGTCCGAGCCCTATCGAGAAGAAGTGATGCGCGCGACCGGCGGCGCGGTCGCGGTCGGCGGCCGCGACCGCCACAGCATGATCTATTTCGGGCAGAGCCGGAACGGCCTGGCGCTCGGCGTGCAACTCGACGTCGGCTCGCGGGTGCCGATCGCAACCACAGCGATGGGACGTGCCTATATTTGGGCATTGCCACCCGACGATCGTGCGGCATTATTGCGCGAGCTGCGGGATCACTATGGCAGCCGCTGGGCCAAGATGCGTGACGGCATCGAGCGTTCCGGCGAGACGGTTGCGAAACACGGATTCACCATGTCCACCGGCGATTGGCAGGATGACGTCGCCGCGGTCGGTGTTGCGTTGAGACTGAATGACGGGACCGGTCCCTATGCCTTCAATTGCGGCGCGCCGGCATTCCGCTTCACGGAAGACCGATTGCTCAACGACATTGGACCTCGCCTTGTGGCGATGGTAAGAAACATCGAGCAGGCGCTCGGTGGGATAGCGCCGCAATCCAAAAAAGAACAAAGCAAAAAGACCAGAGTAGGAGGGAAAGTTGCACGTTTGGCCGAGGGGATCAGATAGCCTCCATCACGTCCGGCGAAGTCCATCGCAGGGCCGCTCGCACCGCTCGAAGACGGCGGGCGAGACGAGATGACGCAGGCACAGCTCGCGCAGGGGAACGATCCCCTGCTCGCGGTTCGCGACGTCAGCGTCGTGTTCGGCGGCATCATCGCATTGAACGGCGTGTCGTTCGACATGCGCCGTGGGCAAATCCTCGGCTTGATCGGCCCGAACGGCGCCGGCAAGACCACGCTGTTCAATTGCCTGTCGCGGCTCTATCAGCCGTCGTCCGGCGACATCCTGATGGAAGGCAAGAGCATCCTGTCGCGGCCGCCGCACCGGATCGCCGAGATCGGCATCGGCCGCACCTTCCAGAACGTCGCGTTGTTTCCCAATCTGTCCGTGATCGACAACGTCCGCGTCGGCGCGCATGCGCGCACCTCGAGCGACATCGTCAGCGACTCGCTGCGCCTCGCCTGGGTTCGCCGCGGCGAGAACGACATGAACAAGAAGGTGCACGACATCCTCGGCTATCTCGATCTCGAGGACGTCGCCCACACCGTGGTTTCGGGACTTCCGTTCGGCACCCAGAAGCGCGTCGAGCTGGCGCGCGCTTTGGCCGCAGATCCCAAGATCTTGCTGCTCGACGAGCCGGCCGGCGGCCTCAATCACGAGGAAGTCTATGTGCTCGGCGACCTGATCCGCAAAATCCGCGACGACCGTAAAATTACGGTGCTGCTGGTCGAGCATCACATGGGTCTCGTGATGTCGATCGCCGACCATGTCGTCGCGCTCAATTTCGGCCGCAAGCTCGCCGAAGGCACGCCGGCCCAGGTCCAGGCCGACCCCGACGTCATCAAGGCCTATCTGGGGAGCAAGGACCAATGACCACGATGCTCAACGTCAAGGACCTGCGCGCCTATTACGGCCAGGTCCAGGCCCTGCACGGCCTCACCTTTTCGCTCAACGAGGGCTCGCTGACCACACTGCTCGGCGCCAACGGCGCCGGCAAGACCACCACGCTGCGCGCGATCTGCAACATGGTGCGCTCGACCGGCGCGATCGAGTTCGACGGCAAGCCGATCGGTACCCGCTCCACCGAGAACGTGGTCCGCCTCGGCATCGCCCATGTGCCGCAGGGCCGCGGCACCTTCACCAACATGACGGTGGAGGAAAACCTGCAGCTCGGCGCCATCAGCCGCTCCGACAAGGGCGCGATCGGCTCCGACATCGAGCGGATGTACGAGCACTTCCCGGTGCTGAAGCAGCGCTACACCCAGCAGGCCGGCACGCTGTCCGGCGGCGAGCAGCAGATGCTCGCGGTGGCGCGCGCGCTGATGCTGCGACCGCGCCTGATGCTGCTCGACGAGCCGTCGTTCGGCCTCGCGCCGCTGATCGTGCGGGACCTGTTCCGGATCCTCGGCAAGATCAATCGTGAAGAGAAGGTGACCATCCTGGTGGTCGAGCAGAACGCGCAGCTCGCGCTCGAGCTCGCCGACCAGGCCTATGTGATCGAAACCGGACGGATCGTGATGTCGGGCAATGCCAAGGACATCGCGAACAATGAAGACGTCCGCAAATCCTATCTCGGCTACTGAGGGAGCTGGCACAATGGAGCTTTTTGCCAACCAGGTCCTGGCCGGCATCGCCACCGGCGCGATCTATGCTTGTATGGCGCTCGCGGTGGTCATGATCTACCAGGCCATCGACCATCTGAATTTCGCCCAGGGCGAAATGGCGATGTTCTCGACCTTCGTGTCGTGGCAGCTGATGCAATGGGGCGTGCCATATTGGGGCGCCTTCGTGCTCACGGTCGCCTTTTCGTTCGTCGCCGGCATCGTCATCGAGCGGCTGCTGTTCAAGCCGCTGGCCAAGGCGCCGATCCTGACCAACGTCGCCGGGTTCATCGCGCTCTACGCGATCATCAACTCGGTCGCCGGCCTGATCTGGGACTTCACCATCAAGCAATATCCGACGCCGTTCGGCTCCTCGCCGTTCCTCGGCAGCCAGCTGATCTCGACCCACCAGGCCGGCATGATCGGCATCACGCTTCTGATGCTGCTCCTGCTGTTCTTCTTCTTCCGCTTCACCCGGGTCGGTCTTGCGATGCGAGCGGCGGCCTCGCTGCCGGAATCGGCCCGCCTGGTCGGCATCAACACCTCGTGGATGATCGCGCTCGGTTGGGGCATGGCGTCCGCGATCGGCTCGATCGCCGGCATGATGATCGCGCCGGTGGTGTTCCTCGAGCCGAACATGATGCTCGGCGTGCTGATCTACGGATTTGCCGCGGCCGTGCTCGGCGGCCTGAGCTCGCCGTTCGGCGCCGTGATGGGCGGCTTCCTGGTCGGCATCTTCGAGAACCTGGTCGGCACCTACATTCCCGGTGTCGGCAATGAGCTGAAACTTCCGATCGCGCTTGCGCTGATCATCGTCGTCCTGGTCGTGAAACCGGCAGGCCTGTTCGGCCGCGCCATCGTCAAGCGAGTTTGATCATGAGCGCCGCTGAAGAAATCGTCACAGAAGCCCCGGCCATCGAGGCCGTGCCAAAGCGCGCGATGACCCTGGGTTACGGCACCTCGCTGGTGGTGCTGGCCGCGCTGATCATCATTCCGCTGTTCGTGAAGAACTTCATCATCTTCCAGATGACGATGCTTCTGATCTACGCGCTCGCGGTGATGGCGCTCAACATCCTGACCGGCGGCAGCGGTCAGTTCTCGCTCGGTCAGAGCGCGTTCTATGCCGTCGGCGCCTATACGTCGGCGATCCTGATGGAGCATGCGGGCATGAACTACGCCCTCACGCTGCCGATCGCCGGCATCGTCTGCTTCGGCTTCGGCTTCCTGTTCGGCCAGCCGGCGCTGCGGCTCAGCGGCGTCTATCTGGCGCTCGCGACCTTCGCGCTTGCCACCGCGATGCCGCAGCTGCTCAAGCTCGGCTATTTCGAGCACTGGACCGGCGGCGTGCAGGGTCTCGTCGTCACCAAGCCGGACGCTCCGTTCGGCCTGCCGATCTCGCAGGACATGTGGCTCTACTACTTCACCCTGGTGGTCGGCATCGCGATCTACATCGCCTCGGTCAACCTGTTGCGCTCGCGCTCGGGCCGCGCCTTCATGGCGATCCGCGACAACGAGATCGCCGCCTCGGCGATGGGAGTCGATGTCGCGCTGTACAAGACACTGGCATTCGGCGTCTCGGCCGGTATCACCGGCGTCGCCGGCGGTCTCGGCGCCATCGCGGTGCAGTTCGTGGCACCCGACGGCTACACCATCCAGCTCGCGATCTCGCTGTTCCTCGGCATGGTGGTCGGCGGCGTCGGCTGGCTGCCCGGCTCGATTGTCGGAAGCGCCTTCATCATCTTCGTGCCCAACATCGCGGAAGGCATTTCCAAGGGCCTTTCCGGCGCTGTGTTCGGCGTGCTGCTGTTCCTCGTCATCTTCCTCGTGCCGCACGGCGCCAGGCAGGTTGCGATCGTTGCGCAGCAGCTGGCCGCGAAGCTCAAGAAAAACTAAGAAATCTATAGAACCAAACCAGGAGACATTATGCTTTCTACCGTTCGGATCGCCGCGATTTCCGCGGCGATCGTTGCCGTGACGTCCACTGCCGCATTCGCCCAGAAGAAATACGACACCGGCGCGACCGATACCGAGATCAAGGTCGGCAACATCATCCCCTACAGCGGCCCCGCCTCCGCCTATGGCGTGATCGGCAAGACCGAAGAAGCCTACTTCAAGATGATCAACGACCAGGGCGGCATCAACGGCCGCAAGGTCAACTTCATCACCTATGACGATGCCTACTCGCCGCCGAAAGCGGTCGAACAGGTGCGCAAGCTGGTCGAGAGCGACGAGGTGCTGCTGGTGTTCAACCCGCTCGGCACGCCGTCGAACACCGCGATCCAGAAATACCTGAACTCCAAGAAGATCCCGCAGCTGTTCGGCGCCACCGGCGCCACCAAGTGGAACGATCCGAAGAACTTCCCGTGGACCATGGGCTGGCAGCCGAGCTACCAGAGCGAAGCCCAGATCTACGCCAAATGGCTGATGAAGGAGAAGCCCGACGCCAAGGTCGCGATCCTCTATCAGAACGACGATTTCGGCAAAGACTACCTCAAGGGCACCAAGGACGGCTTCGGCGCCAAGGCGGCCACCAGCATCATCATGGAGGAGAGCTACGAGATCTCCGAGCCGTCGATCGACAGCCACATCGTCAAGATCAAGGCCGCCAATCCGGACGTGCTGCTGATCTACACCACGCCGAAATTCGGCGCGCAGACCATCAAGAAGACCGCCGAGCTCGGCTGGAAGCCGTTGCAGATCATCACCAACGTGTCGGCCTCGGTCGGCAGCGTGATGCAGCCGGCCGGCTTCGAGAACGCCCAGGGCGTGCTGTCGGCGGCCTACGCCAAGGACGGCGCCGATCCGCAGTGGGCCAACGATCCCGGCATGAAGAAATGGTCGGCCTTCCTCGACAAGTACATGCCCGGCGCTGACCGGACCGACGGCGGTTATGTCTATGGCTATGGCGCCGCGCAGACCCTTGCCAAGGTGCTCGAGATGTGCGGCGACGACCTGACCCGCGCCAATGTGATGAAGCAGGCGGCCAACCTGAAGGACTTTACGCCCGACACGCTGCTGCCCGGCGTCAAGATCAACACCTCGGCTACCGACTTCGCCCCGATCGCCCAGCTGCAGATGCAGCGCTTCAAGGGCCAGAAATGGGAACTGTTCGGCGACATCATTTCCGGCGAGGTGCCCTCCGAGTAACGTTGCGCTGCAGAAACAAAACCAATGGGCCTCCGCGACGCCGGTCGCGGGGGCTTTTTGTTGACGGCCAGCGCCGATGGTATTGAATACGCTCCAACAAAGACTCCAGGTGGGGAAACCATGACTGCCGTACGTCCGTCCCTGACGGCGCTCTTGTCCGTTTTTGCCCTGATCGTGACGAGCTGCAATGTCGCGCTGGCCCAGAAGGCCTATGACCCCGGCGTCAGCGACACCGAGATCAAGATCGGCAACACCATGCCGTACTCGGGACCGGCTTCGGCCTTTGGCGTGATCGGCAAGGCCGAAGCGGCCTATTTCAAGATGATCAACAATGCCGGCGGCATCAACGGCCGCAAGATCAAATTCATCTCCTATGACGACGGCTACTCACCGCCCAAGACGGTGGAGCAGACGCGCAAACTGGTCGAAGACGACCAGGTCCTGCTGGTGTTCGGGTCGGTCGGCACCGGAAGCAACGCCGCGATCCGGAAATACATGAACGAGAAGCAGGTGCCGCAGCTGTTCATCGCGTCCGGCGCCTCCAAGTGGAACGACCCCAAGAACTATCCATGGACCATGGGTTGGCAGCCGTCCTACCAGGACGAGGCGCGGGTCTACGCAAAATACATCATGAAGCACAAGGCCGACGCCAAGGTCGGCGTGCTCTACCAGAATGACGATTTCGGCAAGGACTACATCAAGGGCCTGAAGGACGCGTTTGGCGACAAGGCGTCGATGATCGTCGCCGAGGAGGCCTACGATACGTCGGAGCCGACCATCGACAGCCACATCGTCAAGCTGAAAGCCGCCGGCGCCGACACCTTCATCAGCATCACATCGCCGAAATTCGCGGCGCAGGCGATCAAGAAAGCCGCCGAGATCGCGTGGACGCCGTTGCAGATCGTCACCAACGTCTCGGCCTCGGTCGGCGGCGTGATGCAGCCCGCCGGCTTCGAAAATTCGCAGGGCATCCTGTCGGCGTCCTATCTCAAGGACGGCGCCGATCCGCAGTGGGACAAGGATCCCAGCATGGAGAAATTCCTTACCTTCCTGAAGAAGGACTATCCCGACGCCAACAAGCTCGATGGCGCCAACGCCTACGGTTACGCCGCCGCGCAAACCCTGGTGAAGGTGCTCGAGATGTGCGGCGACGATCTCACCCGCGCCAATGTCATGAAGCAGGCCGCGAGCCTGAAGGACTTCGTCCCGGACACGCTGCTGCCCGGCATCAGCATCAACACCTCGGCCACCGACTTCGCGCCGATCAAGCAACTGCGTTTGATGCGCTTCAAGGGCGAGAAGTGGGAGCTCTTCGGCGACATCATTTCGAGCAATCTGAGCAACTGATCGTCAGGGATTGCCATCGGCATCCGTACGCTCAACTCAACAGCGTCGCGCGAAGCAGCCGCAATCTGTGCGGATGTTTCGGGCCGACAACCGAACGCGACTAAAGACGCAGCCTCCGCGGCGCCGCCGCGGGGGCTTTTCATTGAGGCGTTCCAGGTAAAATGATAGTTTGCGCTGATAACAATGAGCCCTCGAAACAGGGGGCCGCGACACATCATCTGCTATCAGGGAGAGAAACGGCATGTCTGCAACACGACAATTGGCGGCATTTGCCGCTGTGCTTACGCTCGTCTCCGCATCCTGCAGCGCTGCGCTTGCCCAAAAGAAATACGACACCGGCGCGAGCGACACCGAAATCAAGATCGGCAACATCATGCCCTACAGCGGGCCTGCGTCCGCCTATGGCGTGATCGGCAAGACCGAGGAGGCCTATTTCCGCAAGATCAACGCCGAGGGCGGCATCAACGGCCGCAAGATCACCTTCATCAGCTACGACGACGCCTACACCCCGCCGAAAACCGTCGAGCAGGCGCGCAAGCTGGTCGAGAGCGACGAGGTGCTGCTGATCTTCAATCCGCTCGGCACGCCGCCGAACTCGGCGATCCAGAAATACATGAACACCAAGAAGGTGCCGCAGCTGTTCGTCGCCACCGGCGCCACCAAATGGAACGATCCGAAGGAGTTTCCGTGGACCATGGGCTGGCAGCCCAACTACCAGAGCGAGACCCAGATCTACGCGAAGTACATCCTGAAGAACCATCCGAACGCCAAGATCGCCGTGCTCTACCAAAACGACGATTACGGCAAGGACTACCTGAAGGGGTTCAAGGACGGGCTTGGCGCCAAGGGCGCGTCGCTGATCGTCGCGGAAGACACCTACGAGGTCACCGAGCCGACCATCGACTCGCATATCGTGACATTGAAGGCTTCGGGCGCCGACGTCTTCATGAACATCACCACGCCGAAATTCGCCGCGCAGGCAATCAAGAAGAACGCCGAGCTCGGCTGGAAGCCGCTGCACTTCCTCAACAACGTCTCGGCCTCGATCGGCAGCGTGATTGCGCCCGCCGGCAAGGAGAACGCCCAGGGCATCATCTCCTCGGCCTATCTGAAGGATCCGACCGATCCGCAGTGGAAGACCGATCCTGCGATGATCGCCTGGAACAAGTTCCTCGACCAATACTATCCGGACGCCAACCGTGCCGATGCCTCGGTGATGTATGCCTACACCGTGGCGCAGGGACTGGTGCATGTGCTGCAGGCCTGCGGTGATGACCTGACGCGCGCCAACATCATGAAGCAGGCGGCGAGCATCCAGAACCTCGAGCTCGGCGGCCTGTTGCCCGGCATCAAGGTCAACACCTCGGCGACCGATTTCGCCCCGCTCTCGCAGCTGCAGCTTGAGCGATTCAAGGGCGAGACCTGGGAGCGCTTTGGCGACATCTTGAGCAGCGACGTCGGCGGTTGATGCGTTTTCGACCAAGCCTGATCGACCAACACGCGGCCCCTGCGGCAATGTCGCAGGGGCCCGTCGTTGAGGCGGTCGGGACAGAATGATATTGCTAGCGAACAACAACAGAGCTTCCGAAACAGGAGGCCACGACACATCAGTCTGACAACAGGGAGAGAGACGTTAATGTCCGCACCTCGACATCTGGCGGTCCTTGCGGCCGCGCTTGCGCTCGCCGCAGCTTCAAGCAGTTCGGCGCTTGCCCAGAAGAAATACGACACCGGCGCCAGCGATACCGAGATCAAGATCGGCAACATCATGCCTTACAGCGGACCCGCGTCCGCCTATGGCATCATCGGCCGCACCGAGGCCGCCTATTTCAAGAAGATCAACGACGCCGGCGGCATCAACGGCCGCAAGATCAACTTCATCTCCTACGACGACGCCTACTCGCCGCCGAAGGCCGTGGAACAGGCGCGCAAGCTGGTCGAGAGCGACGAGGTGCTGCTGATCTTCAACTCGCTCGGCACGCCGTCGAACTCGGCGATCCAGAAATACATGAACTCCAAGAAGGTGCCGCAGCTGTTCGTCGCCACCGGCGCCACCAAGTGGAACGACCCGAAGGAGTTTCCCTGGACCATGGGCTGGCAGCCCAACTACCAGAGCGAGACCCAGATCTACGCCAAGTACATCCTGAAGAACATGCCCAACGCCAAGATCGCCGTGCTCTACCAGAACGACGATTACGGCAAGGACTATCTGAAGGGCCTGAAGGACGGTCTCGGCCAGAAGGCCGCCAGCATGATCGTCGCCGAGGACAGTTTCGAGACCTCGGAGCCGAGCATCGACAATCACATCGTCAAGCTCAAGGCCAGCAACGCCGACGTCTTCGTCGACATCGCAACGCCGAAATTCGCGGCCCAGGCGATCAAGAAGGTCGCCGAGCTCGGCTGGAAGCCGACCCACTTCCTCAACAACGTGTCAGCATCGGTCGGCAGCGTGATCAAGCCGGCCGGCTACGACAACGCGCAGGGCATCATCTCCGCGGCCTACCTGAAGGACGCTTCCGACAAGCAATGGGACAATGATCCCGGCATGAAGGAATTCTACGCCTTCATGGCCAAGGACTTCCCCGAAGGCGACAAGCTCGACGGCGGCACCGTGACCGGCTACGGCGTGGCGCAGACCCTGGTCCAGGTGCTCAAGCAGTGCGGCGACAACCTTACGCGCGAGAACATCATGAAGCAGGCGGCGAACCTGCAGGACTTCCGCACCGAGGTGCTGCTGCCCGGCATCAAGATCAACACCGCGCCGAACGATTTCGCGCCGATCAGCCAGTTGCAGCTGATGAAGTTCAAGGGCGAGAAATGGGAACTGTTCGGTGACATCATCAGCGCCGACGTCGGCGGCTGATTTTCCACCAACGGACGAAACTGAATGGCCTCCTGCGATACCGTCGCAGGAGGCTTTTTCATTAGCCATCGCGCCGGCTCCCGGGGCGATGCCGCTTACACTTTGCCCGGCAATGCGCTAGGAAAACCGGCAATCATCCGAAACGAAACCGACGCCCTGGCGCGGGAACAACAAGGAGTTTTCGGGACATGACGATGCCGATCCGACACCGTATCGCAACCGCCCTGCTCGGCCTCACCGTCGCTGTCGCGACCGGCCATGCCGCATGGGCGCAGAAGAAATACGACACCGGCGCCAGCGATACCGAGATCAAGATCGGCAACATCGTCCCCTATAGCGGCCCGGCCTCGGCCTACGGCGTGGTCGGCAAGGCCATGGGCGCGATGTTCAAGAAGGTCAACGACGACGGCGGCATCAACGGCCGCAAGATCAATTTCATTTCCTATGACGACGCCTACTCACCGCCGAAAGCGGTGGAGCAGGCGCGCAAGCTGGTCGAGAGCGACGAGGTGCTGTTCCTGTTCGGCACGCTCGGCACCGCCTCCAACACCGCGATCCAGAAATATCTCAACGCCAAGAAGGTGCCGCAGCTGTTCGTCGCTACCGGCGCCACCAAGTGGAACGACCCGAAGGCCTTCCCGTGGACCATGGGCTGGCTGCCCAGCTATCAGAGCGAGTCGCGAATCTACGCGAAATACCTGCTCAAGGAGAAACCCGCGGCCAAGGTCGCGGTGCTCTACCAGAACGACGACATGGGCAAGGACTACCTCAAGGGCCTGGAAGACGGCTTCGCCGGCAATCCGGCGGCGATCGTCGCCAAGGAGAGCTATGAGGTCGCCGAACCCACCATCGATTCCCATGTGGTGCGGCTGAAATCCGCCAATCCCGACGTCATCATCTTCTTCACCACGCCGAAATTCGGTGCCCAAGCGATCAAGAAGCTCGGCGAGATGAACTGGAAGCCGGTGACGATCGTCTCCAACGTCTCGGCCTCCACCGCGACGGTGATGCGTCCGGCCGGGCTCGACAATGCGCAGGGCGTGATCTCGGCGGCCTACGCCAAGGACGCCAGCGATCCGCAGTGGAAGGACGATTCCGGCATGAAGGCGTTCGACGATCTGCTCGCCAAATATTTGCCCGACACCAACCGCGCCGATGCTTCGGCGATGACCGGCTACAACATGGCGACCACCATGGTCGAGGTGCTGCGCCGCTGCGGCGACGACCTCACCCGCGCCAATGTGATGAAGCAGGCGGCGAGCCTGAAGCAGTTCGCGCAAGGCGGCCTGCTGCCGGGCGTGACGCTGACCACCGGCCCTGCCGACTTCCAGCCGATCGAGCAGTTGCAGCTGATGCAGTTCAAGGGCGAGCGCTGGCAATTGTTCGGCGACGTCATCAGCGGCGAGATCGCCGGCAACTGATCCGTCACACAGAGGCCAGCCATGACCGACCGTCGTCCCTTCCTGCGTTCGATCTTCGAGGCCGCGGTGGCGGCTGCGCATCCCGACGTGGTGCTCGCGGCGCGGCTGCGGCCGGTGCCGAAAGGACGCGTGATCTGCCTCGCCGCCGGCAAGGGCGCCGGC
>CALRXG020000191.1:0-11757 GCA_943372075.1 Bordetella parapertussis | reverse complement strand
TCCCGAGGGCAGCCGCGCCATGGCCGGCATCGGCTGTCACGGCATGGCGCTATCGGTGCCGAACCGCAACACCCAGACCATCTCGCATATGGGCGCGGAAGGCGTGAGCTGGATCGGGCAGGCGCCGTTCACCAGCGAACAGCACGTGTTCCAGAATCTCGGCGACGGCACCTATACCCATTCCGGTTTGCTGGCGCTGCGCGCGGCAGCCGCGGCCGGCGTCAACATCACCTACAAGATCCTCTACAACGATGCGGTGGCGATGACCGGCGGCCAGCCCGCCGAGGGCGGCTTCACCGTGTCGCAAATCGCGCATCAGGTCTGGGCCGAGGGTACCAAGAAGCTTGCGATCGTCTCCGACGATCCGGACAAATATCCCGCCAATTACTTCCCGTCCGGCGCCAGCATTCATCATCGCCGCGAGCTCGATGCCGTGCAGCGCACCTTGCGCGAGATCGAGGGCCTCACCGTCCTGATCTACGACCAGACCTGCGCCGCCGAGAAGCGCCGGCGCCGCAAGCGCGGGCTGTTTCCCGATCCGGCCAAGCGCGTCTTCATCAATGAGCGGGTCTGCGAAGGTTGCGGCGACTGCTCGGTGGCGTCGAACTGCGTCTCGGTGCAGCCGCTGGAGACCGAGCTCGGCCGCAAGCGCCGCATCGACCAGTCGAACTGCAACAAGGATTTCTCCTGCATCGAGGGCTTCTGCCCGAGCTTCGTGATGGTGCAGGATCCCAAGCTGCGCAAGGCCGACCGTACCGCCGCCGACCCCAAGGCGCTGTTCGCCGACCTGCCAGCGCCAGCCGCGAGCGCGTTGAGCGCACCCTACAACATCCTGATCACCGGCATCGGCGGCACCGGCGTCATCACCATCGGCGCGCTGCTCGGCATGGCCGCGCATGTCGAGGGGCTCGCCTGCTCGACGCTCGACTTCACCGGCTTGTCGCAGAAGAACGGCGCGGTCATGAGCCATGTCCGGCTGGCGCCTGCCTCCGACATGCTGACCACGGTCCGCATCGCGCCCGGCAATGCCAATCTGATCCTCGGCTGCGACCTCGTCGTCGCCACCAGCGTACCGGCGCTGAGCCGCGCTGAGCGCGGCGTCACCCGCGCCGTCGTCAACGCCGACCTGCTGCCGACCGCGAGCTTCGTGATCGATCCGGATATCGATTTCGAGGCCAGCTCGATGCGCGACGCGCTGAATGGCGCGGTGACGCCCGGCGATCTCGACATCCTCGATGCGACGGGGCTTGCAACCGCGCTGATGGGCGACAGCATCGCCACCAACGCCTTCATGCTCGGCTTCGCGTTCCAGCGCGGCGCGATCCCGCTCTCGCTGGAGGCGATCCTGAAGGCGATCGAGCTCAACGGCGCAGCCATCGAGATGAACAAGACCGCGTTCTCCTGGGGTCGGCTCGCCGCGCACGATCTGCAGCGCGTGGTCAGCGCGGCGCGTTTCAAGAATGCAGGCACAGCTCCAGCGAAGAAGACACTCGACGAGGCGATCGCGTTCCGCGCCAAGTTCCTCACCGACTATCAGGACGCGGCCTACGCCAAGCGCTATCTCGATGACGTCGCGCGCGTCCGCACCGCCGAGACCGCGGCGGCGCCGGGCTCGCAGGATCTGACAGAGGCTTTTGCAAAAGGCCTGTTCAAGCTGATGGCCTACAAGGACGAATACGAGGTCGCGCGGCTCTATTCCGACGGCGAGTTCAGCAAGGCCTTGCGGGAGCAGTTCGAGGGCAATTCCGGCCTGAAGGTGCTGCTGGCGCCGCCGCTATTGGCGCAGCGCGATCCGGTCACCGGGCGCCTGCAGAAGCGCGAATTCGGGCCGTGGATCTTCAAGGCATTCGGACTGCTGGCGGGGTTGAAGGGCTTGCGCGGCACCGCATTCGACATCTTCGGCTACACCGCCGAGCGCAAGATGGAGCGTGCATTGCCGGTGGATTACTCGGCGATGATCCTGCGTCATCTCGACGGCAAAAAGCCGCTCGATCTGCCGCGCCTCGTGGCGCTGGCGAAGGCTGCGGACATCGTGCGCGGCTATGGCCACATCAAGGAAGGCAACGTCGCCCGCTATCGCACCGAATGCGCGCGGTTGGAGCGCGCGATCGGTCAGCCGCTGGCTCAGGCGGCCGAATAGGGCAGAGCGTTCCGATTGCGTCGGAACGGGCCCGGCGCCCGCGGAACTTTCCGCGGCCGCCTTGGTTGATCGGTAACCTTGCTCGCGGTCTGCGGCTGGATTCGCGTGGCCAGGCTCCTACATGGTGGCTGTTCTGTTCGAGTGATTTCAGGAGGCCCTTTTGACGGTCCTGAAAAGCGTTTTCGTTGCAACCGTTTGCACCGCGTGCCTGGCTTTGGGTGGCGTAGCGCTGGCCGACGACTACCGCCCAAACGAGTTTTTCAGCCTCGATCTTTCGCAAGCGGTGCTGTCCCCGAAGCGGCTTGGCCCGCCGGCGCAGTTCGAGCCGGTCCCGGTCGAAGCGAAGACCGATGCCAGCCCGGATCAGCACGCCGCTGCGGATGCGAAGGTCGAGGAACCCAAAGTCGAGCAGCAGAAAGCGGTGCGTACCACCAGGGTGACGGCGCCGCGTGAGAGGAAGCGCGCGATCGCGCACGTTCCCGCCCGCGCCAAACTCGCCCGGCGGCATTCCAATCCGCTCGACGCGGAAGCCCGCGACACTCGAATCCAGACCTGGCCGTGCCGCACCGGCGGCATCTGCAACTGGCAGCGGTGAGGCGGCGGCAGACGTCTCTGGCCTCTCGAAGGATGGATCGGCCACAGACAGGGCCGTCGATCCGTCGAGACGCGCGTTCCGCGCTCCTCAGAGTTCGGCCGCGCCGACATCGACGGCAAGACAGGCGTGATGAAGGTGACGCTGAAGGACGTCGACAATCACGACCTCTGGTCGGTCGATATCGAACCGCGGCCGGAGGCGCGACCCGGCCAGATCATGGCGCAGCACATCTAAGCTTCGCGACATCTTGATTGCCGTCGCCTTGCGCTGGGGGCTGGTTTGCGGGCAGACTAAGCGTGGCAGTCCTGCCAATTCCTTCCTTTCAGCCGATTTGCTAGCGTGACGTTGTCGATGACATCGGCTTCCCACGCGTCAGGAGCTATCCATGGACAATCTGCAAACACAGGGCATCAGTCTGCCGAAGCTCGGGCTCGGCACCTTCCGCATGCAAGGCGATGCCTGCCGCGCGGCGGTCGAGAGCGCGCTTGGGCTCGGTTACCGGCACATCGACACCGCCGAGATGTATGGCAACGAAGAGGCGATTGGAGAGGCGATCGCAGGCTCGAAGGTCGCGCGCAAGGAGCTGCATATCACCACCAAGGTGTGGCACGAGAACCTGGCGCCGGATGCGATCCGGAGAGCGTTCGATGCCAGCCTGAACAAGCTGCGGCTCGATCACGTCGATCTCTATCTGGTGCACTGGCCGTCGAAGAACATGAAGCTGCCGGCCGTGTTCGAGACGTTGATGAAGCTGAGGGAGGAGGGCCGCACCCGCGCGATCGGCGTCGCCAATTTCACCACCGCGCTGCTCAAGGCCGTGGTCGAGGACATCCGGGCGCCGATCGCCTGCAACCAGATCGAGTATCACGCGATGCTGGACCAGACCGCGGTGCGCAAATATCTCACGGCGAAATCGATCCCGCTGGTGGCCTATTGTCCGCTGGCCCAGGGCCGCTTCGCCACCGACGAGACGCTGGCGAAAATCGGCGGCAAGCATGGCGCGACCGCGGCGCAGGTGGCGTTGAAATGGCTGCTCGATCAGGACGGCGTCGCGGCGATCCCGAAAGCCTCGCGCGCCGAAAGCCAAAAGGCCAATCTCGATGCGCTGAAGGTCACGCTCGACGATGATGATCGCAAGGCGATCGCAGCGCTGCGCAAGGACATGCGCTGCGTCAATCCGGGGTTCGCACCCGCATGGGATTGATCCCGTCGATCACCGGATAAGGAACGAGAAAATGGCTCCGCGAGGAGCCATTTTCCGTTGTGCCGGTCTTTGGTGTGTGTCGGTCGTCGCGGTGTCGTCAGTACCGGTGCCGCTTGATGATCACGGTGCGGTCGTGGTCATGGTGCCAGCCGCGATGCCAACCACGGTCATGTCGCATCTCGGCGCGCGCGCCCCAGCCGCGATCCCAGTGATGATGGCCGCCGTGCTTGATCACAACGGTCTCTGCGCTCGCGATCGACGGAACGGCCGCTGCAAGGGCGCCGATCGCCGCAACAACAAAACCAATCTTTTTCATCGCATCCTCCTCAATGAAGCGGAGGAAAAACCGTGCGAGGGTCGAAACGTTCCTCGGGGAACCAGGCGATTTTTCTGAACATTTGTTCAGCGATCGCAGCGTTTGCCGTGAGCCGACCGCAACCGATGAGTGCGCGCGATGCTCGCGTTGCGGCGGCCTTGCCTAACGCCGGCGTCCGACGCATCATCGCGCCATAAAAACAATATTTGGGGGAACGTTGTCTTGAGCGAATTTTCACGCCGTGATTTTTTAAAGGCGACCGGATCGGCCGCAGCCATTTCACTCGCCGGACCGGCTGCTGCCGCGATGGGGCCGAACGACAAGTTCGATCTCGTGATCAAGGGCGGCGACGTGATCGATCCCAGCCAGTCGCTGCGCGGCAAGCGCGACATCGGCATCCGCTGGGGCCTGATCGAGGCGATCGAGGACGACATCCCGGCCACGCGTGCCAGCAAGACCATCGACGCGTCAGGCAAGCTCGTGATGCCGGGCCTGGTCGACCTGCACTGTCACGTTTACCCCTACGGATCGGCGATCGGCATTCCCGCCGACGAGCTGGTGCAATTCCAGGGCACCACGACGGTGGTCTCGGCGGGCGATGCCGGCGTCAACAATCTCGCGGCGCTGCGGCGCTTCATCGTGGCGCAGTCGCGGACGCGGATCTATGCCTTCGTCCACATCGCCAATAACGGACTGTCCGCGTTCCCGGTGGCCGAACTCTACAACATCGACAATGCCCAGGTCGAGGCCTGCGCGATGGCGCTCGCGGAAAACCCGGACTTCCTGATCGGGGTCAAGGTGCGGATGTCGGAGAACGTCATCTTCAAGCATGGCATCGAGCCGTTGAAGCGCGGTATCCAGGCCTGCGAGATGTGCGGCTGGCCGGCGCGGATGATGGTGCATATCGGCGGCGTCGAGACCAGGGAGTTGATGTCCGAGATCCTCGACCTGCTGCGGCCGGGCGATGTCCTGACCCACGCCTATTCCGGCGCGCCGAACATGTCCGGCGCCTTCACCAACATCGTGCAGGACGGCAAGCTGTTGCCGGCCGCGCTCGCGGCCAAGCAGCGCGGCGTGCTGTTCGATGTCGGCCATGGCGGGGGCAGCTTCGATTTCACGGTGGCGGAGATCGCGATCCCGGCCGGCTGCACGCCCGATACGATCTCCTCCGACATCCACGTCTTCTCGGGCAATTCGCCCGGCATCCCGTTCCTGCCGAACGTGATGAGCAAATTCCTGGCGATGGGCTCGTCGCTGGATCAGGTCGTCGCGATGACGACGTCGGTGCCAGCGCGGATCATCAACCGGACGCCGAAGATCGGCACCCTGCAGCGCGGCGCACCCGGCGACGTCGCGATCATGGACCTCGTCGAAGGCCCGGTGACCTTCGTCGACACCCGCAACAACAAGCGCGACAGCAATCTGCAGCTGAAGCCGGTGCAGACCGTGGTCAATGGCGTGCCGTTCGGCCGGCCCTACCAGGCGCCGTTCTCGGTGCGGTGAACGGCGGGCCCGGCCGGCGACTGTCATTGATCCGCATCAAGGACAGCAAATCCCGATTGTCGATGATGGGCAATCACAATGGGGCACGTCGTGACTGGGAATCGTTCCTCCACCGGCCGATCGGTACGCTCTTCCGCGCGCGGCGGCGCACCGTTTTCCGAGAGCGATTTCCTGCTGCAGCTGGGCGCGGCTGTCCGCGGCGCGCGGACGAATGCCGGTATGACGCGTCGCGAACTGGCCCGCCGGTCTGGCGTGTCGCAGCGCTATATTGCTCTCATAGAAGCCGGCAAGGGCAACGTCTCGATCGTGCTGCTTCTTCGCATCCTGAATGCGTTTCGCGACGATGTCACCGAGGCGGCCTGATCGGGAACGGAGTATGCATTGATGGGCGAACTCGTACTTGCCGCCAAGGTCAGCCATGTCCCGTCTCTGATGCTGTCGGAAGCCGCCGATCATCCACTGCACGATGTGAGGGCCGGGGCGGTCAGAGCATTGCGCGAACTCGGCCGCCGCGCCAGGGAGCGCAGGGTATCGACCTTTGTGGTGTTTGATACCCATTGGCTATCGAATTTCGGCTACCACATCAACGCCAATGCCCGGCATCGCGGCTCCTTCACGAGCCACGAGGCGCCGCACATGATCAAGGATCTGGGCTACGATTTGCCCGGAAACGCGTCGCTTGCGGGAGCGATCGCTCGTGAGGCGGCAAGCGATGGCCTCAATGTGATGGCGCACCAGATCGAAAGCCTTGGTCTGGAATACGGCACCATCGTCCCGATGCACTATCTCAACGCGGACGGCTGGGCGAAGGTGGTCTCGGTCGCGTCGCCGCTGTTCACCTCGATGGAGGAGAGCCGGTTGCTCGGCGAAGCGACCCGCCGTGCGATCGCCCAATCCGGCGAGCGGGTTGCGCTGCTTGCCAGCGGATCACTATCGCATCGGTTGCTGCCGAACAAAAAGCTGGGCCCCGAAGCCTGGACATCGATTGCCAGCGAGTTCAACCGCCAAGTCGATTTGCGCGTGCTGGAACTGTGGCAGCAACGTCGCTACCGGGAGTTCCTCGACATGCTTCCAGATTACGCGACGCGGTGCCATGGCGAAGGCGGGATGGCCGATACCATCATGCTGTTCGCGGCGCTCGGCTGGTATGATTTCCGCGGCGCAGCCGAGCAACTCTGTGACTACTTCCCGTCGAGCGGAAGCGGACAGGTGAACGTGGAATTTCACCTCGCCGCCTGAAGGTGGCTTGGCCGTGTCAATCTAGCCGCGCTTCTCCACATTGCTGCTGCGGGCCGGCACGCCGAACTCCTTGCGGCACACTTCCGCCAGCACGGCAACGCCTTCGCGGATCTGCTGGTGCGAGGGGCTGGCGAAGCAGAGGCGCAGCCGGCTGCCGGAATGCGCCTTGCTGGTCGACCATTCCGGTCCCGGATTGATCGAGACGCCGGCGGCGAGCGCCGCCTGGTAGAGCTTCATTGTGTCGACATTGTCGGGCAGCTTGACCCAGAGGAAGATGCCACCCTTCGGCGCTTCGAATTCGGCTGACGTGCCGAACTGCTCGTTCAGCGCCTCCATCAGCGTGTCGAGCTTGGCGCGTAGGCCCCTGGTCAGCCGTGGCACGTGGGTCGCGAAATGCGGCGCGCAGTATTCCGCGAGCACCATCTGCTCCAGCGCGCCGGAGCCGGCGTCGGTCTTCAGCGGCAGCATCCGCGACATGATCTCCCAGGGCGCGACGATGAAGCCGACCCGCAGCGCCGGCGCGATCGATTTCGAGAACGAGCCGATGTGGATCACGCCGCCATGCTTGCTCATGGCGTAGATCGCCGGCGGCCGTTCGCCGTTCCAGATCAGGTCGGCATAGCAATCGTCCTCGAAGATCGGCACGCCGTATTCTTTCGACAGTTTCAGCATTTCGGCGCGGCGGCTCTCCGGGAGGATCGAGCCCGTCGGGTTCTGCACCGTCGGGATGGTGTAGATGTATTTCGGCGTGATGCCGCGCCGCTTGTGATCGGCGAGCGCTGCCGCCAGTGCATCGATCCTGATGCCCTCGCCATCAAGCGGTATGCCGACTGCGTTGACGCCGAGCCGGGTCAGCCGGTTCAGCGAGCCCTGATAGGTTTCCTGCTCGATCAGCACAGTGTCGCCCTTGGCGAGCAGCGTATGATTGACCAGGTCGAGCGCCTGCAGCGAGCCGGAGACGATCATGATCTCCTCCGGCGTGCAGGCGATCCCGGCGTCGCGCTTCAGTTTCTCGGTCAGGAACTGGCGCAATGGCAGATAGCCCTGCGGCCCATGCGCGAGATTGTAGGTCGCAAGATTCTTGCCCTCGCGCTTCAGCACGGCATTGATCGCTTCCAACAGGCCATCGACAGGCACCTGCTCGGGATCATTGTTGCCGCCGACGAAGGAGTATTTGGCGAGCCCGGTCCAGCGCGCGGCCGGCGCAGGCAGCCCGGCTGGCAGCAGCGGTGCAAAGTCGAACTGGGCAGAGGTGGACATGGACGTTTCGCTCCGTGTTTGTTGTCGTTGAGAAGGCCCGCGGGAGAGGGCCTTCCGTGTAGTCAGTTCAGTTCTCGCTCAGTTCTTGCCGACCAGCCGGATCGGCCGGCCCTGGCTGATAAAGGCGTAGTGCCCGGCGCCGACGCTGCCGACCATCAGGGCCTCGACCGCCGGTTCCGCGATCTCGCCTGCGGCCGCCCAATCGACCACGAAATTCGCGCCGGTGCCGCCGCGGGTATCGGTGGTGGCGATCGCGACCTCGACGGTTGCAAACGGTTTAAGGGCGATCGGCGATTTGAGGTAGCTCTCCACCATCTTGCCTGATGTGTCGAAATAGGCGATCCGCTTCAGCACCAGCGGCTTGGTTTCCGAGGTGTTGTGGACGCTGAGCGTCACCGAGAAATCGGCCCTGAGCTTGCCCTGGCTCATCGACACGCTGGAATAGACCGGCACGTAGAATGCACCTGAAGCCGTGAGGCCGTCCGATGGTACCGCGCTCAGCGAGTTTGCAAAATTTTGTTCAATATTTGCCGAGGATTGTGCTAGCGCCTCGGACATGCGCACGGTGAGCAGGCAGGCCAACACTGCCAGAAAAATGCCGCCTGCGCGGATGTGACACATTGCTCGGTTGATCCTCACGCCCGGCCCTCTAGGTTGCGGCAACAGGAAGTCTTTAGACGCATGCATGAACTGATTCGCGATATCACGCTCTGTATCCTGTTTGCCTGGGGGCTCGGGCTGCTGGCCCATTTCTCCCGGCAACCGCTGATACTGGCCTACCTTATCGCCGGCTTTTTCATTGGTCCATTCGGCATGGGCTGGGTCAAGTCCCAGGAGTCGATCAGCGTCATCTCCGAGCTCGGCCTGATCTTCATGCTGTTCATGATCGGGCTGGAAATCGACCTCAAGAAGATCGTCCGTGCCGGCAAGGTCATCCTGTTCGCCGGCGCCGGCGAATTGCTCGGCGGCTGCCTGATCGGCATCGCGTTCTTTGCCGGAATCGGGCTCGCGATCGGCGGCGGCAAGTTCGACGCGGTCTATCTCTGCGTCGCCTGCGCGCTGTCTTCCACCGTGATCATCGTCAAGGTGCTCTACGAGAAGCGCGAGCTCGACACGCTGCCGGGCCGGATCACGCTCGGCGTACTGGTGTTGCAGGACATCTTCGCGATCTTGTTCCTCGCCGTGCAGCCGAGCCTCGACAATCTCCAGATCGGCGTCGTGCTGATGTCGATCGCCCGCGTTGCCGTGCTGGTGGCCACCGCGTTGGTGCTGAGCCGCTATGTACTGCCGCGCTTGTTCCACCAGATCGCGCGGCGGCCCGAACTCGTGCTGCTTGGCGCGCTCGCCTGGTGCTTCCTGATCGGCGAAATCGCCGAGCGCTTGCATCTGTCGCGCGAGATGGGCTCGTTGGTCGCCGGCGTCTCGATCTCGACCTTCCCCTACGCGCTCGACGTCACGGCCAAGGTAACGACGTTGCGGGATTTCTTCATCACGCTGTTCTTCGTCGCACTCGGCATGACGATCCCGATCCCGGGCCTCTCCGTGATCTGGCTTGCGCTCGTGATCGCGGCCTTCACGGTGGCGAGCCGCCTGGTCACGACATTCACGCCGCTCTATCTGATGAAGCAGGGGCTGCGGGCCAGCCTGCTGCCGGCGATCAACCTGGCGCAGATCTCAGAATTCTCGCTGGTGGTGATCCAGACCGGCGTCGCCGCCAATCACATCGCCACCGAAACAGTGAATGCGGTCTCGTTCGCCTTCGTGGTGCTGGCGGTGCTCTCGACCTTCGCGATGGGCCGCAGCGACCAGATCGTGCGCGGCCTGATCGGTCCCTTGAAACGGATCGGGCTGCGCGACCTCGACCAGGAGGGCGAGGGCCGCGGCGAGGCCGCCCAGGAGGGCGGGCATGGTGAGATCAGGCGCATCGTGATCCTGGGCTTTTTCCGCGCCGCGAGCGCCCTGGTCAGCCAGATCGAGCGGCAGAACCAGTCGCTGCTCGAGCAGATCAGCGTCATCGACTTCAATCCGCTGGTGTTCCGCACGCTGTCCGACCGCGGCATGCATGTGATCTATGGCGACATCAGCAATGTCGATACGCTGGTGCATGCCGGCATCGGCAAGGCCGAGATCATCATTCTGAGCGTGCCGGATTTCCTGCTGGTCGGCGCCGACAACGAGAAGCTGGTGCGCCACGTCCGGGCCCTCAATCCGACCGCGCAGATCGTCGCCACCGCGGACCTGCTGTCCGGTGTCGATGACCTCTACGCCGCCGGCGCCAATTACGTGACGGTGACCCGGCTCAGCGACGCCGGTGAGCTCTATGCCGTGATCGAGGCTGCCGACGCCGGCCTGCTCGATGACAAGCGCGCCGAGATGGATGCCCAGCTCAGCGACCGGCGCGAGGTGCTGCCGTAGGCGAGCTTTCCCTTACCTCTCCCCAACGGGGAGAGGTCGCGCTGAAGGCGCGGGTGAGGGGTCCTAGGTCCCACGAGGGAGAACAGCCCCTCACCCGGATTGCATCTGGCAATGCAATCCGACCTCTCCCTTTGGGAGAGGTGAAGCGTCCTGGCATGCTTGCCGGACGCATGGCGGGTTGCATAATGATACTGGCGCAGACATCGGAACCCGGCTAATCCACTGCCTGCACATAACGAGATGTCAGGACAATGGCCGATACGATCCAGGAAGTGCTGCAAGCCTTTGCGAAGGGTGAACTCGTCGTCGTCACCGACGATGACGATCGGGAAGGCGAGGGCGATTTGATCGTCGCGGCGTCGTTCTGCACGGCGGAGAAGATGGCCTTCATCATCCGCCACACCTCCGGCATCGTCTGCGCGCCGATCACCACCGAGGATGCCCGCCGGCTGCGGCTCGACCCGATGGTGGCGCACAACGAATCCAACCACACCACGGCCTTCACCGTTTCGATCGACTACAAGCCTGATGGCGGCACCGGCATCTCGGCCGAGGAACGCGCCTCCTGCTGCCGCGCGCTCGCCAATCCCAATGCCGGCGCCAACGATTTTGCGCGGCCTGGCCACATCTTCCCGTTGATCGCGCGCGATGGCGGCGTGCTGCTGCGCTCCGGCCACACCGAGGCCGCGGTCGATCTCTGCCGGCTCTCGGGCCTGCCGCCGGTCGGCGTCATCAGCGAGCTGATGAACGACGATGGAACCGTGATGAAGGGCGAGCAGGTCGCGAAATTCGCCGCCGCCCACAAGCTCAAGCATGTCACGATCGCGGACATGATCGCCTATCGCCAGGCGCGCGAGAAATTGATCGAGCGGGTTGCGACCTTCACCACCGAAAGCCCGATCGGCCCGTTGCAGGGATACGCCTATCGCTCGCCGTTCGACGAAATCATGCATGCCGCCTTCGTCTATAATGGCATCGGCGACGGCCGGGACGTGCTGACCCGGCTGCACAAGCCCAATATCGTGAAGGACCTGTTCACCGGACCGGCGCGGATGGAAGCCGTGTTGCGGCACTTCAAGGATGCC
>CALRXG020000190.1:0-11799 GCA_943372075.1 Bordetella parapertussis | reverse complement strand
CATGGTTATGGGTCCCTGCTTTCGCAGGGACGACGCTGAGAATGCGGCACGGTTTTGGCTGCAGATGGATTGTGCAGCGAAACCCCATCCTAGGATTTCGCGGTCGTCACACCACCGGCTTGACGCCGGGCAGCGCCTGGACGATGTCGCGGAAGGCGGTGCCGCGGATTTCGAAATTGCGGTACTGGTCGAACGAGGCGCAGGCCGGTGACAGCAGCACCACGGCTTCCGCGAGCCTGGATGCTTCGGCATCGCGCGCGGCGCTTGCGATCGCAACGTCGAGCGTGCCGGACATCTCGTGCGGCACGCGTTCGCCGAGCGTGCCGGAAAATTCTGCGGCCGCCTCGCCGATCAGATAGGCCTTGCGGATACGCGGGAAATATTCTGATAGACCGGTGATGCCGCCGGCCTTCGGCTTGCCGCCGGCGATCCAGTAGATGTCGGCGAACGACGATAGCGCATGCGCGGCGGCGTCCGCGTTGGTGCCCTTGGAGTCGTTGACGAACAGCACGTGGCCGCGACGGCCGACCTGCTCCATGCGATGCGCCAGCCCCGGGAAGCTGCGCAAGCCGTTCTGCAACACGTCGGTGGCGATGCCCATCGCCAGCGCGCAGGCCGCGGCACAGGCGGCGTTCTGCGCATTGTGCAAGCCGCGCAACGAGCCGATGCCGCCGAGACGCGCGATCTCGCCGCGCGCCGCGCCCTGCGCGCGCACGATGGTCTCGTGCTCGACATAGAGACCGTCGGGCAGCGGGTTCTTCACCGAGATGCGCACCACGCACTTGCCGGCGCGATCGAGCCGGTCGGCGATGTTGCGGCACCATCCGTCATCAACGCCAACAATTGCGGTGCCGCCCTGCTGCACGCCGGCGACCAGCCGCTCCTTCACCGCGGCGTAGTGCTCCAGCGTGCCGTGGCGATCGATGTGGTCCTCGCTGATGTTGATCAGGATGCCGACCGAGGGATCGAGCGACGGCGCGAGGTCGATCTGATACGACGACATCTCGATGACATGGACGCGGCCCATGCGCGGCGGCTCCAGCGACAGGATCGCGGTGCCGATATTGCCGCCCATCTGGGTGTCGTAGCCGGCGACCTTCATCAGATGTGCGATCAGCGCGGTCGTGGTCGACTTGCCGTTGGTGCCGGTGATGGCGACGAACGGCGCGTTCGGCGCGTGACGTCGCCGCTCGCGGCAGAACAATTCGACATCGCCGATCACCTCGACGCCGGCGTCGCGCGCCTTCAGCACGCTCCAGTGCGGCGCCGGATGGGTCAGCGGCGCGCCGGGGGTCAGGATCAGCGCGGCGAAGTTCGCCCATGATACGGTGCGCAGATCTGCCGTGGTGAAGCCGGCCTGCGCGGCCCTGGCGACGTTGTCGGCATTGTCGTCGGCCGCGATCACTTCGGCTCCGCCGGCCTTCAGCGCCTGGCAGCTCGCAAGCCCGGAGCCGCCGAGCCCGAACACCGCGACCGTCTTGCCCGAGAAGGAGGTGACCGGGATCATGGCGACGCTCAGCGCAGCTTGAGGGTGGAGAGGCCGGCGAGCGCCAGCATCACCGAGATGATCCAGAACCGGATCACGATCTGCGGCTCGGTCCAGCCCTTCTGCTCGAAATGATGGTGCAGCGGCGCCATCCGGAACACGCGCTTGCCCGTCAGCTTGAACGAGGTGACCTGCACGATGACCGACACCGCTTCCAGCACGAACAGACCGCCGATCACGGCGAGCACGATCTCGTGCTTCACCGCCACCGCCGTTGCGCCGAGCATGCCGCCGAGCGCGAGCGAGCCGGTGTCGCCCATGAAGATCGAGGCCGGCGGCGCGTTGAACCAGAGGAAGCCGAGACCTGCGCCCAACACCGCGCCGCACAGCACCGCCAGTTCGCCGGTGCCGGCGACGTAGTTGATTTGCAGGTAATCGGAGAACACCGCGTTGCCGGTGAGGTAGGAGATCATGCCGAAGCTCGCGGCGGCGATCATGACAGGCACGATCGCAAGACCGTCGAGGCCGTCGGTCAGGTTCACCGCATTGCCGGCGCCGACCATGACGAAGGCGCCGAAGATCACGAAGAACCAGCCGAAGTTGATCACGAGGTCCTTGAAGAAGGGAATCACGAGCGAGGTCGAGGACACGTCGCGGCCGAGCCGGACCAGCGCGTAAGTGGCGGCGAGCCCGATCGCCGCCTCGATCAGCAGGCGGAGCTTGCCGGCGAAGCCGGAGTGTGACTGCTTTGTGACCTTCAGATAATCGTCATAGAAGCCGACGAAGCCGAAGCCGAGCGTCACCGCCAGCACGATCCAGACATAGGGATTGAGCGGATTGGCCCAGAGCAGCGTCGAGACCACGAGGCCGGACAGGATCATCAGCCCGCCCATGGTGGGCGTGCCCTTCTTGGAGATCAGATGCGACTGCGGACCGTCAGTGCGGATCGGCTGGCCCTTGCCCTGCCGCAGCCGCAGGTGATCGATGATCCAGGGCCCGAACAGGAACACGAACAGCGCGCCGGTCACCATCGCGCCGCCGGTGCGGAAGGTGATGTAGCGGAACACGTTCAGCGCGCTGCGGAATGCCCCAAACCCCGGAACGGTGTTGGACAGTTCGATCAACCAGTAGAACATTCAAAGGGTCCTATACCGCTTCGTGCGCGGCCTTGTCGGGGAAGCGTTTTTCCAGCGCGCTGACAATGAGCTTCATCTTCGATCCCAGCGAGCCCTTCACCATGATCACGTCACCGGCACGGACCGCGGCGACCGCCTGCGCTTCGAGCGCCGCCGAACTCTCGGCATAGCCTCCCCGCTTGCCGGTGGAAAGGGCATCCCACAGATTCCGCATCAGCGGACCACAACAATATACGAGGTCGATGCGGTTGGCGGTCACGGCTTCGTTGAGGCCGCGGTGCAGGTCGGGCCCGGTCGGCCCGAGTTCGAGCATGTCGCCGAGCACGGCGATGCGGCGGCCATGCGGCCCGACCTTGGCCTGGCCGAGCACGTTGAGCGCGGCCGCCATCGAGGCCGGATTGGCGTTGTAGCTCTCGTCGATCAGCGTCGCCTCGCCATGGCCGACCTCGACCGTGCGGCGAAGGCCGCGGCCGGTCGGCGCCTCGAGCTGCGACAGCGACAGCGCCGCGCGCGCGAGATCGGCGCCGAGCAGCGAAGCACCGGCCAGCACCGCAAGCGAGTTCATCGCCATGTGGCGGCCGGGCATGCCGATCTTGTAGGTGATGTCGTGGTCCAAAATATCCGCATGCACCGCCGAGCAGGTCGCGTGCAGCGAGAGGTCGAGCAGCCGTGCCTCGGCGCGCTTGTCGGTGCCGAACGAGACGATGCGCGAGATGCCGGCTTTCTTGGCCTTTCTTTGCAGCCGCGCGAACTGGCCGTTGTCGCGGTTGAGCACGACGGCGCCATCGGGCTCGAGCCCTGCGAAGATCTCCGCCTTGGCGTCGGCGATCGCCTCGATGCCGGAGAAGAATTCCAGATGCACCGGCTCGATCGTGGTGATGATGGCGACATGCGGCCGCACCATCTTCACCAGCGGCGTGATCTCGCCTGCATGGTTCATGCCGATCTCGAACACCGCGAAACGCGTGCTCGCCGGGCAGCGCGCCAGCGACAGCGGCACGCCCCAGTGATTGTTGAACGACGCCACCGAGGCATGTGTCTCGCCCTGCGCCGACAGCACGCGGCGCAGCGCCTCCTTCGTCGAGGTCTTGCCGACCGAGCCAGTGACCGCGATGATCTGAGCCTTGAGCCGCGCGCGCGAGGCATGCGCGAGTTCGACCAGGCCGGCGAGCACGTCGTCGACCACCAGCAGCGGCGCGTCGGCGGGAAATTTTTCACGCTGCGCGGTCTCGACCACGGCGAGGCCAGCGCCGGCTTTCAGCGCGGTCTCGACGAAGGCATGGCCGTCATGGACGTCGCCCTTGATCGCGAAATAGGCTTCGCCCGGGGCGATGGTGCGGCTGTCGATCGAAAGACCGGTGACGCCATCCGGCAGCGCGCCTCGCGTCGCGGCGCGCATTGCGGTCGCCATCGCATCCGAGGTCCACAACATCGTGCTCATGCGCCCTCCCCGGCCAATGCCTTCGCGACTGCTTCGTGATCGCTGAATGGCAGCGTCGTGCCGCCGACGATCTGCCCGACCTCGTGGCCCTTGCCGGCCACGACCAGCGCATCGCCCGGTGCAAGGCCAGCGATGCCGACGCGAATCGCTTCGGCGCGGTCGCCGATCTCGCGCGCGCCCTTCGCGGTGGCCATGATCGCGGCGCGGATCGCCTCCGGCTTCTCGCTGCGCGGATTGTCGTCGGTGACGATGATGTGATCGGCATTCTCGGCGGCGATCGCGCCCATGATCGGGCGCTTGCCGGCGTCGCGGTCGCCGCCGGCGCCGAAGATCACGATCAGCCTGCGCCTGGCGTAGGGCCGCAGCGCCTGCAACGCCTTGGCGAGCGCATCGGGCTTGTGGGCGTAGTCGACGAAGATCGGCGCGCCGTTGTGCTCGCCGACCAGTTCGAGCCGGCCCTTGGCGCCTTCGAGATGTTCGAGACAGCCGAATACGTCATCGGCGGCGCTGCCGGTGCCGATCGCGAGCCCCGCCGCGACCAGCGCGTTCTCGATCTGGAATTCGCCGACCAGCGGCAGCCGGATCGCATGATGGCGTCCGCGATGCGCGATCGCGAGCTTCTGCGCGAAGCCGTCGATGGTGGCGCCGGTGAGCTTGATGCCCTCGTTCGCATCGGCGTTGCGACCGACCGTGATGATGCGCAGGCCGCGGGCGCGCGCCGCCGCGATCACCTCAGCCGAGCACTCATGATCGGCCGAGATCACCGCCGCACCGCCGGGCGCGACGAGATCGCGGAACAGGCGGAGCTTGGCGTTGAGGTAGTGCGCGACGTCGGGATGATAATCCATGTGGTCGCGCGACAGGTTGGTGAAGCCGCCGGCCTGGATGCGCACGCCGTCGAGACGATATTGGTCGAGGCCATGCGAGGACGCCTCGAACGCCAGATGGGTGACACCATCGCCCGCGATCTCGTCGAGCTGGCGATGCAGCGCGATCGGATCCGGCGTGGTCAGCGAGCCGTAGACGGTGCGCTTGTCGGAGACCAGACCGATGGTGCCGATGCTCGCGGAGGCATGCCCGAGCCGCTGCCAGATCTGACGCGTGAACGCTGCGACCGAGGTCTTGCCGCTGGTGCCGGTCACCGCCGCGATCGTCGCAGGCTGGCGCCGATAGAATGTCGCGGCCGCGAGCGCCAGCGCGCGGCGCGGATTGGGCGTGACGACGAATGGAACGCGAAGCGGCGCCAGCGGCGGATGGTCGCCCGCGACCGCGACCACGCCGGCAGCAATCGCTGCGTCGACGAAGCGCGCCCCGTCGGTCTTGCTGCCCGCCAATGCGAAGAACAGGTCGCCCGGCTTCACCGCACGGCTGTCGACCGCAAGCCCGCCGACCACGACGGTGTCGGCATTTGGATCGATCGTGGCGTCAGCGCCGAAGAGGTCGCGAAGTCTCATGATCTTCCAGTCTGGCCGGCGCCGTTCTGGCGCCGCACGATCTATCCGGAAAACCGCTGCACACTTTCCGGATCATGCTGCGAACATACGCCTTACTGGGTTGTTCTGGATGCCGCAAGAATAAGGCGGTCGGACGGCGGCAGGTCGAATCGCGGCTCGACGCCCAAAAGCGGCGCAATTCGGGCGATCACGTTGCCGCCGGTCGGCACCGCGTTCCAGCCCGAGGTGATGAACCCGTAAGTCTCCTTCAGCGGCTGCGGTTCGTCGAGCATGATCAGCAGCTGGTATTTCGGATTGTCGGCGGGGAGGATCGCGGTGAAGGCGTTCAGCACGCGCTTCTTGGCGTAGCGGCCGTTGATCACCTTTTCGGCGGTGCCGGTCTTACCGCCGATATAATAGCCCTTGACGTCGGCCTTCTTGGCGGTGCCGACCTCGGCATTGAGCCGCATCAGATAGCGCATCTTGTCCGAGGTCTCGGGCTTGATGACGCGCTTGGCCAGCGCCATCGCCTCCTGCTCGGTGCGCTTCAGGAAGGTCGGCGGGATCAGGTAGCCGCCATTGACCAGCGCGTCGATGCCCATCACCGCCTGCAACGGCGCCACCGCGATGCCGTGGCCGAACGAGATCGTGACAGTGTTCAGTTCGCCCCACCTCTTCGGCACGATCGGCGAGGCGCTCTCCGGCAATTCGGTGCGCAGCCGCTCGAGCTGCCCCATCTTGCGCAGGAAGGCCTTGTGCGCGTCGACGCCCATCGCCAGCGCAATGCGCCCGGCGCCGATGTTGGAGGAATAGTAGAACACCTCCTTCATGTTGATCATGCGGCCGAGATTGTGATCGTCATGGATCGCGAACTTGCCGTAATGCAGCGGGCCCCGCGCGTCCCACATCGAGTTGAGGTCGAACCGGCCGGAATCCAGCGCCATCGCCAGCGTGAACGCCTTGAAGGTCGAGCCCATCTCGTAGACGCCGGTGGTCAGGCGGTTGATACGGTCCGGATCATGCGCCTCTTTCGGATTGTTCGGATCGAAATCCGGCAGCGACACCATCGCGACGATCTCGCCGGTGCGCACGTTGGAGACGAGGCCCGAGGCGGCCTTGGCCTTGAACTTCTCCTTGGCCTTGATCAGTTCGTCGCGCAGCGCGTGCTCGACGCGGAGATCGACCGACAGCTCGACCGGCTTCTGCAGCCGGTCGGTGGCGAAGCCCGCGCGATGCAGATCGGCCAGACCGTTATTGTCCAGCCACTTCTCCATGCCGGCGATGCCCTGGTTGTCGATGTTGACCAGACCGATCAGGTGGGCGACCTCGTTGCCGGTCGGATAGACGCGCTTGTTCTCGCGCAGGAAGCCGACACCCGGCAGGCCGAGGCGGTGGATGTCGAGCTGCTGCTTCGGCGTGATCTCGCGCTTCAGCCAGACGAAGCCTTTGCGCGACGACAGCCGGTCGCGCACCTCGCTGGTGTCGAGATCGGGCAACGCGCCGGTCAGAAGCTCGATCGCTTCGTCCTTGTCGATCAGGCGGCGCGGCTCGGCGAACAGGCTCGGCGCCTTGACGTCGGTGGCGAGGATCGCGCCGTTGCGGTCGGTGATGTCGGGCCGCGCGGTTGCGATGGCGTCCTGCGACGCGGCGCGCCGCGCGCTATGGCTGTCGGCACCGATGGCGAACAGCACCAGCCGTCCGGCCAGCACGCAATAGACCGCCGCGAAGGCGAGGATCGCGAGCCCGACGCGCGCGCGCGCCTTGGCGGCACGGTCGACATTCCTGCCGTACAGCAGCGTGCGGATCAGCCGCTGGCTCCAGGGCTCGATCGGTTTCGCGGCCGAATTGTTGACGGGGGCCGGATCGGTCATGGCTGGTCCCGTCATTGCTGATCTCCCCCGCCCTGTTCGGACTCGTCGGGCGCAGGCTGCTCGGCGGCCGGCTGATCGGTCGGCGCCTTGTCGATCGATCCGGTCGTGCTGTCGGGCGCGGCGGCGGCCTCGATGGTGTCGATCATCGCGCCGATCGGATCACGCGAGCCCGGCCGCGTGAAGCTCGGCGGCCGCTCCGGCAGGTTCTTCAGGGAATCGAACTGGTTGGCGTTGATCGGCTTCAGCGGCAGATGCCGCTCGGCAAGGCCCTGCAGCCTGAGCGGCGCATCGAGCTTGGCCCATTCCGCGCGCAGGGTGGCGATCGCGTTGCGCTGCTCGCGGATCTCGGCATTGAGCTGCAGCACACGTTCGACGCGCGCGGTCGATTCCATCTTGATGCGATAGACATAGGATGCCGCGAATATCAGCATGCCGATGACGAGGAGATGGAGAAGGCGCATCGTCAGCCTCCCCGCTTCAGGTCGGACAGCCGCGGCCACGACGGCAAGTCGTCGTCCGCATGCATCGGCGCCGCGGTGCGTTCGGCGGCACGCAGTTTTGCGGAACGCGCGCGCGGATTGGCCGCGATCTCGGCGTCGCCGGGCACGACCGGGCGCTTGGTCAGGATCTGGAAGCTCGGCGCGGACTGTGCGACCTCGGGCAGATGCCGCGAGCCGCCGGCAACCTTGCCGCGCTCGGCGAGGAAATTCTTGACGATGCGGTCTTCCAGCGAATGGAACGAGACCACGACGAGCCGCCCGCCCGGCTTCAGCACGCGCTCGGCGGCCGCCAGCGCCAGATAGAGCTCGTCGAGCTCCTCATTGACGAAGATGCGCAGCGCCTGGAAGGTCCGGGTCGCCGGATGGATCTCGTTCGGCTTGGCCCGCACGACTTTCGCGACGAGATCGGCCAGCGCCTCGGTCGTCGTGATCGGCGCGTCCTTGCGCGCGGCGACGATGGCGCGGGCGACGCCGCGCGAGTGGCGCTCCTCGCCGAAGATATAGATGATGTCGGCGAGTTCCTTCTCGGAGGCGGTCGCGACCACATCGGCCGCGGTCGGGCCACTCTGCCCCATCCGCATGTCGAGCGGTCCACCCAGCCGAAACGAAAAGCCGCGCTCGCCCTGGTCGAGCTGCATCGACGAGACGCCGACATCCATCACGACGCCGTCGACCGTCTCCGCGCCCTGCGCCGCGCAGACCTCGGCAAGATTGGAGAAGCGGTCCTCCACCAGCGTCAGCCGGCCTTCCGCGCCGTCGACCAGATCGAAGCCCCCGGCGATCGCGGTGCGGTCGCGGTCGATGCCGATCACGCGGGTATCGGCGATGTCGAGGATCATGCGGCTATAGCCACCGGCACCGAAGGTGGCATCGACATAGATGCCACCGGCGCGCGGCGCGAGATATGCGACCACCTCGTGGCCGAGTACCGAAATGTGACGCGACGCACGCTCGCTCATGCGCCGTCCCCGGGCGGGACCGCGTGACTGGTATGCAAGCTGGCTGCGCGCCGACTCATTGCGCCTCGAATCCTCGCGCCTTGCCCGACCATTGCTGCGAAAGCGTTGCTGCGTGATGCCAGCGCCAACTCCCGTCCCCGGTCGCAAATCCTGATATCCGACCGGAATTGGGAGGGTTTCCATGGGATTTCGCGCAAGCAGCGGAGCCTTGGCCGTCCCCCGAAACCGGTTCGGCACTTCACCCTCAGTAACGGCACTTAGCGTTAAGAAAACGTTGATGATCGGTTAGCGCGATGGCGCGCCTTTGATACGCATTCGAGTGATGCCCCCGGCGCACAGTCCGGGCATAATGCGCCCCCCGGAACCGGCGGGCCGATTGCGGCGACCCGCAGGGTAAAGGAATAGTAAATGCCTATTTGGTTTATCCATATGTCAAAATGCTGTTCTCACGTCGGGTTTGAGTGATTCGTATGGCTTCTGGTTCGTCCTCGTCTGGCAACGCTGATTCGAAGCGTCAGCGCGTCCTTCCTGTTCCGAAGGGCGTGGCCGACGCGAAGACGTTCACGCCGGATTCCTCGATCGCCTCCGACGTGATCCCGTCGGTGAATTTCGGCGAGCGCGCGGGCGGCCGGCAACCCGACATGATCGTGCTGCACTACACCGGCATGCCCGACGTCGAAGGCGCGATCGCGCAGCTCTGCACGGCGGGCACCGAGGTTTCCGCGCATTACATCGTGCTCGAGGACGGACGTATCGTGCAATGCGTGCCGGAGAGCATGCGTGCCTGGCACGCCGGCGTGTCCGCATGGGCGGGCGAGGACGACATCAACTCCTGCTCGATCGGTGTCGAGATCGTCAATCGCGGCCACGATTGGGGCTATCCAGATTTCCCGCTGCGCCAGATCGCGGCCGTGATCGCGCTGTGCCGCGGCATCATGCTTCGCCGCAAGGTGCCCTCGCATCGCGTGCTCGGCCATTCCGACGTCGCGCCGGGACGCAAGAAGGATCCCGGCGAGAAATTCCCGTGGCACTCGCTGGCCAATTCCGGCGTCGGGCACTGGGTGCAGCCGGCGCGGATCGTGCGCGGCGATGCGCTGCAACTCGGCGCGATCAGCGACAGCGTTTCCAACATGCAGGCCGCATTCCGCCGTTACGGCTACAACATCCCGACCAACGGCAAGTTCGACGGGCCGACCATGGAGGTCGTCACCGCCTTCCAGCGCCACTTCCGTCCTGAACGCGTCGACGGGATCGCCGACCGCTCCACCATGGCAACCCTGCACGCGCTGCTGGAGAGCCTGCCGCCGGACGCGGTGGCGGTCGCGTCGAGATAGGTTCTCGCTTTCGTCATTGCGAGAAGCGAAGCGACGAAGCAAGCCATATCTCACCCCAGTTCCGCAATCCGCCGCGCATAGAGCCGCCGCAGCGGCTCGAGCTGGGTTGCGGCGGAAGCGGCGAGATAGGCCTGCCGCGCTTCGTCCTTGCGGCCGAGACGGCGCAGCAGGTCGGCGCGCACCGCGGGCAGCTGGTCGTATCCCTTCAAGCTGCCGCGCGCGTCCAGCGCATCGATCAGATCGAGCGCGCGCGCCGGGCCGTCGACCATCGACACCGCGGCGGCGTGGTTGAGCTCGATCACCGGCGACGGGCTGATGCGCAGCAGCACCTCATAGAGACCGGCGATCTGCGGCCAGTCGGTATCCGCGAAGCTCGGCGCTCGCGCATGCAACGCGGCGATTGCGGCCTGCACCGCATAGGATTGCGGCCGGCCCGGCATTCGCAGCGCCTCCTCGACCAGCCTCACGCCCTCAGTGATCTGCCCGATATCCCACAGCGAACGGTCCTGCTGCTCGAGCAGCACGATGTCGCCGGCGGCGGTCTGGCGGCCGGCGCGGCGTGCGTCATGCAGCAGCATCAAGGCCAAAAGGCCCTTGATCTCGCCGCGCGCCGGGATCAGCGCATCGATCAGCCGCGCCAGCCGGATCGCCTCGCGCGCGAGATCGGGCCGCATCAAATCGTCGCCGGCGGTCGCCGCATAGCCTTCGGTGAACACGAGGTAGATCACCGCGAGCACGCCCGTGAGCCGCGGCTCGAGCGCCTCGCGCTCCGGCACCTCGTAGGGAATGCCGGCGAGTCTGATCTTCTGCTTGGCACGCAGTAGGCGCTGCGCCATCGCATCCTCGCTGACCAGAAACGCACGCGCGACCTCCGCCGTCGTCAACCCGCACACCGTGCGCAAGGTCAGTGCGACCTGAACCTCGGCGGCAAAGGACGGATGGCAGCAGGTGAAGATCAGCCGCAGCATGTCGTCATCGAGCGTCGCATCGGCCGGCTCGGGCGACGCCTCCGCATCGAGCAGCAATTGGTGCGTCAATTGCTGCTGCTTGCCGCGAAAGCTGGCGGCGCGGCGCACCCGGTCGATCGCCTTGTTGCGGCCGACATTGACCAGCCAGGCGCGCGGATTGGCGGGGAATTCGCCGATCGGCCAGCGCTGCAGCGCCACCGCAAAGGCATCCTGCAGCGCATCCTCGGCCAGATCGAAATCGCCGACGAGACGGATCAACGTGGCGAGCGCCCGCCCTGCCTCGTCGCGAAACACCTTTTCGATCTGGCTCGGGGTCATCACACCGCTCGGCGAGGATCCGTCATTCCGGGACGACGTGCGCGCGTCGCCCCGAAACGCTGGCCCACTTAGTTATCGTAGATCATCACCGGCCGTACCTCGATCGAGCCATCTCTGGCGCCCGGGATCCGTGCGGCAAGACCGAGCGCGGTGTCGAGGTCCTTGGCGTCGACCAGATAGTAGCCGCCGAGCTGCTCGCGGGTTTCCGCGAACGGACCATCGGTGGTCAGCGTCTTGCCGTCGCGAACCCGCACGGTGGTCGCGGTCGACACCGGCTGCAAGCCGTCGCCCGCCTTGAAGTGTCCGCTCTGGATGATCGACTGGGTGTAGGTGCCGTATTCCGCCGACAGCGC
>CALRXG020000189.1:0-11870 GCA_943372075.1 Bordetella parapertussis | reverse complement strand
CGTCTACGACAGATCCTATTGAATCTCGCCTCGAATGCCGTGAAGTTCACCGAGAAAGGCGGAGTTACCATTCGGGTTGCTGCCGAGGAGGGCGCCCGCGGAGCTATTGTGCCGCTCGTGATGACGGTCAGCGACACCGGCATCGGAATGAGCGAAGCTGCGATCGAGAACCTGTTCACGGAATTCTGGCAGGCCGACAACTCCATTTCCCGCCGGTACGGTGGGACGGGACTTGGATTGGCGATCACCCGGCGTCTGACGACGCAGATGGGAGGCTCGATCAGTGTCAAGAGTGTGCCCGGTGAAGGAAGCGAATTCACGGTCAAGCTTCCCTTTGGACGGGCCGCGCAACCCATTGCGCCGATCGCGCCGGCCTCCAAGCCGCAGGGCGTATCAGATGCGAGCGATCTCAGGAGCGTGCAGATCCTCCTTGTTGAGGACAATCTGACCAATCGTGACATCGCCAGAAAGATCCTGGGTCGGTTCGGGGCCGACGTTACGGTCGCATGTGACGGTCTCGAAGCGGTCAAGGCGGCGTCCGCACGGCGTTACGATATCATACTCATGGACGTTCACATGCCGAACATGAACGGGCTGGAGGCAGCACGTGCCATCCGAAACCTGAAGCAGCCGTTCAGGGACGTTCCGATCGTCGCGCTGACGGCCAGTGCCTTTGCCGAAGATCGTGCACAGTGTTTCGAAGCGGGAATGGATGACTTCTGTCCGAAACCTTATCGCGGACGCGAACTCGTGGCGGCCATCAAGCGAGTCGCAAGCTCAGATGCCGCCGGACGCCGGGGGCCGGTTGTGCTGGCTTGACCGTCGGCGGATGCCGTCGCCGTCGGGTCCTGCCTCACGCGAAAGCAAAACCGCGTCCGTCGAACTTGTCGGCTTTCTGTCTCGCGAAGGCCCGAGCGGGCGCTGGCCGTGCGGGCCCGGTCGCATGAACAGAGGAAGTCCGACGCATCTTGGCCGGACGTAACGACGCCAGCAGCTCAAATGTCCCCGAGTCGGCACCAGGCGAGGTCAATTAGGCTGCAGATCCGTTCGGATTGAGCCCGCAGCGCTTCCCGGCTTTCCTTGTCTTCGATGTCCTCGATCACGATCGACGTTTGTGCGTGGGTGATCTGAAGAGCGAAGATCGCTTCCTGAAGCGCTTCCCGTGCGCTCTGTCGCCCCGCATTCCCATGCTCGGACCGGTCGATCGGCGTTGCTTGATATGTGTGGGGCTGTGCGAGCCGCCGACGCCTGCATTGATCGAGGCTGACGATGTTCGGCATGTGGATTACTCCCCGGCGCCTGTTCGGTATCGACGTCGTTGCGAGGGATATTGACCCGGCGATTCTGACTGCCTGATCAATCCGGTTGCCAAAAATCGGCAACTCAGCGAAATTTCGTGCTTAACCTTTTGAAAACGGCATATACATATAAATTATCGGTATATACCTATTAGGGATTCTTGATGATGCACGATATCTCACCAACGCCCGACGAACTGGCGGTCGTGGGCGATTGCTGCGCCGCATTCAACGTCCGGAAGGCGAGCCGTGTGATTACCCGGCTCTATGCCGAGGCTTTCGCGCCCGTCGGGATCGAGCCGACGCAATTCATGCTGCTGGCAGCCTGCGCGCGACAAGGGACGGTGACCATGGGCGCACTTGCGGTGAGGATGTCGATGGATCCGAGCGCGCTCGCGCGCAACGTCACCATCCTCGAGCGCCGCGGTCTGGTGAGGATTGCGCCGGGGGCAGACCGTCGCGCGCGCGACGTCTCGATCTCCGCCAAGGGCAGGAAAACTCTGTCCCGCGCGCTGCCGCGCTGGAGAGAGGTACAGGCGAAGCTTGCCGGACAGGTTGGCGAGGACAGCTTCCGGTCGGCGGTCGAACTGATGAAGGGAATCGTGCGTTCGGGCGAGGCGCTGCTCAATCATTCGATTTCGTAGGAGGACCCGATGCCCGTCCGTTGGATCGATCCGTCGCCGGTGCTACGTGTCGAGCGCTTCGGCAGCTTTGACGAATTTCGCCCAAACGATGTTCTCGGCGGAATGACAAGCACGCCGCTGGGTTCCTCGGCGATCGCGGTTTCGCGGAGCATACTGGCGCTTCCGGACTGCCTTCTCGTGCTGCAGCGATCATTCGCCCGGCGGATGGAGGGAGAGCTCGGAGCCGATCGCGGGGTCGGCCTCGTCGTTCCGCTGGCTTTCCACGCAACCATGAATGGCAAGGAGGTCGGCGATTCTACAATCGGTGTCATTCGTGGCCGGGCGACCGCAGATGTCGTCGAACGGCATGCGAACACCTATCTCATGCTCCGCTTCGGCTCGGATATGAGCAATCGAGGGTGGGCCGATTTCGATCGTGGAATCGAACAGTTCAAGCTGGCGCCGGCGAAGATGCTGGCGGTGCGATCGGCGATTTTGGACATGTTTTGCCTGGCGTCCAACTGCAAGGATCTCAGGGAGTTCGAGCAGTTGAGCGGGCAGTTGCAGGAGACGCTCATCGCCGGGCTCGACAGCGCGCTTGTCCAGGACAGTGTCAAGCAGGCGCTTCCCGGTTCGTTCGACCGACACCGGAAGCTCGTCGAGCGCCTGGATGAACTGGTGGCGGCTGCCGGAGAGGCCGACCTTTACAGTACCAGCCTTGCGGAGACGCTCGGGGTTTCCGTTCGAACCCTCCAGACGGCGGTGCAGCACATTTGCGGCGTCAGCCTGCACCAACATCTTCGGTCGAAGCGCATGTGGTTAGTCCGCAAGCTGCTCGTCAAAGGGGGACCCCTTCTCACTGTGACCGCGGCCGCCCATGCCAACGGCTTCTGGCATCTGAGCGACTTCGCCAGATGTTATGGCCGTGCATATGGCGAGATGCCGTCCGAAACCCTCGCGCGGGCACGCGGGGCCTAGCCAGCGAGCGCTTTGACAGCGATGCCAAGAGCGGCCCAACTGAGGCTGCGCGTGTGCGCAGAAGTCTCAGAAGGCCGCTTGGAGAGGTCCGCCGCTCAGCGCAGCGAGGCGGTGCGCAGCACGAACGACTGGGTGGTCAGCAGGGCCGTGGCGGAGCCCGAGAAGCGGTCGCAGGTCATGCCCATCATCGGATCTTCCGAGAAGGTCATGGCGACGGCGACCTGCGGCTTCACGAAGTGAGCCCGCATCGTGCTCATGTCGGTGTCGCCGAGCACCGTGGTCAGCATGCCGTTGCTTGCGCTCGGCGCCAGCATCACCACGCGCATCCAGATGTCGTTGCCCTTGGCGGCCGAAATCCGCGCCGACGTGGTGATCACGCCCTGGCCCGACGCACCCTTGGGAACGACGGTGTTGATCTCTGTGCTCGGGGCTGCGGCATTGCGCGTCGGACGCAGATTGCGCGGGATCGGTGCCGACGCAGCGACGATATTGGCACGATCGACCGGCGATCCGGCCGGGACGTAGGCGAGCGCCTTGTTGAAGTTCTCGGTCGCGCTGGCGGTGGTCTGCGGATCGGCGGCGCCAACCGCTTCGCGGGCCTTCAGCGCCGCGATCTGCGCGTCCGAAGCCTGCTTCGGCGTTGCGTCATCACCCCAGAAGCCGCGGGCGTTGATGATGTCGGCGGGTGATTGCGGCGCAGTGTTCTCGGCCGTCTGCACCACCTGGATCGCCGGCTTGGCCTTCGGCATCGGGACCAACTGTGCGTCAGCGGCGGCGAGCTGGATCGCGGCGGCGAATTGCGGCTTTGCGCGCGGCATCGGAACCGGGTCGGCTGATTTGGCCGGTGCGGCGGACGCGACCACGGTGTTGGCCGCGGGCTTGTCGTTCACGGCAGACGCGCCTTCGTCTTCGTCGTCGCCTGATTTGCCGCCGCCGAACAGCTTCGCGAACAGGGTCGGCTTGCTGATGGTGGCGGCATCGTCGCCATTGCCGCGGCGCTCGATGTCGGCCTTGGCGAGCTCATAACCCTTCAGCGGTGTGCCGTCGGTCGGGACATGGACGGTGCGGCCGTCGGGGAACACCCTGACCAGCTGCTCGCGGGTCATGCGCGGCCAGTGGCGAATGCCGCCGGTGTCGAGATGCACGAACGGCGAGCCCGAGGTCGGATAGAAGCCGACACCGCCGCGCTGCAGGCGCAGGCCAGCGTAGCGGATCTGCTCCAGCGGCACGCCAGGAATGAAGAAATCCATCGCGTGGCCGAGCATGTGCTGGCTGTGGCGCGCAACGCCCGAGGAGCGGCGGCGCAGCATGGCGTTGGTGGCGGGGGCGCGATAGGCGGAGATGATCTGGATCGGCTGCTTGCCGCCGACGTCGTTATAGACCTCCCAGATGATATCGAACAAATGACGGTCCATCACCGTCTCGTCCTGGGAGCGCCAGTCGCGCAGGAAGTGATTGAGCTGCTTCAGCGCGGCTTCGTCGTAACGGCCATCGCGCTTGAAAGTGACAGTAAGGTCTTCGCCGGAATGGGTGTGGTGGAAGGAGAGGGTGCGGGTCTGGTTCAGCGCGGTCGCGTCGTGCACCGATCCGGCACCGGCCAATAGCAATAGCGCGGCCAGGCCGACTTGGTATCTGGCCTTAGGCAGCGACAACGGATTGAAGCGGCGTGCGAAGACAGCCAGCACTATAAGCCCACCCAGTCGACGAGCGTTCGGTCGGCATCATTCGCAGACCCCCTGCGAAAGACGGTGAACGCTTTCTTAAAGCGGGAGGGTTAACCGAGGTTTACCGACCCGCCCCCAAGTTAGGCTTAACTAACTGGTCGACTGTGGCAAAAGATAGCCCGGTTCCTCGGCAGCTATGGGTAATGGTTAACGTAAACGATCTCGCTTTTTGAGCGAGATCGTTGATTTTGCTGCAATATTTATCGGATTGGGGCGGGCCGGACGATCAGCGGGTGATCACCCGGCGCTGCTGCTGGGCCTGGCCGCGGCGGGCCGGCTGCGGCTCCGGCTGGCCGAATCCTCCGAACAGGCGCTCGAAGAAATTCGGTCCAGACGAGCCAAAGCCGCTGTTGTCGCCGGCCACGTTGACGCCGGGAGGCAGGCTGCTGCGCGGCGGACGCGAATAGCTCGGCTGGGCGTGCGCCACCACCGTTTCGAGATCTTTGCCGCGGCTGTTCTTGAGCAGCGACAGCATGGTGGCGTCGCGGCCGTAGATGTCGCGGCGGATCTGCAGCTTGCCGGCATCGTCCACGAACGCGGTCTGGTAGGTGATGTTGACCGGGATCGGCGTCGGGAATTTCAGATCGACTTCACTCGAGCCGTACATGCTGCGGATCTTCTCCGGCGTGTAGCGCTGGTTCGGTTCGGTGATGTTGAGCAGCACGGAGGCGTACTGATCCGGATTCTGCACGCGCATGCAGCCGTGACTGAAGGCGCGCTCGTCCTTCGCGAACAGATACTTGTCCGGCGTGTCGTGCTGATAGACCAGGAACTTGTTCGGGAAGTTGAAGCGGATGCGGCCGAGCGCGTTGGCTTCGCCGGGCGGCTGGGAGATGTGGATGGTGCCGTCGCGGTTGCGCTCGAGCTTCAGGCCCATGCGCTGCAACACCGTCGGATCCTGCTGCAAGGCGGGCAGGTATTCGTTGTAGATGATCGACGGCGGCACGTTCCAGGTCGGGTTGACCGTGATGTACTTCATCGTTTCGGTCAAAAGCGGCGTGGCGTGCTGGCCGGGCTTGCCGGTCACGACGCGCGTGGTCCAGACCTGCGCGCCGTTCTGCATCACCTTCAGGGTGTAGTCGGGGATGTTGAGGATCACATAGGCATTGCCGACATTGGCGGCGCCGAGCTGGCGCGGCAGCCAGCGCCAGCGCTCCATGTTGACGATCACGGTGTCGATCTGGCGGTCGCGCTTCGGATTGTTCAGCGCCTTCACCGTGCGCTCGTCGAGCACGCCTGATGGCTTGAGGTCGACGCTGCTCTGGAATTTCTGCACCGCCCGCGCGACCGCTGCGTCATACTTCGTGCTGTCGGCATTCTCGGTGACGCCGAGTTTGTTGCGCAGCTCCGGTACGCGCGGGTCGTCCATTTCTACCGCGGCCTGCTTCTTGCGCGCCGGCACATATTTCAGCGCGGGGCCGTCGGCGATCGTGATGACGGGACCGTCGCCCTGGCCGCGCAGCTCGGCGAGCTTCTTCTTCAGCTCCTTGTAGAGCTTCTGCGGCGGGTTGTAGCTGTCGAGCGCGGCCGAGGCGTCCTTGGCCGAGGTCACGTTCGCGAACACCTCCGCCGGATCGATCGGGTGCTCCGGATAGAGGATGTCGGCCGACACCTGTGACCAGTGCATGCGGCCGCTCTGGGCCTGGCGCGCATAGTCCAGCATGCTGGCCGCAAGCTTCAGATCGGCATCCGCCAGCGCATCGGGGGTCGTAGCCGCTGCGAAATCCGGCACCGGGTAGTCCGTGGCATCGAGGCCGTCGGCGGCGGCATCCTTCAGGCGGGCGATGACGCCCTTGCCAGCTTCGGTAAGCTTGCCGGCCTTGGTGAACACAGGCGCGTAGTCGCGGGCCGAATAGAATTTCTCGGCGGCGGCGCGCTCATTCTTGCGGTCGAAGGTACGCAGCGTCTTGCCGGCGAGCAGTTCGCGCAGCTTGTCGGCGACCGGCTGATCCTCGGCGGCGACATTGCTCGCGGCCTTCGCGGGTTCCGCAGCGGGAGCAGTGGCCGTCGCAGGCGCGGTGGCGGGCGCTGCCGCCGGTGCGGGACTTGCCGAAGGCGCGGTTGCGGTTGCTGGGGCAGGCGTTGCGGCGGGCGCGACCGCGGTATCGGTCTTCGGCGCATCGGCGGGTTTCGTTGCCGGCGCGGTGGCGACATCGGCGGGCTTCGGCTCGGCGGCCTTTGCCGTTGCGCTCGGCTCGGCGGGCTTGGCCTCGGTGGCCTGCGTGCTGCCGGGCTTCACATCGGCGGGGTTCACATCGGCGGCCTTCACATCGGCGGACTTGGCCGCATCGGGTAGCGCGGCGGTGATGTCGGCCTTGAAATCGCCGGCAGTGGGGGGCGGCACATTGGCCGGTTCGGGCCGCGGGATCGCGGCGTCGATTGCGAGTTCGGCAGCGTTGGAGCGCGGCGTGTCCTGTGCGAGCGCAGAGGTCGCGGACACCGTGAGGAAGCCCGCCGCGACGGCCATCAGAACGCGGTCAAATCCCCGACGGTTGTTCGAACAGTCACGCATCATCACACCCCCTGGGTGGAACCGGCCCGGACTTCTGGAACGGTTCAAATCAGTTTTTGGTTTCACAGTCTGCGCGGAAAGCGCCGGCTTGATCGATCGACTCGCACGCCTGCACGCAACTAACGCAGACGATACATTTGCCCCTCTTGTGCAGCCAGCGCCATGCGGGGCAACTCACGACAAACTGACCCCGAAACACCTGATTTCGTTCGAGCTGTGCGTTTTTGCCACGCGGCACAGCCTTTGTCTGTCACCGCCACGACACGGTTCAAAAGGTTCCCTGATGTGGCTTTCTCGGCCGCGTGGCCTAGGTGGCGTCGCTCGTCCGCGCGCCGGCCGCCGCGTCGTCGAGCTTGCGATACAGGGTCGAACGGCCGATCTTGAGGCGCCGCGCGACCTCCGACATCTGGCCGCGATAATGCGAAATCGCGAAGCGGATGATCTCGTTCTCGAGATCTTCTAGCGGGCGCACCTCGCCGGCGGCGTTGAGCATCGAGAGGCCACCCGCCGTCGGCAGGATCGTTGCGACCGGTAATTCATTACCAGATATCATGGCAGGCGCGGTCGAGGGCGATACCACCAGCGGCTCGCCCTGCAAGGATTTGCCCTCCGGCACCGGATGCGCCGTAACCTGTGGGAAGTCGGCCAGCCCGAGCTGATCGCCGTCGCTCATCACCACGGCGCGATAGACCGTGTTCTCGAGCTGGCGGATGTTGCCCGGCCAATCGAGCTGCGCCAGATGCGCCATCGCCTCGCCGCTGATGCCGGTGATGTTGCGGTTCTCCTCGGCGCAGAACCGCGCCAGGAAATGCCGCAGCAGGTGCGGAATGTCCTCGCGCCGCTGCCGCAGCGCTGGAATGGTCAGCGGCAGCACGTGCAGGCGATAGAACAGGTCCTCGCGGAACTGGCCGGCTTTCACCAGATCGAGCAGCTTGCGGTTGGTCGCGGAGATGATGCGGACATCGACCTTGACTGGCTTGCGGCCGCCGACCGCCTCGACGGTACCCTCCTGCAGCGCGCGCAGCAGCTTGACCTGCGTCGCCAGCGGCAGTTCGCCGACCTCGTCGAGGAACAGCGTGCCGCCATGGGCCTCGACGAACTTGCCCTGATGGCGTTCGGTGGCGCCGGTGAAGGCACCCTTCTCATGGCCGAACAGGATCGATTCGACGAGATTGTCCGGGATCGCGCCGCAGTTCACCGCGACGAACGGCTTGGCCTTGCGCTCGCTGCTGCCATGGATGGCGCGTGCGAACAGTTCCTTGCCGACGCCGGATTCGCCCTCGATCAGCACCGGAATGGTCGAGGAGGCGGCTTTTTGCGCGGTGCGCAGCACCCCGGCCATGGCCTCGCTGCGGGTGATGATGTCGGAGAAAGTCAGCCGGCCCTCGCGGCTGTGGCGGATGCGCTGCAATTCGCCTTTGAGCGCCGAGGCGTTGAGGACGTTGCGCAGGGAAACCTGCAGCCGCTCGAAGCCGACCGGCTTGACGACGAAATCCTGGGCGCCGGCGCGCATCGCCGAGACGACATTATCGATGCCGCCATGCGCGGTTTGCACGATGACCGGGACGTTCAAACCAGCTTCACGAATTTTTGCGAGGACTCCGAGACCGTCGAGGCCCGGCATCACGAGGTCGAGCACGACGGCATCGATCGCCTGCGTCTCGGATGCGGTCAGGGCCGCTATCGCCGCGTCGCCACTGTCCACGACGAGGGGCTCATAGCCGCACTTCTGCACCATGTTTTCAACCAAACGGCGCTGTACCGCGTCGTCATCGGCGATCAAAATGGTGGCAGCCATGGTTTTCCCCGCACGCTACGATTATTTGTCTCGAATCGGGGCAATGTCGCCGATGCCGATTAACGCACTCTTAAACCTTGCCATCCCGCCCGTCATTCCGCAGCCGCCGTCCTTCCGACTGAAGTAAGGTTTCGAACAAGATGACCTCGCGCTCCAAATCCGCTCCGAACAAATCCGCACTCAGCAAGGCCGCTCTCCGCAAGGAATCCGCGCTGCGCAAGACGGCCGCGCAACGCAAATCTTCAGGCGCCCCGGCGGCGAAGAAGGCCGCCGGCAAGACCGGCAAGCTCCCGGAATGGAATCTGGCAGATCTCTACACCGGGATCGACGCGCCGGAAGTCGCACGCGATTTGCAGAAAATGGACGCCGATTGCGTCGCGTTTGAGACCGACTACAAGGGCAAGCTGGCCGAAAATACCGCTCGCGATGGCGGTGGGAAGTGGCTCGCCGAGGCAGTCAGGCGCTACGAGGCGATCGACGACCTGGCCGGCCGGCTCGGCTCCTATGCCGGCCTCGTTCATGCCGGCGACAGCGTCGATCCCGCGATCTCGAAGTTCTATGGCGACGTCTCCGAGCGGCTGACGGCGGCGTCGGTGCACCTCTTGTTCTTCGCGCTGGAGCTCAACCGCGTCGACGACGACGTGATCGAGCGCGCGATGGCCGAGCCCGAACTCGGCCATTACCGGCCGTGGATCGAGGATCTGCGCAAGGACAAGCCGTACCAGCTCGAGGATCGCGTCGAGCAGCTGTTCCACGAAAAGGCGCAGAGCGGCTATGCCGCCTGGAACCGGCTGTTCGACCAGACCATCTCCGCCTTGCGCTTCAAGGTCGCTGGCAAGGAGCTCGCGATCGAGCCGACGCTGAATCTGTTGCAGGACAAGGCCGGGGAGAAGCGCAAGGCCGCGGCGCAGGCGCTGGCCAAGACCTTCAAGGACAATGAGCGCAGCTTCGCGCTGATCACCAACACGCTCGCCAAGGACAAGGAAATCTCCGACCGCTGGCGCGGCTTCCAGGATGTCGCGGACTCCCGCCACCTCAACAACCGGGTCGAGCGCGAGGTGGTCGATGCGCTGGTTGCCTCGGTGCGCGCAGCCTATCCGAAGCTGTCGCACCGCTATTACGCGCTGAAGGCCGGCTGGTTCAAAAAGAAGAAGCTGCCGCACTGGGACCGCAACGCGCCGCTGCCGTTCGCGGCGACGGGCACGATCGACTGGCCGGAAGCGCGCAACATGGTGCTGTCGGCCTATCGCGGCTTTTCGCCCAGGATGGCCGAGATCGCGGAACGCTTCTTCGTCGATCGCTGGATCGACGCGCCGGTCCGTCCCGGCAAGGCGCCCGGCGCGTTCTCGCATCCGACCACGCCGTCGGCGCATCCCTATGTGCTGATGAACTATCAGGGCAAGCCGCGCGACGTGATGACGCTGGCGCATGAGCTCGGCCACGGCGTGCATCAGGTGCTGGCCGCGAAGAACGGCGCGCTGATGGCGCCGACGCCGCTGACGCTGGCGGAAACCGCGAGCGTGTTCGGCGAGATGCTGACCTTCAAGCGGCTGCTGTCGCAGACCAAGAACGCCAAGCAGCGCCAGGCGCTGCTCGCGGGCAAGGTCGAGGACATGATCAACACCGTGGTGCGGCAGATCGCGTTCTATTCATTCGAGCGCGCGGTTCATACCGAGCGCAAGAATGGCGAGCTCACCGCCGAGCGGATCGGCGAGCTCTGGCTCAGCGTGCAGGGCGAGAGCCTGGGGCCGGCGATCGAGATCAAGCCCGGCTACGAGACGTTCTGGATGTACATCCCGCATTTCATCCACTCGCCGTTCTATGTCTATGCCTATGCGTTCGGCGATTGCCTGGTGAATTCGCTCTACGCGGTCTACGAGCACGCTTCGGAAGGATTCGCCGAGCGCTATCTCGACATGCTCGCCGCCGGTGGCACCAAGCACTATTCCGAGCTGCTGAAGCCGTTCGGGCTCGACGCCAAGGATCCCAAATTCTGGGACGGCGGCCTGTCCGTCATTGCCGGCATGATCGACGAACTGGAGGCGATGGGCTGAGGCCCATCAGCTCCGCCAGGAGGAGCGGCCGGGCCGGGTGGAACGTCCGGTCCGTGCTGCATTTTTGCGCCGGGCGGCATGATCATTCCATGACATCGTTGTTTCGGGGATCAATCCTGCCCAAGCACCGGTGGCGGACAACCCGGACCGGGGACAATTTGCGCTTCAAATCACCCGATCGGGCCCGCGCCGTTGCCCTGCCAACCCGTTTGCGGTAATGGCTCGCGGAACGCGAATTTCTGACTGGGGACAGCGATGGCAGACCATAGCGAAGTGGCCTATACGACCGCCGACGGCAACGACTACGTGGCGCATGAGCAGACCTATGAAGGGTTTCTCATACTGGTCAAATACGGCACCATCAGCGTCGCCATCCTTCTCGCCCTGATGGCCTATTTCCTGGTCTGATCCCTAAACTGCTGACGGTGCCGCCGTTCTGCTGCGGCGCCGGAATTCCTGATCGAACCCGGCTGCAAATACCGGGTATCCAATCTGGCGAAAATAACGCTAGTTTGAAGACGCGTGCGGCGCTTGCGCCGCCGGGGGAGGGCCCATGAAGATTGCCGTAGCGAAGGAAATCGATCCGTCCGAGCCGCGGGTTGCGATTTCGCCCGATACGATCAAGAAGTTCAAGGCGATCGGCGCCGAAGTGGCCGTCGAGCCCGCCGCAGGCGTCAAATCGGGCCTGCCCGATTCGGAGCTCACCGCAGCCGGTGCCACCGTCTCGGCCGATGCGCTCAAGGACGCCGACATCGTCATCAAGGTGAAGCGGCCCGAGGCCTCCGAGCTGTCGCAGTACAAGCGCGGCGCGCTGGTGATCGCGATCATGGACCCCTATGGCAACGAGGCCGCGCTGAAGGCGATGGCCGATGCCGGGGTGTCG
>CALRXG020000188.1:0-11877 GCA_943372075.1 Bordetella parapertussis | reverse complement strand
GTGATGAAGATCGTGTCGGTCATTGCTGTCCCTCGATTGCTGCGGCGACGCGCAGCGCCTGGACGGTTTCGGCGACGTCATGCGCGCGGATGATGCGGGCGCCGTTCTGCGCGGCGATCAGATGCGCCGCGAGCGAGCCGCCGATCCGCTGTTGCGGCTCCGACGGCACCACCGTGCTGATGAAGCGCTTGCGCGAGGCGCCGACCAGCACCGGCAGGCGGAATGCGTCGAGTTCGGCGAGCCGCGCCAGCGCCATCATGCTCTGCTCCGGCGTCTTGCCGAAGCCGATACCGGGATCGAGTACGATCTGGTCTGACGCAATGCCGGCGTGCGCGGCGATCTCGAGCGAGCGTTCGAAGAACGCGGCGATGTCACGCATGATGTCGATCGAAGCATCGGCCCGATCGCGATTATGCATGATGATCACGGGCACGCCGCGCGCGGCGATCAACGGCGCCATGCCCGCGTCACGCTGCAGGCCCCAGACGTCATTGGCGATCGCTGCGCCCTGGTCGAGCGCCCACGCCACCACATCCGATTTCATGCTGTCGATCGACACCGGCACGCCGAGCCCGACCACCTCCGCCAGCACTGGCTTCAGCCGCGTCAGTTCGTCGTCAGCCGTGACCGGCTGCGAACCATAGGGGCGGGTCGATTCCGCGCCGATATCGATGATGTCGGCGCCGTCGGTGACCAGCTTGCGGGCTTGCGCCAGCGCCTGCTCGGGCGTGATGAACTGGCCGCCATCGGAGAATGAATCGGGCGTCACGTTCAGGACGCCCATCACGGCCGGATAGGGCCGCGACAACAGCGCCGGCAGCACCGCGTGTCCGGCAGAGCCGGCCACCCTCGACGCTATGGGCTGGGTCGCCATCATGCGCTGCCTTTGCGCTGACCGCAGCGGCAAGTCAAGATGTGGAGATGACGGCTGGCGCCGGCGCCGCGGAATGCCGTTAAGACAGGCAAATAGTGACGCTAATAGGTGATCTTCGGCGGCAGCTTGCGTGCCTGTTCGATAAGCAGCTCGACCGATTTCTCGGACGGCATGACGCGGACGAGCTTACGCCGGACATTGGCGTCCTTCATGCTCTGCGCCAGCCGCGACGGGTTGCGGTGCGCGAGCTCACGCACGGTGGTGACGCCGGCGGCGCGAACCAGGCCGACCTTCGCCTTGCCCATGCCGGGAATCCGCATGTAGTCGGAAATGTTGGCCCATTCGAGCAGTTGTTGTTCGCTGATCCCGGTCTTGGCGGCGAGCGCCTTGCGTCCCTTGACGGTGCGGGCGGCTTCAAGCAGCGCGTCGGTCGTGCGGATACCCTGCGATTTCAGTTTGGTGGCGCAATAGGCGGACAGGCCTTCGATCTCGGAGAGGGGGTATGTCATGATACTCGTATGCAGGTAGAAGGGAGCGCGCGTGCAGGGGCGTGAGGAGAGTGCTTCAGGCGAACTGGCTGAGGCCCGGCGTCCCCGAGATGATCTCGCCCATTTGATCCGCTCCGATTTTGTCGCGGCCGAACCTGAAAAGTTCACGCGCAACGTTCTGAATTTCACTCATGCTCAGTCCAAGCGCCATCAGCCGGGTGCCGACAGCCATCAGCCCGCCGCCCATCAACCGCGACAGACCACCGCTGTTGCTGGACGCGGCGATTGCCGCTTCGGCGCCGGGGATTTGGTCGATCAGAGCCTGGACTTTGTCGGAAGGGCCCTCGTTACGGAGGAAACCCAGAACGATGCCGACGGTTTTTTCAGCGACAGCACCATCGATGCCGGCCTTCGCGGCCAGCTGTCCAACCAATTCGTCCATATTGCCCCGCCTCAACCGGTTTTTGCCGGGTCGTTCTTGAAGATTTATCTTGAGCGCCTGTGTCACGAAATACAAGCGATCCGCGCATTTCAGTTCGTTTTCTTTTGCGATCGCGTTGTGACTGTTGCACCTCTGCAAGAGTGAGCGGCGGATTCACACCATCTTCCCGCAATGCGCAATGCCTTTCGTCACTTGGCTGAGAAAAAAGTATGAGGAACCAGTTGGAGCGACACGACACATCAGTATCCGGCGATGGTTTCAATCGACCTGCAACATGCAATATGATGGCATCGGTTCGAACGATCGATGCCGGATTTCGATAATCGAACTGATCCAATCTGCGCGAAGAGGCGATGCGATGACGACCTCCGACAACAAGTTGGCCGATACTGACGAGAAAATTTTCATCGGCAAGGGCGAACAGACAGCCTGGTTGACGCTCGCGCTCGCCAACCGGCATGGCCTCGTGACCGGCGCGACCGGAACCGGCAAGACTGTCTCTTTGCAGGTGATGGCGGAAGGATTTGCGCGTGCGGGCGTGCCGGTCTTCGCGGCCGATATCAAGGGCGATTTGTCCGGCATCTCTGAAGTCGGCGAAGCGAAGGACTTCATTGTCAAGCGCGCCAAGGAGATGGGGCTGACCTTCCAGCCGGATCAGTTCTCGACCGTGTTCTGGGACGTGTTCGGCGAGCAGGGCCATCCGGTGCGCGCAACCATCACCGAGATGGGACCGCTGTTGTTGTCGCGAATGCTCGACCTGAACGACGTGCAGGAGGGCGTGCTCAATGTTGCCTTCCGCGTTGCCGACGAGAACGGCCTGACATTGATCGACATGAAGGATCTGCGCGCCCTGCTGGATGCGATCGCGCCCGACAGCAGCAAAAAGGGGGCGGACGAAGGCGAAGATCCGCTGGCCTCGATCCGCAAGGCCGCGCAGAGCTACGGTAACGTGTCCAAGGCGACGGTCGGAACCATTCAGCGTCAGCTGCTGGTGCTCGAGAACCAGGGCGGCACGAAGTTCTTCGGCGAACCAGCGCTGACGCTGAAGGATTTCATGCGTACCGACCGCGACGGTCGCGGCATGGTTAATATTCTTGTCGCCGACAAGCTGATGCAGAGCCCGCGGCTTTACGCCACGTTCCTGCTCTGGATGCTGTCGGAACTGTTCGAGGAATTGCCGGAGGCCGGCGACCTGCCGAAGCCGAAGCTGGTGTTCTTCTTCGACGAGGCGCATCTGTTGTTCAACGATGCGCCGAAGGCGCTGATGGACAAGATCGAGCAGGTGGTGCGCCTGATCCGCTCCAAGGGCGTCGGCGTCTATTTTGTCACGCAGAATCCGATCGACGTGCCGGACAAGGTATTGGCGCAGCTCGGCAACCGCGTGCAGCACGCGCTACGCGCCTTCACGCCACGTGATCAGAAGGCGGTCGCGGCGGCCGCGCAGACCTTCCGGCCCAATCCGAAGCTCGATACCGCGCGGGTGATCATGGAGCTCGGCAAGGGCGAGGCACTGGTGTCGTTCCTCGAGGGCGCCGGCACGCCCTCGATGGTCGAGCGCATCCTGGTGCGTCCGCCGTCGGCGCGGATCGGGCCGATTACGGCCGAGGAGCGCAAGGCGATCATGGATGCGAGCCCGGTGAAGGGCAAATACGACACCGCCATCGACGCCGAGTCCGCTTACGAGATTATCCAGAAGCGGCTCGCCGGCGCGGCGGCACCGGCCGAGGGTGGTGATGGCGGTGGCGGCGGCATCCTCGGGCATATCGGCGCGATCGCTGCCGAGATTTTTGGCACCAATGTCAAGCGCGGCCGGCTCTCGACCGGGCAGGTGATCGCCCGCAACGTCACGCGTTCGGTGACGGACAAGGTGGTCGGCGGCGTGGTGGCTGATCTCGGCAAATCGGTCGGTGGTTCGGTTGGCGGCTCGATTGGCCGTGCGCTGGTGCGCGGCGCGCTCGGCGGAATTCTGCGCAGGTAGGTCGCTGCGGTCCGACTGGAACGGGCAACCGGCTTTGCCGTGGAGGGCGGGCGCGCTACAACCTGCCGCAACGTCCAACGAACAGGATATCCGCGATGTCCAATGCCAAGCTGCAATCCGTCCTCGACCGCATCGATGCCGATTTCGACAACAGCCTGGAGCGGCTGTTCGCGCTGCTCCGGATCAAATCGATCTCGGCCGACCCGGCCTTTGCCGATGACTGCAAGGCAGCTGCCAATCACCTCGCCAAGGATATCGCGACGCTCGGCTTCAAGACCGAGGTGCGGCCGACCGCCGGCCATCCCGCCGTGGTCGGCAAGCTGAACGGCTCCGCCGACGGGCGCCCGCACGTGCTGTTCTACGGCCACTACGACGTGCAGCCGGTCGATCCTTTGAGTCTCTGGCATCGTCCGCCGTTCGAGCCAGTCGTGACCGACCATGCCGACGGACGCAAGATCATCGTCGCGCGCGGGGCCGAGGACGACAAGGGACAGTTGATGACCTTCGTCGAGGCCTGCCGCGCCTGGAAGAATGTGACGGGATCGCTGCCGGTCGACATCACGATCGTCATCGAGGGTGAGGAGGAGGTCGGCTCGAAGAACTTCGTGCCGTTCCTGGAGGCGAACAAGGCCGAGCTCAAGGCCGACTTCGCGCTGGTCTGCGATACCGGCATGTGGGACCCCAACACGCCCGCGATCACCACGGCGCTGCGCGGCCTGGTCTATGACGAGGTCAAGATCAAGGCCGCTAATCGCGACCTGCATTCCGGCGTGTTCGGCGGCGGCGCGCAGAATCCGATCCGCGTGCTGACGCGGATCCTCGGCGGCCTGCATGACGACAACGGCCACATCACCATCCCCGGCTTCTATGACGGCGTGAAGGATCTGCCGCCCGATATTCTGGCGCAGTGGAAGCAGCTCAATCTGACGCCGGAGAGCTTCCTCAAGCCGATCGGTCTCTCGGTGCCTGCCGGCGAGAAGGACCGGCTGCTGATCGAGCAGGTCTCTTCGCGTCCGACCTGCGACATCAACGGCATCGTCGGCGGCTATACCGGCGAAGGCTCGAAGACCGTGATCCCGGCCGAGGCGTCGGCGAAGGTCTCGTTCCGCCTGGTCGAGGGACAGGATCCGGAGACAATCCGCAAGGCGTTCCGCGACTATGTGAGGGCCCGCGTGCCGGCGGATTGCAAGGTCGAGTTCATCGATCATTCCGGCGCGCCGGCGATCGCGCTCGACTGGAACATGAAGCCGCTTGCGGCGGCCAGGCAGGCGCTGACCGACGAATGGGGCAAGGAGGCGCTGCTGGTCGGCTCCGGCGCTTCAATCCCGATCGTCGCCGATTTCAAGCGCACGCTCGGCCTCGACAGCGTGCTGGTCGGCTTCGGGCTCGACGACGACAACATCCATTCGCCGAACGAGAAGTACGACCTCAAGAGCTACCACAAGGGCATCCGCTCCTGGGCGCGGATCCTCGCGGCCTTCGCCGACGCCAAATAAGCGAGAGGCCCCGAACGTGAAAACGCCGCCCGGAATTGGGCGGCGTTTTGATTCAGGCCGTGTAGAGGGTGTTGACGTCCAGCTTACGCCAGGATTGTGAAATTTCAATCACGATAGCCGGGATTGACCCGGTCGAGCTTGCGCAGCAGCGGTGGCCACACCAGCTGGGTCGAGCGCAGCTCGGCGCGGTCCGGGTTGGAGAGCAGCTCGGTGTTCTTGTCGATCGCGTGCTGGTCGACCGGATAGGCGGTGCCGCCGAGCGCGCGGGTCGCCACCTGCATCGAGCAGGCGCGCTCCAGATGGTACATCCGCTCGAAGGCGGAGGCGACCGAGCGGCCGACCGTCAGCGTGCCGTGATTGCGCAGCAGCATGTGGTTCTTGCTGCCGAGATCGCGTTGCAGGCGCGGCCGCTCGTCGTGGTCGAGCGCGATGCCTTCATAGTCGTGATAGGCGAGATCATGGGTGACGAGCTGGGCGGTCTGGTTCAGCGGCAGCAGCCCGTCGGGGCCGCTCGACACCGCGGTGCCGTCGACGGTGTGCAGATGAAGCACGCAGCCGGCGTCCTCGCGCACCTCGTGGATCGCCGAGTGGATGGTGAAGCCGGCCGGGTTGATGCTGTAGTCGCTCTGCGAGAGCTGGTTGCCGTCGAGGTCGACCTTGACCAGGCTCGACGCGGTGATCTCGTCGAACATCAGCCCGTAGGGGTTGATCAGGAAGTGATGCTCGGGTCCCGGCACGCGGGCGGAAATGTGGGTGTCGACGAGATCGTCCCAGCCATAGAGCGCGACCAGCCGGTAGCAGGCGGCGAGATTGATCCGCTGCTCCCATTCCGCCGCACTCATGTTCGACGGCACTTCCTTCAGACGCGCTTCCGCGGGCGACATGGCCGATTGCTCCATTGATGGCTGTTTCCTGCATCGAACCTAGCGTCGGCGCCGGATCGCGGCAAGGCAGCGTAACGGCGTGACAGTCATGTCAGCATGCGACGGCTGGCCCACCATCCGGAACATCATGCTTCGGAAGTGGGCAGACGCGTAACGGACGTGCTTCGCGTTACGGCGCCGGGATCGCCAGCAGGCTCGAAATGCTGCGGCCGCGGATGTCGTAGACGCGGGCGAACACGACGTCGTCGCGCTTGATCTCGACCATGACGGGCGCGGCCAGACCCTTGCAGTAGAACTCGCCGAGCGTCATCGCGAAATCGGCCGCGTTGCTGTCCCAGCCGATCGTGAAGTCGGGGCCGAGCGCGACCTGCGCGGGGCGCTGCGGTCCACAGACCGCGACCTTCCACTTGCGATGCTGCGGCGGCACTTCCTGGCGCTCCGCGAGCTGCTCGCGCAGCCCGTCGGATGCCTGCTTCAGCGCGAGGCCCCAATAATCCAGCATGAAGAAATTGTCGGCGGTCCGCACCGTGCCGGCGATGTGGTTGAAATGCGTATACTGATATGGATGCAGGCGGATCATCTCGCTGAGCGGCAGCAAGAGGCCGAACGCGAACACCGCAAGCGCCGCCGGCTGCCAGACGCGGCGGTTCTCGCCGAGCCAGTCCATGCCGCGGGCAAAGGCGACGCCGGCGAGCACCGTCATCGGTGGGATCACGAAGATGAAGTGGCGGATGCCGTTATAGAGCGCAGGGCGCTTCACCATGGCGATCGCCAGCGGCAGCGTTGCCGCCAGCGTCAGCATCAGCATGATCGATTTGCGCTTCGCGGTGACGTCGTTGCGCGACAGCGACATGAAGGTGGCGACCACGGCGATGGCCAGCAGCGCCAGCAGCACTTCGGGAAGTTGCAGTGCGAACAGCGTGGGCAGATAGGACCACGGCATGTCCGGCACCGGCACCAGGGCACCGTCGAACATCTCCTTCCAGGGCTTCTCGAAGAAGTGCGAGAAATAGGTCACCGCTTCCAGCGGATGTCCGGGCTCCATGATCGACCACGGCCAGATCAGGCCCATCACCAGATAGCCGAACGCAAGTCCCGGCAGCAGCACATAGGCGACATGGGCAAAGCGGTGGATCGCCTCGCGCAGCCCCTGCTTGCGGAATTCCTCGATCCAGAGCGGGATGAAGCCGATCACGGCATAGATCAGCGCAAGCCCGCCGAGAACGCGGCAGCCGAGCGACAGGCCGGCGCCGAAGCCGACGATCAGGATGGTGCGCGGCGAAGGGGCCGGATATTCCTCGATCAGGCGGACCAGGCCCATGATCAGGACCATCATCGCCACGGCGAACGGCGCGTCCTTCGGATTCATGAACATGTGGCCGTAGAAGGTCGGGCACAGCGCCAGCAGCAGCAGCGCCGCCAGTCCCGCCAACGGGCCGCCGATACGGCGCGCCAGGCGCCAGGTTATGGCGAGGCCGATGACGCCGACGATCGCGCCGAGCAGCCGGCGCGTCTCGAACAATTCGAGCGGAATGACCTTGTGCAGCAGGGCTGCGGCCATGTCGAAGCCGCCGCCGTACATGTACAGATTGGCAAATGACAGCGCGCCGGTGTCCTTGAACCCGGATTCGTACATCCGCAGCAGGAGGTCGGCATATTCAGCGTGGGTGTAGTCGTCCCAGCCCAGTCCGTAATCGCGGAAGGTGAGACCGGCGACGATGGCGACCACGCCGAGGACGAGGAAGGCGAGATCGTCGCAGGTCTTCTCCACCGAGCGCCGCGCAGGCGCCTCGAGGGCAGACGTCGAAATCGATGACATGGCTAATGATACCGGCGTGCCTGTGGCCCAGATTGGCGCTTTAGGGCCTCATTCCCCGGCATCCATAGCGCAGTTCCATTTCTGAGTAATTGGAAATTGTGGCGTAATTTCCCAGATGCGTTGCAATAAATTGGCAGCAATTCGTCGTCAGTAAATCTACGGGAGCCGGGTTTCCGCGCATGTTGCGAGTGCGACGAAACGGGCCTCACGCCGGGTTAAGCGGGATTTTAGGGAACTCAGCTTACAATTGGCGGTTGGCGGTGTGGGCAATATGACGGTATCGTGGCAACGGTGGCTCGCGCCGATTTTCGGTTGGGTCTCCCGGGGGTTAGTTCGATGATGGTTGGTCTGATGGTCGTCGGCGTAGGCCTTATCTTGGCAGGCCTGGCCGCGCTCGGCCTTGGAATCCCCAATAAGGAATTTAGCGTCGGCGGCACGTTGATCATGACGGGCGTGACCGGGATATGCACGGGCGCGATCGTGCTGGCGCTCGCGGCGGTCCTGCGGGAACTGCAGGTCATCGCCGGGCGGCTCGAGGCGGTGGGCAAGGGCGCCCGTTCGGAGGTCCCACCGCCGGCCGCAACTTCCCCGCGCGGCGCGCCTGAGGATGTCGCGGTGTTTCCGCCGCCCCGCGAGCCGAAGCTTGCGGTTCCCCCGCCGCCGGTCCAGCCAACCGCCCCCGCTGCGGCGCCACCGCCCTGGCACGATGAAATCCCCCAGCGTGGCGCGTCAGGCGATGCCCCGCCGCCCGTGCCGGGCGTCGCGCCGCCGGATGCCGCAGCCTCGCCCAAGCGGCGCAATCTGCTGTTCTCCTCGTCGCGGAAGGAGCGCGAGCGCAGCCAAGGGCGCGCCGCCGAGCCGCTGACGCCGGACCTGTTGTCGCCCGAGTTGCGCCCGAACCCGTCCGTGGCGGCCGAGCCCGCGCCGCCTGCGTTCGACGAGGCCTGGCCGAAGGCCGAGCGGCCGAAATCGGTCGATGTCGCCCCGCGGCGTGGCGTTCCGCGGACGCCGTCGACCTTTGGCGAGGGCCAGTCGGCCACGGCGCCGTCGTCGTCAGGCCATCCGCCGCCGCCGCAGGAGCAGCCGCCGGTGACCGTGCTCAAATCCGGCGTTGTCGACGGCATGGCCTATTCGCTTTATTCGGACGGATCGATCGAAGCGCAGATGCCCGAGGGCATGATGCGGTTTGCCTCGATCGACGAGCTCAGGTCGCACCTGGAGCAGCGGCCGTAGGTTCACGCCAATACTTGTGCGCGACCGGTGTGAGGCCGTAAACGCGGGCGTTCTTGTCAGGTTTGCTGTAATCCGATCATATTCGCGAAGTAGTACGCGATTCTGTTAATGTATTGTCGCGCTCGGATACTGTCCGAGCGGTTCGCAACGCCGCACCTTCGAGCGCGCGGGGAAGGTTGAGTGATGTCCGATCCGTCAGGCAAAACGCCGGTCGAGCTGACCGCAAACATCGTTTCGGCCTATCTCAGCAGCAATCCGACGCCGGCCTCGGATATTCCGAGCCTGATCAGCCAGGTCCACGCCGCATTGCTGCGTGTGTCGAGCGGGCGCGCCGACATACCGAGCGAGCCGGCCAAGCCCGCGGTGTCGATGAAGAAGTCGATCACGCCGGAATATCTGGTCTGTCTCGAGGACGGCAAGCGCTTCAAGTCGCTCAAGCGCCATCTGCGCACCCAGTACAACATGACGCCGGAGCAATACCGCGACAAATGGGGACTGCCGGCCGATTATCCGATGGTGGCGCCGAACTACGCGGTGGCGCGCTCGCAGCTCGCCAAGAAGATGGGCCTGGGCCAGCAGGCACGGAAGCGGAAGTAGAGAGCGTTTTCGAGCGAAGTGGACACCGGTTCGCGTGAAGAAAACGCGTCAAGCAAAAAAGTTCTACGCGGCCGATGCCAGCGCTTCGCGCGCATCATTTTGGATGCGATCGACCATCGAGCGCAGCCCGTTGGAGCGCTGCGGCGTGAGATGGTCTCGGAAGCCGAATTCGTTGAACAGCGCGAGCGCATCGGTGGCGAGGATTTCCTTCGGCGTGTGCCCGGAAAACAGCGTCAGCACGATCGCGACCAGGCCGCGCACGATGTGGGCGTCGCTGTCGCCGAGATAGATCAGGCGTGGTTCGCCGTTGCCATCGCGCTCGACCCGCTTCGACAGCCAGACCTGGCTGACGCAGCCCTGTACCTTGTTCTCGGCCGAATGTTCCGCCTCCGACAACGGCTGGAGCGTGCGGCCGAGCTCGATGACGTAGCGATAGCGGTCGTCCCACTCGTCGAGCAGCGCAAAATTGTCTCTGATTTCGTCGATCGTCGTCATCGTGGCCCACGTTCTGTCCTTGACGGCTTATATAGGAAGGCGGGCCGCGAAAGCGACGAAAATGGAACCGGTTCCCTGTCGTTTTGAGGCGGTTTCTTGGTGTGAACCGGTCCTCACTTCAGGTGAAAGCGCCCTGGCTGGCGCTCACGGCGTTGGCGGCGGGCGGAATTCGATCGACTGATCGTCCGCCGTCAGCGTGTCGCGGGACGCGACGGCCGAAGTATCGTCCCCGTCGATCGAGCTGGTGTGATCGGGCTTCTTGTCGGTGATCATCTGGTAGAGCTTGCGCGCGCCGTCGGTTGCGCGCTGGCCGATCGCGGTCGCGGCCTGGCCGCCGACTTCGCAGGCCGAGGGCTGACGCTTGCAGAACTGACCCATGTCGTTGATCGTCGCGGTCGCGGCCGATACAGCGTCCGACGCGCTGACCTGCGGCGTGTTGTCCGCTTCGGGTGTCTTGTCTCTGGGCAGCAGCACGAGCACAAGCCCGAGCCAGAATGCCAAACGCAACAGGAAGAACATGGCGCGATCCCGGTCGTCTATCGTGTCTTTTGCTTCTTGAGCGGTCGATGCCGCCGTTGTCCTGGGCTTAGCATCGGTCGATAAACCGGACGTATCCGCATTGAAGTAAATCCGCCGAAAAATCGCGGAAAATCCGCCTGAATTGATTCGCCGTAAATTTTCGATTGATGGCGGCTGACGGCTCCCAAACGCGCGTGATCCGTCGCGTCCACCATTTCGAAACCATAGATCGTCGCATCCGGAAACCAGCCGTTCACCATCCCGGACAAATGCCCGGTGAATAGCCGCGTCGATACCTCGGCAATGCACGGTGTTTGGCAGCACGCCAGCCCGCCTTAGCGTTCGCTTAAGTTCGCTCTGACACGTTGACCTGCAATCACAAAGGAGGCGTTCCGGCGCGTCTGTCCGACGATCGAGCCGAAGCGCGAGTGCTGTGAATAGTTTGAGTTTGTTCCGCGATTGCCTGGATGCGCTGCTGCATCCGTCGGCGCAATATGATGCGCTGACGCGTGCGCGCCATCGTGCCTTCATGGCGCCGCGGCTGCTCGGCAGCCTGGCGGCGTTGGCATCCTTCCCGGCCTTCCTGGCAATGCGCGGCGCGCCGTCGGCGATCGAGGTCGCGGCATTTGCCTGGCTGATCGCACCGATCCTGTTGTCCTGGTTCTTGTCGCGCACCGGCCGCTACGAAGGCGCGCATGTGCTGTCGTCGCTGGCGCTCGCTGGTCTCGTGATGATGATCGCAGCAACCACCGGCGGCATCACGTCGTTCGCCGCGGTCTGGCTCGTCGTGATTCCGATCGAGGCGGCGCTGTCTGCGTCGCGGCGCGTGGTCGCCTTCGCGTTCGCATTGGCAATGACCTGCGCGGCGGTGCTGAGCGTGCTCGGCCACTACCATGTGCTGCCGCTGGTCGATCCCGCGGTTGCGTCAAACGCCACGCTGGTCGGTTTCGGCCTGGTGTCGGCGGTGTTCTACGCGGCCGGGCTCGCCTTCGGCGCGGAGTCGCTGGCGCGCACCAGCGTCGCGCTGCTCTATGTCGAGGAAGAGCGCTACC